>JARLGS010000823.1 GCA_031292695.1 Mycobacterium sp. | reverse complement strand
GGTCGACTCGTTCCACGACTCGTACACGTCCCTGGGCGGCATGATGACGATGTTCAACATGCAACTCGGCGAGGTCGCACCGGGTGGAACCGGCTCTGGCCTGTACGGCATGCTGATCCTCGCGGTGATCACGGTGTTCGTGGCCGGCCTCATGGTCGGACGTACCCCGGAATACCTGGGCAAAAAGATCAACCCGCGCGAAATCAAGCTGGCCGCAAGCTATTTCCTGGTCACCCCGCTGATCGTGCTGACCGGAACCGCGGTGGCCATGGCGCTGCCGGGTGAGCGGGCGGCAATGGCGAACACCGGCCCGCACGGGCTGTCCGAGGTGCTGTACGCCTTCACCTCGGCGGCCAACAACAACGGCTCGGCCTTTGCCGGTATCTCGGTCAACACCGTTTGGTACAACACGGCTTTGGGTCTGGCCATGCTGATCGGCCGCTTCCTGCCGATGATCCTGGTGCTGGCGCTGGCCGGTTCTCTGGCCAAGCAGGGCGCCACGCCCCCGTCGCTGGGCACCCTGCCCACGCACCGTCCGCAGTTCGTCGGCATGGTCGCCGGCGTGACGCTCATCCTGGTCGCCCTGACCTTCCTGCCGGCGCTCGCGCTCGGCCCCCTTGCTGAAGGAATCCACTAAATGTCCACCAAAACCCCAACCGTGGGGGTTGCCGACCCGGAGCACCCCGCGCCCACCGATGCCGCCAAGCCCAAAGGCCGCGTTGAGGGTGGCCTGCTCGACCCCAAGATGCTGTTGAAGTCGATGCCGGACGCCGTCCGCAAGCTGGACCCGCGCACGCTGTGGCGCAACCCGGTGATGTTCATCGTCGAGATCGGCGCCGTCTGGTCGACCGTTCTGGCAGTGGTCAACTCAAGCTGGTTCGCCTGGCTGATCGTGTTCTGGCTCTGGCTGACAGTCGTTTTCGCCAACTTGGCGGAGGCGGTCGCCGAAGGTCGCGGCAAGGCCCAGGCCGACAGTCTGCGAAAGGCCAAGTCCGACGCTGTCGCCCGCAAGTTGGTCGGTTGGGCACCCGGCCGTCCCGGCACCGAAGAAGAGGTCGCCGCACCGTTGCTGCAGCAGGGCGACATCGTCGTGGTGGAAGCCGGCCAGGTCATCCCCGGTGACGGCGATGTCGTGGAAGGCATTGCTTCCGTTGATGAGTCGGCCATCACAGGTGAATCCGCACCGGTGATCCGGGAATCCGGTGGCGACCGATCGGCGGTCACCGGCGGGACCACTGTGCTGTCCGACCGGATCGTCGTGCAGATCACCCAGAAACCCGGCGAGAGCTTCATCGACCGGATGATCGCCCTGGTCGAGGGTGCCAACCGGCAGAAGACCCCCAACGAGATCGCGTTGAACATCCTGCTGGCTGCTCTCACGATCATCTTCGTGTTCGCCGTCGCGACCCTGCAGCCGCTGGCCATCTACTCCAAGGCCAACAACCCGGGCGTGCCCGATACCCAGGCGCTGGACACCTTCGGCGTGACCGGCATCGTGATGGTCTCGCTGCTGGTCTGCCTGATCCCGACCACCATCGGCGCGCTACTGTCCGCCATCGGCATCGCCGGGATGGACCGCTTGGTGCAGCGCAACGTGCTGGCCATGTCCGGCCGCGCCGTCGAGGCCGCCGGTGACGTCAACACCCTGCTGCTGGACAAGACCGGCACCATCACCTTGGGCAACCGGCAGGCATCGGATTTCATCCCGGTGCCCGGCGTCACCGCCGAGCAGCTCGCCGACGCGGCGCAGCTGTCCAGCCTGGCCGACGAGACCCCCGAGGGTCGTTCAATTGTGGTGTACGCCAAGGATGCCTATGGCCTGCGCGCCCGTACCCCGGGCGAGCTGACCGGAGCCAACTGGGTCGAGTTCACCGCGAAGACCCGGATGTCCGGTGTCGATATGGAGGACGGACAGTCACTGCGCAAGGGCGCGGCCAGCTCAGTGGCGGACTGGATTTGCACCAACGGCGGCACCGTGCCGCCCGAGCTGGGCGAGACCGTCGACGGTATCTCCGCCGCCGGCGGTACTCCACTGGTGGTCGGCCGGATCAACAACGGCAAAGCCGAGGTGCTCGGCGTCATCCACCTCAAGGACGTCGTCAAGCAGGGCATGCGGGAACGGTTCGACGAGATGCGCAAGATGGGCATCCGCACGGTCATGATCACCGGCGATAACCCGTTGACCGCCAAGGCAATTGCCGATGAAGCTGGAGTCGACGACTTCCTGGCCGAGGCCACGCCGGAGGACAAGCTGGCGCTGATCAAGAAAGAACAGGCCGGCGGCAAGCTGGTCGCGATGACCGGCGACGGCACCAATGACGCGCCGGCGCTGGCTCAGGCCGATGTGGGTGTGGCGATGAACACCG
>JARLGS010000822.1 GCA_031292695.1 Mycobacterium sp. | reverse complement strand
CGATCAAGGGCGCGGCGCGGGCCGGCAAGAAACTCACCACCGAACTGCTAAGCCGGGGCTTCGATATCGCCTATAGCTACCAGCCCCTGCCCGACAGGCCAATGCCGGCCGCGTTCGCGAACACGTTGCGTTACCTCGACTGGGCCGGCGACGGCTTCCCATACGCGTCGTTGTTCTTTTCCATCAACTGCTACGGCCGTCGATTGGTCAAGCACAAGGGTGGCTTGGCCTATCTGAGCAGCATGCCCAAGGATATTTCCGAACTGGACCCGCCGGCCCCCGCGCCGGCTCGCTGCTTCGACCTCGGTGCCGCGGTGGCCGAGATCTGCCTGCAGAGCAAGTCACGGGTGGCTCTGGTCGCGTCGTCGAGCTGGTCGCACGCCTTCCTCAACGAGGCGAGCCACTTCCTGCTCCCCGACACGGCCCGGGACCGGGAGCTGTTCGCGCAGCTCCATGGTGATAAGCCGGCCGCCTGGCGCGATGTGACCCTTCAGGAGGTCGAGCACGCCGGGCAGCACGAGATGCTGAACTGGTTCTGTCTCGCCGGTGCCGTCGACCACCTCGGCGTCCGCCCCGAGTGGATGGAGATGATCGAAACCGACCTGTTCACCTCGAACAAGGTCTTCGGCGTCTACCAGGTGGCAGGACGCAACTGAGGTGGGCGCATTCACCGGCAAGTGTGTCATCGTCACCGGCGCCGCGGGCGGTATCGGGACGGCGTTGAGTGAGCGATTCGCTACCGCCGGCGCGTCGCTGGTGCTGGCCGACACCAACGACGAGGGCCTGGCCAAACTGGCCGCCAAGCTCGAGGGTGATCACACCGCGCCGGTCATCACCAGCGTTGGTGACCTGAGCACCCGGGAAGCGGCCGAACAGATGGTGCGGCAGGCGGTCTCGGTCTTCGGTGGCCTCGACGTGCTGGTCAACAATGCCGGCGGCGGCGTCATCCGGCCGACGCTCAGCCACACCGAGGAAACCTTGCAGGCCACCATAAACCGCAACTTGTGGTCGGCGTTGCGGTCGACGCTGGCCGCACTGCCGGTGATGCTCGAGGCCTGCAAGGGCCGGGTGATCTTCATCGGCGCCGATTCGGTGCGCAACGGTCTCGAGGACCACGCGATATACAACGCCGCCAAGGGTGGCGTGCACGCGGTGGCCGGCAGCCTTTCCCGTGAATTCGGCAAGCAGGGTGTGACTTTCAACGTGGTGGCGCCGCCGGCTGTCCGTTCGCCCGAATTCGAGCGGTTCCTGCAGGAGCAGCCCGAACTGACCCAGCGCTTCGTTTCCCAGATCCCGATGGGTCGGCCTGCGGAGATGAGTGAGGTTGCCGCTCTGGTCGAGTTTCTCGCCGGCGACGAGGCGGGATTCATCAACGGCCAGGTGGTCGGTGTGAATGGGGGGTCGACGCTCGCATGATCGGCAACGGATACAAGGATCTGGTCGTCGAAACCCCGGGCGTGGATTTCCGGGTACACCGGTCGGTCTTCACCGACGAGGAGCATCTGAAACGCGAACAGAAGACGATCTTTTCCACCAAGTGGCTCTACGTGGGTCACGCCACCGAGGTGGCCCAGCCCGGTGACTTCGTCACTCGGACAGTGGTCGGCGAGCGGCTGATCATGTGCCGGGACAAGGGCGGTGAGCTTCGTGTCTTCTTCAACGCCTGCCGTCACCGGGGTGCGCTGGTGTGTCGCGAGGCCAAGGGAAATACGGAGCGATTCCGTTGCCTCTATCACGCGTGGACATACAAGAACTCGGGCGAGTTGATCGGTGTCGCCGAGCGCGCGTCATTCCCCCCGAGCTTCGACCCCGCGAACTTCGGCCTGGATTCGCCCAGGTTCGAGGTGTACCGGGACTTCGTCTTCGCCACGTTCAACCGTGACGCCCAGCCGCTGCGCGACTACCTCGCTCCGGTGCTGCCGTATCTGGATTCCATCATCGACCAGTCGCTCACCGGGCAGATGGAAGTGGTCGAGGGAACGCATATCTACCGGATGGGCGGCAACTGGAAGCTCATCGTTGAAAACAGTCTCGACGGCTACCACGGCATGGCCGTACACAAGACGTATTTCGCCTACCTCAACAGCCGGGGTTACGACCTCGGCGGAGGCTTGGACGGAGTGGGTCTGAGCCTGGGCAACGGACACGTAATGATGCGCTACAAGGCGCCTTTCGGCCGGTCGGTCGCCAAACCTGCTGCTGTGATGAGCGAACAGGCCAAGCAGCGGGTCCACGCTATCGCAGCGGAGCTGGTGGACAAGTTCGGCGACGACACCGCCGAACTCGTGGGGCAGACCTCCAAGAACATATTGATCTATCCCAACCTTTTGATCATCGACGCCGCATCGCTGCAGTTGCGGGTGCTCGACCCGGTCGCCGCCGACCACACCGATGTCACGGCCTGGTGCTTGGCCCCCGTCGGCGAGGACCCTGAACTGCGCAAGCACCGCATCCAGGGATATCTGGAGTTCCTCGGCCCCGGCGGTTTCGCAACACCCGACGATAATGAAGTCATCGAATCCTGCCAGGAAGCCTTCGGGCGGCTGCGGGGCACCGAGTGGTCCATTGTCTCCAAGGGGATGGGAAAAGACGTTCCGAGTCTGACCGATGAGGAGCAGATGCGTGGCTTCTGGCGTCAGTGGCAGAAGGATCTGGTCGGGACCGACGAGGTTGCGATGTCCGGAGTCGAACAGTTATGACCGAGATGCTGCGAGGGGGCCCGGCGACCGTTGACCGCGACACCGCATACGAAGTCGAATCGTTCCTCTATCACGAGGCCGAGTTACTGGATGCCTGGAATCTGCCGGAATGGTTGCAGCTGCTGACCGAGGACTGTTCATACCTCGTTCCGTCCACGGACGCAATCGATTCCACCACTCCTGACGAGACCGTCTTCATCATCGCCGACTCCTACCCGCAGATTGTGGGAAGGGTGGAACGCCTAGAAAGCGAGATGGCCTTCGTCGAGCGACCACGCTCGCGCACCCGCCGATTGATCACCAACGTGCGCGTCCACGACAACGGCGCGAACGGTTTCGAGGTGCTGTCGAACTTCGCCGTCTACCGGTATCGGCGCAGCGCGTCACATCTGTTCACCGGTGAGTACCGCCATGTGCTGGTACGCGGGGCGGACGGCGGCTTCCGCATCCGAGAGCGCCGGGCCACGCTGGACTGCGAGGAACTCCGGCCGCAAGGAAAGGTCAGTTTCATTCTGTGAAGACCCAAATCGATCGGCCAAACGGCCGCGGAGGTGAATCCTGGTGCGTGTAGCCAATGTTGGTGGGCGGTTGACATTGGTCGTCGAGGGCGGTGGCATCGACGTCGAGAAGGCCAGCAACGGTCTGTTTTCGGCCGATCCGTCAGCCGTCTACGACCGGTGGACGGAGTTCCGGCGCTGGGCGGGCTCGGGTGTCGATTTTCCCGCCGACCCGATCGACGAGCAGAGCCTGGGAGCGCCGTCACCAAGGCCGCGCCAGGTGTTTTCGATCGGTGCGAACTATCCCGACCACGCCGAGGAAGCCGACTTCACACTGCCCGAGGTGATGGAGGTGTTCTCGAAGTTCCCCTCCTCGATCGCCGGACCGAACGCCGACGTTCCGCTCCCCAAGGACACGGTGGACTGGGAAGCCGAACTGGTCGTCGTCATCGGGACAGCAGCACATCGTGTGGCGAAGAAAGACGCCTGGGATCACATCGCCGGAGTGATGGCGGGCCAGGACTATTCGGAACGTGATCGGCAGATGGCCGCCAGCCAGTGGGGCCTGGCCAAGTCATACCCGGCCTTCGGTCCGACCGGACCGTGGCTCGTGACGCCGGACGAACTAGCCAACGCCGACGATGTCGGCATCACCTGCTGGGTCAACGGTGAGCAAGTGCAGCACGCCCGAACGTCGCGGATGATCTATTCGGTACCGGACATCGTTGCCGAATTATCACTGTACTGCACGCTTTATCCCGGCGATCTGATTTTCACAGGGACCATGGCCGGCGTTGGCTTCATTCGTAAGCCGCCCCGCTATCTGGCGGTCGGAGACGCCGTCGACACCGAAGTCGAGGGCGTCGGACGGATGCGGAACACCATGGTAGCGGACGAGGTTCGCTAGATGGCAGACAGCAGAATCATCCGCCGCTGGCACGACGAGGCGCAGGCGCAGAAGTACCGGGACGCCGGTATCTGGGGTGACCAAACCCTGCCCGAGATGTTCGACGAACACGTCGCCGCACACCCCGAGAAGTTAGCGGTGATCGACGGCGAAGTCCGATGGACCTACGGGGAATTGGCCGACCTCACGCTTCGTGCCGCCCAACTCCTGCTGAATCTGGGCGTCCGGCCCGGTGACCCGGTCGCCGCCCAGCTACCTACCTGCGCTCTGCTGCCGCTCATCAACCTCGCGGCCAACCGCATCGGAGCCTACATGGTCGCGATGCCCACCCGGTGGCGCCGGGCGGAAGTGGGGTCGCTGCTCGCCACGATCGGTGCCGAGGTGCTGATCAGTGTCGAGTCCGACAGGGGTATCGACATCCGGGCGCTGCACGAGGAGCTGCGCCCGGCGCTGCCGGATCTGCGTGAAGTGCTTTACGCGCGAACGGGTTCGGCGGGTTCGTTCGAATCGCGCGTGCGGACCAGCGAACCGATCGATCCCCGTACGGCACGCGGGCTGCGGCGCGACCCGGATCAGCCTGCGCACGTGATGTGCTCATCGGGAACCACCGGTGTGCCCAAGGCCTCGCTGTGGAGCGCCAACGACCTGATCGCTTTTCTCGTTCATCAGACTGCGCCAGCGCTCGAGCTGACATCCGATGACGTGGCCGGCGCAATCGCGCCCGCCGGACAGGGCTCCACCGGCTATGTCTTCCCGATTCTGATGCCGCTGCTCATCGGTGCCACCAGTGCGATGTTGGAGGATTGGAAGCCGCAGCCTGCGCTGGATCTCATTGTTCGCGAACGGGTCACGTACGCCACCGCCATCCCGACCCAGTTGGTCATGCTGCTCGACCTCGACCTGGAGTCCGCGGACCTGTCCGCCTTCACCCGGTTCAACAACGCGGGTGCGCCGCTGCCGCCCCGGGTGGCCGAGGAGATCGAACGGCGAATGGGCGCCACGGTGCAGAACGTGTACGGGACCACCGACGGCGGCGTACCCACTATGACGACCATCGACGATCCCGATTGGGCACGGTGGAACACCGTGGGCAGGGTCTGTGACGGTGAGGAGCTTGAACTTCGGTCGCCGGACGGCGCCGTGGTAGCACCCGGGGAAACCGGTGAGGTGTTCTGGCGGGGTGCCAACAACACGTGGGGCTACCTGAACCAGCCCGACTATGACGAAGCGAACTGGGATGGCAAGGGCTGGTACCGCTCGGGGGATTTGGGTTCGTTCGAGGACGGTTACCTGCGCGTCGTGGGACGTGCCAAGGACATGATCCTCAGGGGCGGCATGAACATCTTTCCGTTCGAGGTGGAGACCGTGCTGATCAAACATCCCGCCATCTCTGCGGTGGCGATCATCCCGGTCCCAGACTATCGGCTGGGTGAGCGGGCCTGCGCCGTCGTAGTGCCGGCAGGTGAACCTCCGACGCTAAACGATCTGACGGCTTTCCTTGACGCACAAGGTCTCGCCAAATTCAAGTTCCCCGAACAGCTTGTCTTGGTTGACGAGCTTCCCACCAACCCGGGTGGGAAGGTGGACAAAGGCCAGCTGCACCAACTGGTCGCCGAGCAGACCCAGCCGGCTTGACAGGCTGATTGGTCAAAGTGGATTCTATCGCAGGAAAGGCGCCGGCGAGCCGCATCCCGTATCTCGCCGCCGCTGATGCGCCGGAGGCGGTTGCCAAGCGGCTGGCGGTG
>JARLGS010000821.1 GCA_031292695.1 Mycobacterium sp. | reverse complement strand
CGGGCCAACTCTGCGTCGTCGGCGAACAGTTCCCTGCGCGTATTGCCCGCAGTGAGGAGCGCGTCGATCTTGAAGGCATCGGCTGCGGGGTCCGGCGAGCGCGCAGCACGTAGCTCGGTTTCGAGCAGGGTCAGCCAGTCGCGCTTCAGCTGCCTGACCGCGGCTGCGACCGGGCCGTCGCGGCGGCCGTACTCGGCTGTGGTTGCCGCGATGAAGCAGCCACCCGGGAACACGCCGTCGTGGAGATAGGCCACCCAGGAGTCCATGAGTGCGCGGAGCCGCGGCGCCCCGGGCGCTGCTTGGTACACCGCCGCGAGCACGGTCTCGCGGTAGATGGTCCGCGCCTCGGCGACCGCCGCCACTTGAATCGCTTCGCGGTTTCCGAACACGGTGAGGATGCCGCTCTTGCTCACACCGGTGGCTGCGGCCAAGGCGCCCACGGTGATTGAGTCCAGTCCATGCGTCGTTGCGATCATCGCTGCCTTGCGGGCCACTTTCTGCCGCGTTGCGTCTCCGCGTACCCGTCGCCCATCCGGAACATCGCCTGTCGCCATCAACGCATTTTATGCGTCCGACTGGACGCATACCGAACGAGCCGCTAGGTTGACCAGAGAACACGTCCGATCGGACGTTTATAACTCGGGACGGAGGCGCCCAATGGCCGCGGGATACGAACCATCGCTCGAAGACAGCATCGAGATCGCCGCTCCGCCCGCCGAGGTTTGGGCAGTGGTCAGCGACCTTCGCCGGATGGCCGAGTGGAGCCCACAGGTGGAATCGACCCGACTCCGGAACGGCGCGCAGAACGTTGCGCTCGGTGTGGAGTTCACCAACCTCAACAGCCAAGGCGAGCTCAAATGGACCACCCACGGGACCGTCGTACGGATGGAGCCCGATCGCGAGGTCGCGTTTCGGATCGAGGAGAACTGGGCCGTCTGGTCCTTCCGGCTGGAGCCGACTCGGGCGGGAACGAAGCTCACCCAGCAGCGTGAGACCCCCGACGGGATCTCGGAGTACTCACTACAGGTGACCGACGCTCACCTCGGTGGGCAGCAGGTCTTCACCGAGACCCTGCGGGCCGGAATGCACGAAACGCTGGCGGCAATCAAGGCCGCGTTGGAGTGAGTTCACGGGCGGTCAAAGATTGACGTCGTGACTGTGGCCAACGACGTCGTGCGGCGCGTCACCCGCCTCGGCTACCGTCGGCCTGGTGATGGTGTCCGGATCGCGCGTCACCCGGGTCATGGCGTCCGGTTTGCTTGTCCTGGGTGCGACCGCGTCGTGCGGACATCCGGTGCCCCCAACCAGTGCGCCTGCACCGACTGCGCCGAGCGTCATCCCCACAGGACCGTTCGCGCCGGTCACCCGACTCGTGAACGACGCGGTTGCGGCACATCGGTTGCCCGGTGCGGTGATTCAGATCGGACACAGCGGCACGATCGCGTTCCGGCAGGCTTACGGCTGGCGCAGGCTCCCCGACGAACCCGGACTGGACGGGTCACCGGCACCCGGTGAGCCGATGACCGACGACACGATCTTCGACCTCGCGTCGTTGACCAAGAGCCTCGCGACGACGGTGGCCTTTCTCCAGTTGTACGAGAAGGGCCTGGTTCGGATTGACGATCCCGTGCAGACGTACCTGCCGGAATTCAACTCGGCCAACGACCCCCGACGCGCGCAGGTGACACTGCGTATGTTGCTGACGCATACGTCCGGCACCGGCGGCGATCTGAGCCACCAGGGCCCGTGGGGACTGACGGCTGCCGATAAAGCAGCGGGCATTCATCGTGCCCTGACCGCGCCACTGGAATTCGGTCCCGGTGAAGGGTTCCACTACTCCGACATCAACTTCATCATCCTCGGCGCGCTGATCGAGAAGCTCACCGGCGAACCTCTGGATAACTACGTGCAGGACAACGTCTTTGCGCCGCTGGGCATGATGGACACGCACTACCTTCCCGCGACCAAGGCCTGTGGTCCGCACCAGATACGTGGTACTGCAATCGCTTTCACCTCTGATGCTCCCGACGTGTCCCCGTGCCCGGCTGGCACGTGGCACACCTCGCTGCTCGTCCGCGTCGCACCGACAGCCCACGACGACGACACCCCGGGCCTCAACCCCGACTACGGCCAGCTGATTCGCGGGACCGTGCATGACCCGACGGCCCGCCGCATGGGTGGGGTAGCCGGCAGTGCCGGGGTGTTCTCGACGGTTGACGACATCGGCCGGTACTCCCAAGCCCTGCTCGATCGCCTGGCCGGACGTCCGAGCCCGTTTCCACTGAAGCAGTCAACGCTGGCACTGATGACCACGCCCCAACAGCCCGGACACACCCCCGCACAACTCCAGGCGGCGAACAACGCCACCCGGGAAGCCATCGAAAAAACGCCGAACACAACAGATCCTCTGCTCGCACCGAACTATCCGGCGATAGCGGGTCAGAACTTACGTGGCTTCGGGTGGGATATCGATACCGAGCTGTCCAAACCGCGCGGACTGATCTATCCCATCGGCAGCTTCGGCCACTCCGGCTTCACCGGGGTGTCGCTATGGATCGATCCCGGGTCGGACAGCTATGTAGTGGTCCTGGCGAACGTGATCCATCAGCGGGGCGGCCCACCGATCGTGAAGCTCAGCGGCGACGTGGCGACAGTGGCAGCACGGGCCCTGCGGCTGTACGGCAACTAGCCGATATCGCCGGCCTGCCGGCGCGATGCGGTTGTCAGAACGGAATCAACGGCACTACGGCGGCACGCAGGATGATCACGGCCACGAACACCGCCGTGAATGCCAAGTCGAGCGACATCGACCCTAACCGTACGGGTTTGAGTACCCGTCGGACCGGGCCGATCACCGGCTCGGTGATGCCATGCGTGATTCGCCTGGCGGTCTCGACACCACTGCTGCGAGCACCCACCGGAGACAGCACGCCGATCCAGTCCACAACGACGCGGGCAATGAGCACGAATTCAAACAGCAGGAGGGCGATTCCAAGCAAATCAGCGACCACCACATACACCTTTCGTCCTTGTCGAGTGTCCGGCTCGTGCCTGAGGCAGGGCTGTGGATAGGCGAAGATTTCACCTTCGAGTGCATTGAGCGGGGCACGGCGGTGCATAATCCACCGAATTCAACGCTACCGCAGGAACATAGATGGCGTGAACACGCGGATTCGCATATCAGGCGCTGCCCGATTCTGGCTCAGCTCAGCTGCCGGCCTGGTTGCCGGGGCAGGCGCTTGGGCGCTCTGGGAACGGTGGCCGGTCAGCCTCCTGACGGTCGTCATCACGACGGCGGTCACCAACGTCACGTGGGCGCTAGCCGTGCAATGGCCGATGGACCCGGAGCAGACCCGCGTGCATGCCAGCGACGAAGACGTCAACAAAGACGTGGGTAACCTCGTCCGCGTCCTTGTCCTCGCCGCGAGTCTTTCGGCCATCGGCATCCTGCTGAAGTCCGCCATCGAAGCCGACAAAGCGTCATATGCCGCCATGTCTCTCATCGCGATCCTGGCGACCTGGGCCCTGCTGCACACCATGTACACCGCCCGCTATGCCGGCTTCTACTACAGCGGGACCACGGGCGGTATCGACTTCAATTCCGACGTGCCACCTCGTTACGTCGACTTCTACTACTTCTCGTTCAACCTCGGGATGACCTATCAGGTGTCGGACACGGCCGTCACCGAATCCGACATCCGGGCCGAGGTACTCGCGCACTGTCTTTTCAGCTACATCTACGGCACCGTGATCATCGCCTGCACAATCAATCTCGTCATCAACCTGGTCGGGTGACCCGCCACGTGCGACAGCCGCGTCCGCCGCGCGCAGGACGAAAGATGTTCGGCTTTTCGGTGGTGTCAAGCACGTGCTACTGCTGAGCGGTATCGATGAGCCCCCACCGCTGACGAAGACGGCGGTCGGCGGCTCTGAACACAGCGTCCACGACGACGCCGATCAACAGGATCACGATCATGATCGCCATGGCCGCTGGCATGTCGCTGAGGTTCTGCGCGTTCTCCAGCAGCATCCCGACCGACGGTGTGTTGGTTACCAGAACGACCAGTTCGCCGGCCATCAGACTGCGCCAGGCGAATGCCCAGCCTTGGCGCAGGCCGCCGACGAACATCGGTAACGAGGCAGGCAAGATGACGTGGCGGTACAGCGCTATTCCGTGCAGTCCCATGCTTTTTGCGGCACGCAGCAGCAACGGCGGGATGTGGTCGACGCCGGTCATCACGCCGACCGCCACGGCTGGGGCGGCGCCGATGACGATGACGAACAGGATTGCCGAGGTATGTAATCCGAAGAAGATGATGGCGAAGGGAAACCACGCTATGGCGGGCATGGTCTGGACTCCCGTGACGATGGGACCGAATGCACTGCGCAGCAACGTGTTACGTGAGATCGCGGCGCCAACGACGGTGCCGATCGCCAGCGCCAGCCCGAACCCTTCCACCGCGCGGGCCATGGTGGTCCCGATGGCCTCCCACAACAGGGGCTCGCGAAGCTGTTGGTACAGGTTCTCCGCAACCGCAGCTGGACCAGGCAGCACGTAAGCGGCCTGCCACCCGCTGAGATAAACCAGCTGCCATCCGCCCAGGATCAGCACCGCGGCAACGGCTTTCGCCCGGGCCGCAGCAAGTATCGACCGGATCCGCGCGGCGCCCCGTCGCGCCGGTACGTCGACGCTTAGTCGCGCGATGGCGAACTCACTGCTAGCGACCATCGTCGCCGCCCTGCTCGTGCAGTCGGGCGGTGATGTGGGCGGCGAGCTCAGCCACGGCAGTGGTGTTGATGTCGCGCGGGCGCAATGCCGGAACGGCGAACTGCTCGACGACCCGCCCCGGGCGCGGGCTGAACAGCACCACGCGGTCCGCCAGGCGGACGGCCTCGCGCACGTTGTGGGTGACGAACACGACGGTCAGGCCGCCCTCGGCGACGATCCGTTCCAGTTCCCCGTGAAGACGATCGCGGGTGAGCGCGTCAAGGGCGCCGAACGGTTCATCCATGAGGAGCACGTCGGCATCCTGGGCCAACGCGCGAGCCAACGCGACTCGCTGACGCATTCCGCCCGACAGCTGGTGCGGCCGCTTGTCGCCGAAGTCGCCCAGCCCGACCATGTCGAGCAGTTCGGCGGCCCGCCGCCGGCGCTGACCGGCCGGCACGGCACAGGCCCGAAGGGCCAATTCGATGTTGGCCGACGCGGTCAGCCACGGGAACAACGCCGGCTCCTGGAACATCATCGCCACCCGGCGCCCACCAGTGTCGAGCTGACCGCTCGACGGTTGGTCGAGCCCCGCGATGATGGACAGCAAGGTGCTCTTGCCACAGCCGGAAGATCCGACGATACAGACGAATTCGCCGGGTGAGACGGTCAATGAGATGCCCTCGAGCGCGGTGACAGCCGAACGCCCGGTGCCGTGTGTCTTGGTCACGTCACGCAGCTTCACCGCCACCTCGGATCGTGGCGGTCCTGCGCCAGGTCCCGTGGCAACCAAGAGTTCGACTGCTCCCAGACCCCCGGTGTGGATGGTTCCCGTCATGCCGACACGTGCGCCTTGCCCAGGTCCGTCAGCACCTGGTTGAGCGGACCGGGATCGAAAAGTCCGTCGATGTTGAGCGGCTTGAGCAGCCCGGTCGAGACAGCCTTGTCGATCTGGTTTCGGAGCGAGCTCACCCCAGGATCGTTGGTAAAGGTGGTCTCCCGGAAAGACTCGGTCAACACGTCGGGGTCGAGACCTTTACCCAGCGCGTGAGTGAGCGCTGCATTGGCCGACTGCGCCGCACCGGCGGGATCGTTGGCGATCTTGTCGTTGGCCTCAACCTGGGCTCGAAGCAACGCGGTGACCGTATCGGGATGCGCGGCCAGGAAGTCTTGCCGCACGGCCAGCACCGTGATGGTGCCGGGGTCCGACCACAGCCGTACTCCGCCGGCTTTGATCATCTGGACGTCGAAGGGTGCCGAATCGATGGCCCCGGCGATCTGCCCGGTGACGAATTGTTGGACTATCGCCGATTCGGGGTTGGTCGGCTTGATCGAAACATCGCCTCCCCCTTGCTGGTTCGTGTTCAGTCCGTTCCGCGCCAACCAGTCGCGCACGCTGACGTCCGGCGTTCCGCCCAGCCCGGGATCAGCCACGGTTCTGCCCTTGAGATCTTGTGCCGAAGCGATGCCCGGCTTGACGACCATCGAGGTGCCCCCGCTCGCCGCGCCCGAGATGATCTTGATGGCCTGGCCCGCTGATTTCTGCCACGCGTTGAATGCCGGATTGGGTCCCACGTACGCGGCGTCGAGTTGGCCGGACAACAATGCGGTGACTTCTTCGGTGCCTTGGCTGAATGGTTGCGCGCTGAGTTTGGCGTTCGGACCTAGGTGCTTGGCGAATAGACCGTCGTTGGTACCGATCAGTGCGGACGCGTGGGTGATGCGGGTGAGATATCCCAAGCGCAGCGTGGTGCCCGCCGGTGCAGAAGCACTGTCCGAGTGCGAGCACGCGGCCACCGCGACGACAATGGCCAGGGCGGCGCCCAGTGCGCCGATCTTGATGATCGACAGACGAAGTGACACGGCAATTCCTTGGTGGTCTGGTGCTACGTACGTTCGATGAACAGTGGACTGGTCCACACCTGGTGGCCGTCGAACTGGGTGGCTCGCAGATAGCCGGCACTCAACCCCACCGGCAACTGAAGGTTCAACTCTCCCGAGACCGTGGACGGTAGCGCTGACGGCTCGGCTATTCGCTCGGCACGAATCCGCAGATTCAACCCGCCCACAGTGACGTCGCGGTGGGTGTGCGCGATCAACTCGGCCCCGGTAACCACCTCTTGGATGGTCTGGCCTTCTTCGCGCACGGTGGCCTGGAGTTCCAGGTGGGCATCGGCAAGATCGGCGAGCCGGATCACCACTCCGGTGTCTGCACCGTAGGTCGTGGTGGTCCAGCTGACCGTTTGGCCGTCCCAGTCGATGGACTGCTCGGGATGCGCTGCGGCCCAGGGGACTACGTCACAGACGGGGCTGCCGTGCACCCGCAGCCGGCCCGACCAGGTGGCCCATCGGTAGCGGTCGCGGTGGCGTGCGCCGCCCCACCGGATACGCACGAGCTGTTCCGACAGCCCCACCTCGGCATGAATGTCTCTGCGCCACACCGATCCCGTGTTGTCGTGGACCGAAAGTTCGTCCCAGCCGGTGGTGCCGTACAGCTCGTAGCTCACTGCGATATCGGCTGCCTCGGTGCTGATCTCGTCACCCATCCAGTTCTCACCGGTGCGCAGCAGAGCTACGGCGCGGGCGCCGGTCGTGGCCCAGGTCCGACGCGAGCGCAACGTACGTCCCACCGCTCTGGCGGTCAGGGCGGGGGCCAGGACGCCGGTGAGTCCGCCGAAGCCGCCGAAGATGTTGGCTCCGGGCGCACCCCCGCCGGGGCGGCCCCGGTGTTCATCGCTGGCCGCGCTGGCGCCCAGGCGCAGACCTCGCGCCAACGCATCCTGCAGAAACCACGGGCTGCTCCCCCAACTGGAGTGGACTTCGATGAGGCGGTCCAAATCCGGGTGGTGCCAATCCAATACGGCCCTGCGGCCACCGACGTGGGGAATCAGTAGATAGGAGTCGGGATCCTTTTCGTAGGCGGCATAAAGTCGCGTGATCGGCCAGGTCTGCGCGGCAGGGGTCTGGCTTGCCATGCCCTGGTGCCATTCCAGCGAGCGGGCCAGCGTGGTGTCCTCACCCAGAAACACCACGTTGTGATCACCCCCCACTCCGGCATTGCCGCACCATTCGACACCGGGAAAGCACACAAAGGTGCCGTCCTCGGATGCCGACCGGCACGCGGACACCACGTCGGCCCAAGTCGCATCGGTGATCTGAAAGTCGTTGGCGGTGTATCCCAGAACGTCCAGCGCACCAATGTCACGCCCGTAACGCAGGTTCCAGTCGGTGTCCTGGGTGCCGACGGTGTCGTTGGAATGGACATGCAGATCGCAGAAGTAGGCCCGGGGCCCGGGAAACTCCTCAATGACGTCGAGCAGGGTCTCACCGCGCACCACCCGGCCGGTATCGGTCTCGGCGACGACCTCGATCCTCGCCGTGCGAGCCGGGACGGTGAGCTGCGCCCGGGCCCACCCCGCCGCCGGAGTCCTTGCGGCGGTGACGGTCTGGCCGTCGATCTGTGCGCGCACGGTGGCGGCGATGTCGGTGCAGGTGTTGCCCCAGCGGTCCTGTAGATGGGCACTCAGCGCGACGTCCGCGGTGCCCCGACGGACGAGCCGTGGCCCGTGCACGACCAACTGACTCGGCTCGCCCGCCGCAACCGCGAGCGACACGGTGCCGGCCCGGGCCATCCGTGAGGTGCCCAACGGGTCGACGAACAAATGCACCTCGAACCGGTCTTCGACGAAGGTCTGCACGCGCGTGCCGGGGCCACCGAAACGATGGTCCCCGAACCGGATTTCGATGACGTCGCCCGGGCGCAGGTACCCGTCGACGGCGTGAATCAACAGAGACTTCTGGAAGGGTCGCTCGCCACCCTTGACGTCGTAGCGGGTGGACAGCTGTTGCACCGTCGCTGCGCCGTCGGGTGAAGCTCCGCCCAGCAACGACCGACTGACCACGCGCGCAGTGGCGTAGTCGCGGCCGTCCGGCCGGGCGGTCTGCAGGTCCCAGTCCGAGTAGTACCGGAAACACAATTTGAGCCAGCCACTGTCGGCGATACCGGAGGCGCCCACGGTGTAGGTGAAGACCACTTCCTCGAATGCGCCGGCGACCACGCTCTCGTGCGAGCACCGCAGATCACCGAGGAACGGCAACCCGTCGATCTCCTCGGTGATGCGGTCGCGCACGGCGGGTACCGAGCAATCGTGGCTCGCCACGCCCGGCTGCGGGCGCAGCGCCACCGCGTGCTGTGGTTGCGTGAGCGTCGCTGAGTAGGGTTCCGCCGACATGACTCAATCGTCAGACCGGATCATCTAGGAGTCCAGCGAATAAATCTGCTGGAATTCATCAGCTACATTGATTAATGATGAACCTGCAGCAGCTGCGCTACGCGGTCGCGTTGGCAGAGGCGAAGAGCTTCACCCGCGCGGCCGATCAGATGTCGGTCGTGCAATCTGCACTGAGCCAACAGATTCGGCGCCTCGAAGAGCACCTCGCCATCCCGCTGTTCGACCGGACGACTCGCTCGGTAGCCCTGACACCCGCGGGCGAGGCGCTCATGCCGTTGCTGCGCCAAGTCGTCGCGGGCGTCGAGCAGATCGAGATCGACGCTCAGGCGCTCAGCGGAACCGTGGCCGGCCGAATACGAGTCGGCATGATGGAGATACCGTCCGAAAGCCTGGATCTGGCTACCTTGATGGCCACCTTCCATACCCGGTATCCAAAGGTCAGCGTCACCCTGCGCAGCGGGGGTAGCGATGCCCTGATCGCAGCCGTCCGCGACCGCAAACTTGAGGCGGCGATCGTGGGCGCGACTGGCGCCGCTGTCGGAGCCCACCTCACCTTCACCGACTTGTTCGCCGAATCGCTGGTCGCCGTGATACCCAGCGATCATCCCCTGGCTGCGGCGGCATCGGTGTCCACCGCCGAACTCGCACGATTGCCGTTCATCGATTTCCCAACCGGCTACGGCTTGCGTCACGAAACCGACCGCGGCTTCGCCGGCATCACCCGCCGGGTGGCCTTCGAAGTCACCCGAGTCGACGAAGTCATCCAATTCGTCCGCAAGAACCTTGGCGTGGCATTGCTTCCGGAATCCGTGGCGCGCACACGCGCCGCCACCGACCCCGGTCTGGCCCTACGTGAAGTGACCGGCGCGGACATGCACCGACAAGTCCACCTCGTCACGCAGCCGCCACATCTGCGGTCGGCGGCCTGCCAGGCCTTCATCGACGGCATCGTCGAACACGTCGCTCCGTCGGACTGATGTTGATGCGCAGGCCAATCGTCGCCTCGAAGGCGCTCCCCCAGACGGCCGTTCGGCGGTAGCGCAGGTCAGTCCAGCCCGGAGGTGCCGTCGGGTGCGACGGTGACTTTCGCGCCGGCAATGTCTTCGCGGGTACTGGCCTCGGCCTGCGCCGGATCGGTGATCACCGCGAGGGCCCGGCTGCCGCTCGGCGTGCGGATGGCCAGGAACACCTTCTCCGGCTCACCGGCCCGATTGACCGGCGTGGTCCAGGTCTCCACCGTCCCGGTACCCGCCCAACCGTCCTCGGCCACCACCGTCGGCTCGGCATCGACCTCGGATTGCACATCATCCCAATGGAATTCGCCGGCGGGCGGCGTCGTGCTGTACACCCCGAAGCTGTGCTTGGTCAGATACCCACCATTGGCGGTGATCAGACCGACCTGTCCCGGGTTGGCGGCCAGCTTCTCCGCCATGGTGGCGATCGAGTGCGACACGTAGTTGTTCCATGGCCCGCCGGCAAAAGTCAGACCGCCGGTCACCGTCAGCGGCCGCGCCGGATCATCCAACGGCAAGCCCAGCTCGCGGGCCGCTACCTGCACCGCCGACGGGAAGCAGGAGTACACGTCGACCGCATCGAT
>JARLGS010000097.1 GCA_031292695.1 Mycobacterium sp. | reverse complement strand
GCGATGGGCAGCGGCATCAGCTCGGGGGTGTCGTTGATGGCGTACCCGAACATCAGGCCCTGATCTCCGGCGCCCTGTGCGTCCAGCGGATCCGCGGCACCCTCTACACGTGCCTCGTGCGCAGTGTCGACGCCCTCGGCGTGCTGGGTGGAGAGCACGACGGTGTCCAGCCGGACCGGGGTGTTGTCCCGGTACTCGATGGTCACCTGGGTCTTGCCGTCGGGACGCAGGTAGTCCACGACGCCGTCCTTGCGGACCTTGGTCAGCTTGCGGGCCAGCCGATGCGCCAAGGCGATCGGCAGCGGCATCAGCTCGGGGGTGTCGTTGATGGCGTAACCGAACATCAGGCCCTGGTCACCGGCGCCCTGAGCGTCCAGCGGGTCACCGGCGCCCTCGACGCGCGCCTCGTGGGCGGTGTCGACACCCGCGGCGATGTCCGGGGACTGTGCACCAATACCGATGTTGACGCCGAAGGTGGCGTAATCGAAGCCCTTGTCAGAGTGGTCGTAGCCGATCTGCCGGATCCGGTCGCGCACGATCAGCGGGATGTCGGCGAACGCCTCTTTGGCGCTGGTGGTCACCTCGCCGACAACGTGCACCTGGCCGGTGGTCACCAGCGTCTCCACGGCAACGCGCGACTTGGGATCCTGCGCGAGCAGCGCGTCGAGGACTGAATCGCTGATGGCGTCGCAGATCTTGTCCGGATGCCCCTCGGTTACCGATTCACTGGTAAACAGCCGACCTTCACTCACGTCCCAAATCCCTTCGAAAACAATGTTCGGCGAATACTATCCGCGCCCGCCTACCGGCTGGCGTGTACCCCTGCGTAGCAAACACTCACCGCTGGGCGGATCCGATGGTGATCATTCGTTGTTGCCGCGCAAAAACGCCGCAATCGCATCAGCGATGCGGCTGGCCATCAAAGTCTTGGATCCGTGCTCGAGAGCCGATTCGGTGCCGTCGGCGGCCAACAACCAACCGTCGTTGACGTCGACCTCGAAGGCTTTTCCGTTTCCCACCGCGTTGACCACCAGCAAGTCGCAACCTTTGCGCTGCAATTTCGCCCGGGCATGGAACAACACGTCGCCGTTGGCATCGCCGGTCTCGGCGGCGAATCCGACAATTGCCCGCAGGTTCGGCAGCTGACCGTCGGTGCGCGCCTGCACCGCACCGGCCAGCACGTCGTCGGTCCGGGTCAGTTCGATCACCGGCGCCT
>JARLGS010000820.1 GCA_031292695.1 Mycobacterium sp. | reverse complement strand
TCGGCCAGGGTCAGGTTGGACGAGCCGGTCTGCAGCACGTTGATCAGGTTCTTGGAGAAGTCCTGACGGATCTGCACGATCGACAGGTTCGAACCCAGGCTCGACGCTTCCGAGCGCAGCCCGGTCGAGGCCGCGGAGAGGCTGTCCAGCACCTTGTTCGTCGACGCGTTGTCGATGAAGTCGGTGCCCGTGGTCAGGTTGGCCAGGCCGAGACCCGCCGAGTTGAACGTCACCCCGGTGATGCTCAGGGACGACTTGCCGGTCTCGTTGAACACCAGCTTCAACTGGTCGCCGTTCAACAGGTTGACGCCGTTGAAGGACGCATCCTGCGAGGTCGTGTTGATCTGCGCGAGGATGTTGTTGTACTGGGTCACCAGGTTGGCGCGGGTGGTCTGCGAAGCCGTGTCGGTCACCGGTGCGGCGGCAGTCGAGAAAGTCAGAGCACTGGTGAGCGTGCCGCCGATGGCGCCGCCGGCGGCGGTGGAGCCCAGGGTCGACGACGCATAGTCGTTCGACGCGGAGATCGTCAGCTTGCCGGTGGAGTCGACGGTGGCGGTGAGGTTGTTGGCCTGCAGCGCGGTGTTGAGCTGGTCGAGGGTCTTGACCGTGCCGTTGGTGCCGTCGCCGAAGGTGACATTGACCGCCGTGCCGCTGTTGAAGGACGAGAAGGTCAAGGTCTTGCCGTTGATGCCGCCGGCGCCGGCGGCGCGGGCCGCCGTGAAGGCGGTCGCGGTGCCGGTGTTGCCGGCGAGGCCGAGCGTGGCCAGGGCGTTGCCGGTACCGGTGATCGACAGGTCGGCGTTGAGGCCGGTGCTGATCTTCAGGTTGCCGGCGGCGTTGATCGACGACGCGGTCAGGCCGGTGCCGGTGGTCAGCGTCGCGCTGCCGCTGGCGTTGCTGGCGGTCTGCACGCCGGTGGCGAGGTCGATCGCCGTCAGGACGTCGGAGATCGAGGCGCCCTGCAGATAGACCGTGGAGTTGCCGTTGCCGTCGGTGACGATGTTGCCGGTTTCGCCCGAGCCGCTGGCGACAGCGGTGGTCGCGGGCTTCACCGCGTCGGCGAAGGTGATGACCTTGCCGTCGACGTTCAGCGTCGAGCCGGCCTGGATCAGCGAACCGAGCGTGGTCGACGCGGTGGAGCGGAACGCCTGCACGGTGGCGTTGCCGGAACCGGAGGCGGTGGTCAAGCCGAGCGCCGCCAGGTCATCGGCCTTGCCGGTGACGGTGAGATCCTGACCGGTGGTGCTCTGCAGCGAGATCTTGCCGCCGGTAATGCTCGATGGCGTCTGGCCGGAGGCGGTCGACAGGGTGGCGGCGCCGTTGGAGATCGCGGCCTTCTGCACGCCGCTCGCCACGTCGAAGGCGTTCAGGAAGTCGCCGACGGTGGTGGTGGCGTTGAGGTAGACGGTCGAGTTGCCGGAACCGTCGGTGACCACGTTGCCGGATACGCCGGACCCATTGGTCAGGGCGGCAGCGGTCGGGGCGGTCGCCGCCTTGACGGTGACCGTCTTGCCGTTGATCGTGAAGGTGTCGCCGTCGGCGAACTTGCTGTTCGCAGCCGTGGTCAGAGCGCCGGCAGCTGCGGTGGTGGCGCCAGCCGCGCCGTAGATCAGCGTCGCGGTCGAGATGGCCGACGTTCCGCCGGCTTCATTGTCCAGGACCGCCGTCCCGGTTGCCGCGCCGGAGACGCCGCCGAGCTTGGTGGTGGAGGACGCCGCGGTCGCACCGCCGGCGGTGCCGCTATAGAGGATGTTGCTGCTCGCGGTGGCGCTGGTGTAGGTCGTG
Organism: Mycobacterium sp.; assembly: GCA_031292695.1. Lineage (GTDB taxonomy): Bacteria > Actinomycetota > Actinomycetes > Mycobacteriales > Mycobacteriaceae > Mycobacterium. The sequence goes on along the minus strand of JARLGS010000820.1, from coordinate 8,625 downwards.
GTGCCGCGCAGATCGGACGCGGTGGCGCCGGCGATCGTGGTGGAGACGTTCGACTTCGTCGAGTAGCCGACCGCGGTCTGCAGCGCCTGGTTGGCGATCGACTTCGCGGTGTCGACCAGCGACTGCAGCGAGGTGATGCCGGTGTTGGCGGCCTGCAGCACCTGGACGCCGTTGCCGATGCCGTCGAGCAGGTTGCTGATGTCGCTGGCGCGGTTGTTCAGGCCCTGGGCGGTGAAGAAGTTGGTCGGGTTGTCGAGCGCCGAGTTGACCTTGTTGCCGGTGGCGAGGTCGTTCTGGGTGGTCGCGAGCAGGCTGGCGGTCGACTGCAGGGAGAGCAGGTTCTGGCGGACTGCCGACGAGAGGACGATACCGGACATTGGGACTTACCTTTCTGGTGTTACGCAACTCCGGCCTTCTTGGCCGGGACAAGGGATCGCGCCAAATTGCTTAAAGAAAGATTCGGTTCTGATCTAAAGCCGATGGTCGTCGTTAATGATGAAAACGATGCTAAGCTTGTTGGTTAATGCGCGATTAATTTGCGCGCCCGCGACCAGGCGCCCTCACCCCGGTCAAACGCCTGCATTCTGAGGGGATTCGCCGGGCACGACGCGATGCGCCGCGGCCGGCCGAGAGGCGCCATCGAAGAGAAAGAGGCCGCGCAGCAGTTGACGCGCGAGCCGCACGGCATGTCGCGCGCAAGACGCCGGATGCGCAACGGCGCCGGTGCCCGCGCCGGACATCACCGCGGAATATGGCTACGGAACTGCGGCTCGTTGGTCACGGCGACCCGCGGACGACCTCGCCGCGCGACCGCGCGAAGCCGGCTTAGGCCGCGTCGGCGGAACTGGCCGGGGCCGCGAACTGCGAGGCGACGTCGCCGTGGAACACCGAGGGGCCGACATGATCGAGCTTGCTGTGCAGATCGGCCCAGATCTCGCCGCCGATGTCGGTCCAGCGCTTGCAGAACGCGAAGTCCTCGCTGAGATAGGTCCCGGTGGCCGGATCGATCATGCATTCGAACAGCGCGAAGCGGTTCGGGCTGCCCGCCAGCGCATCCAGCGAGTGCTCGCGCAAGAACTGCAGCGCCGCGTAATCCGGATGCCGGCACATGGTCTCCAGCACATGGCGGCGGATCATCAGGAAGCCGGTGCCGGCGTAGCGCACCCGGGTGAAGCCGTTGACCACCACGACGCGGTCGGGATCCTCGATCTCCAGCACATAGTCGAGCGACGCCGCCGGCACGTTCGGCCGGTTGGTCTCGATCACCCGCCGCGCCTTGTCCCAGTTGACCCGCTTGATCGGATAGACCCCGGCCACCACATCGGCGCCGGACTCGATCAGGCGGAACACGTCATCCGGCTTGAAGCCGATGTCGGCGTCAACGAACAGCAGATGGGTGGCTGCCGGATCGTCGAGAAACAGCGTCACCAGGTTGGCCCGGGCCCGGGTGATCAGCGCGTCGCCGTCGCGCAGGTGCACCGTGAGATCGATCCCGGACATCGCCCGCAGCTCCCGCTGCAGCTGCAGCAGCGACGTGGCGTAGATGCTGGAGACCTGGCCGCCGAAGCAGGGCGTGGCCACCACGAGACGAATGGGGTCGGTCATGAGACGCTCCGATCGGCCGCCGCGGCCGGCGATCCTTGCCGAACCGTAAATAGCCATGGTTAACGAAAACTGAATCCCCGCTCCTGCCCGCGTCGTGCGATCGCCATGATCGATGTCGACGGGCGAACGGTCGGAAGGTGTCCTCCTATCCGACCGGCAGATACTTCACGAGCGAGAGCGAGGAGAGCATCGAGGTGGTCTGATAGGACGCCTGCAGGCTGGTCTGCAGTGCCAGCAACTGGCTCGCGACCTGGTCGGAGGACACCGTCTCGGTCTGGCCGATCACGTCCTGCAGCGTCGCCTGGGCCTGGGTCTGCCGCGCCTTGACGTCCTTCATGGTGACCTGAGCATTGGCGATGTCGGACTGGATGTCCGAGATGGTCTGCTGTCCCGGCTGCGACGTCAGCTTCTGCGTCACGCGCTGGTTGAGCGCCTGGACCAGCGCGTTGGCGTTGGGACTGGTGGGCGAGATCGTCACGGCGGCGAACGCCGCGACCGACTGCAGCACCGAGCGGATGCCGTCCTCGTTGGCCCGGATGCCGTATTGCACCGTCACCGACTGGTCGACCCGCGCCGTCGCCGACGCCCGCGCCGAGCCGGTGCCGGCCTCGCCGGTGTACCACGACACGGTGTTCGTCGGCGTGCCGCTGACCAGCGACGTTGCCGAGCCGAGCGGCGATCCGCTGACCCGCAACGGCGGCTTCGTCGCCGTCGCCGTGGCGCCGAAGCCGAGCGCCGCGAAGGCGGCCGTGTTCGAACTCGTCACCGTCAGGTTCGAGGTGCTGTCGCTGTGCAGCGTGATCGCACCGCCGCTGATGGTCGAGGGACTGGTGGCGCCGGAGAGCGAGTCGATCTTGCTCAGCAGCGTCTGGACGCTGTCGGTGACGTTGAGCTGGTTGCCGGTGGCGCCGGAGGCGACGAAGGTGATGACCGTGCCGTTGACGGTGATGGTGTCGGGCGCGACCGCGGGCGGCCCTGCACTGCCGGCGCTGAAACCCGTCGTCAGCGAGTCGGTGTTCGCGGCGCCGGACAACGCCGTCGCCCCGGTGATCGGCGCCGGGACCGTCAGATTGTTGTTGGCCACGGTCCCGGTGGCGGTGCCGCCGGACGCATCGAAGAAATTGTCCGACGCCGTCATCGCGGAGGCCGCGACCAGCGAGGTGTTGGCGAGCGTGCCGATCGCGCTGGTGAGCGCGGCGTTGAGGTTGGCCGCGGTCGCGGTCGGCGTCGCGCCGATGGCGAAACTGCCGGTCGGCACCGGCGTGGCGCTGGTGGCGGTCAGCTGCACGGATTCCGTGGTGCCATCCGGCAGGTTGAAGGTGAGTTTGAACTGATCGCCGCTGTTGGGATTGGTCGTGCCGAGGGCGACCGAGACCGCCGGCGGCGAGCCGGTCGGGCCGGTGACCGTCGCGCCCGTCAGCGTCGAGCTGACCGCGTTCAGCTTCAGCCCGAACGGCGAGCCGGCGACGTCCTCGGCGACCGACACCGAGGTGGTGGTCGGCGACGACACCACCAGGCGCCCCATGCCGTTGGCGCCGAGATCCGCCTGGCTGCGTTCGGATATCAGCTGCTTCAATCCGGCCTGGCTGCCGGTGCCGTTGAGGATGTCGTCGAACGAGGCCACCGAGGGCGTATCGGTCGCGCTGCCGGAAAACACATAGCGGTCGCCGACCTGGGTGTTGAGAATTCCCAGCATCGACGACAGCTGCGACAGCGCGGTCTGCTGCGCCGAGGTCTGGCCGGAGGAATTGACGGTCTGCACACCGCTGTTGGTGGCGCTCTGGGTCTGGGTGGCCATCTGGCTGATCGACTGCAGCGCGGTGTTGGCCGCGCTGATCGTGGTGTTGACGTTGGTCATGGTGTCGGTGAAGGCCGTGATGTTCGACAGCTGCGCCCGCGCCGCGACCGCGAAGCCTTCGTTGAGGCCCATCCCCGAATAGGTCGTCGACTTCTGCCCGGTGGCGAGCTGCGTCTGCAGGTCGGCCATCTGGCTCTTGATGTTCTGGACCGACAGTCCGAGCAGGGAGCTGCCGTAGCTGATACCGCTGATCGCCATCTGAATCGCCTTACAATTGGACCTGCATCAGGGACTGCATCATGGTCTGCACCACTGACATCACATGGGCGTTCGCCGCATAGGTGTTCTGCAGCGAGATCAGGTTCGACATCTCGGTGTCGATGTTGACACTCGAGGTGGCGTTGAACTTCTGCTGCAATGTGTTGACGACGACGTCCTGGCCGTCGGCGAGCTGCTTCGCCGAGGTCGCCGCGTTGCCCTGCATGCTGATGAACTGCTGCATGTAGCTGGTCAGCGTGCCCTTCAGCGGCGAGGCGTTCGAGCCGAGGCCGGTCTGCGGCGAATAGGTGTACGTGCCCGAGGTCAGCTGCGAGTAGAGATAGTCCGGCCTGGTGGTGTCGCCGGACGTGGTCGCCGGCGACGTGCTGTAGGTGACCAGGTTCGACGGGTTGTTGGCCAGCGCCGCGTTGACGGTGATGCGCCCGGCCAGTCCGGTCTGCTGCGACCCGAGCCCGGTGATCGATCCGGTATAGAGCGAGTTGCCGTCGGTGAAGAGCGGCAGCTGGGCGCTGCCGCCGGTCAGGGACGTCGCGGTCGTGGTGGTCGACAGCGAGTTGACGGTCGCCGCGCCGACGCCGGTGTCGACGATCTGCAGGGTCGATCCGGACGGATTGGTCACTTGAAGATTGGGAGCGCCGAGGGCCGCGGAGATCTGCGCCGCGACCGAGGCCATTCCGCCGGTGAAGTTGACGCCGATCCGCGTCGGATTGCTGCCGGTGCTGGGCAACGGCAATGCGGTCGGATCGTCGACGCGCACGATCTGCACCTGATGGGTGATGTTGGTCGCGGCGTCGGTGTAGCTCAGGTTGACCGTATTGCCCGGCAGCACGTTCGACAGATCGACGCTGAAGCCCGACTTCGACCCTGAGGTCACCGTCGTGCCGGCCGTGGTCTTGTCCGACAGCGAACTGGAGAGCGTCGCGGCCAACTGGTCGACCTGCGCCTGCGCCTGGACCAGGGTCTTGTCCCGCAAATTCACGTCCGCGGCGATGCGGCCCGAACTGATCGAATTGGTGGCGATCATGTCCATGGTGGCGCCGTTCGCCAGCGTCAGCGTGATGGTGCCGACCCCCGACTTGGTCGGATTGCTGTTCCACTGCGACGTCGCGTTGAGCGTGCCCTGGGAGTTGAACGACAGTGTCGAGGCCTGCGCGCCGACCAGCTGGACCCCGGACGTGGTGTAGACCGTGGACTGGTTGTTGGAGTCGGTGACGACCCGGACGTCCATCAGCGAGGAGAGCTGGTTGATGGCGCTGTCGCGCTGGTCCATCAGCGTCGCCGCGCGGTTGTCGTTCGTCGCCATGCCCTGCAGCTGCGAATTGACCTTCGCGATGGTGGCCATGGCGGTGTTGGCCTGGGCGACCGAGGTGCCGAGGTCCTGCTCCGCGTTCGAGCGCAGGGTCTGGATTCCCTGCGTCGTCGCGTTCAGCTGCTGCGCCAGCGATTGCGCCGCCGTCACCACGGACGACTGCGCCGCCTGGGTGCCGGAACTCGCCGACAGCGCCTGCAACGAACTGGTGAAATTGTTGAACGCGGTCTCCAGCGTGCCGCTGTCGCCGGGCGTGCCGTAGACGCTCTGCAGCTGGGCCAGCACGCTCGACATCTGGTCGGTGTAGCCGGCGCCGCCGGTCTCGGTGCGCAGCTGGGACTGGACGTAGAGATCGAGCTGGCGATTGACGCCGGTGGTCAGGACGCTGGCGCCGGTGTCGCCACCCGGGACCTCGACCTGGTTGAGGCTGCGCGCGACGTAGCCGGGGGTCTGGGCGTTGGCGACGTTCGACGAGACGATCGAGAGCGCGGCCTGGTTCGCCGTCAGGCCCGACATGGTGATAGAAAGTGCCGAACTGAGACTCATGATGATGCGCCTGGGGTTACATTACGCTCGCATCGCGCCGAAGCCGTCACCGCAGCACGTTGAGGAGATCCTGGACCATGCTGTTGGCCGTGGTGATCACCTTGGTGTTGGCGGAATAGGCCTGCTGGGTCACGATCAGCTTGGTGAATTCGTCGGCGATGTCGGTGTTGGAGCCCTCCAGCGACGAGCCGCTGATCGATCCGGTGGCGCCCGCGATGGCGACGCCCGACTGGTCGGTGGCCTGGTAGGCGCCGCCGTCGAGCGCCTTCAGGTAGTTGGTGCCGTTGAAGTGCGACAGCGAGACCGCCGCAAGGTCGAGGTTCTGGCCGTTGGAGAACGTGCCCACCACCAGGCCGTCATTGTTGACGGCGACCGATTGCAGCTGACCGGCGGCGTAGCCGTTCTGCTGGATCTGGTTGATGGTCGCGGAACCGCCGACGCTGGCGTATTGCGTGAGGCCCCCGGAGCCGAAATTCATCGTGAGGCTGCCGAGCGACTGGTTGCCGACCGCCACGTTGCTGAGGGTGATGGACGACCCCGACGGAGAGGTCAGCGTGCCGTTGGAGTTGAAGGCGAAGTTGACCCCGGCGTTGACCCAGGCGGTCGAGGTGCCGGTCGCGTTCGGATTGGACTGGTAGAACAGGTTCCAGGTGTCGGTGTGCGGACTGCCCAGCGCCGAGCTGTCGGTCTTGGCCCACCGCAACTGCAGGTTGACCGGGGTTCCGGTTGCGTCGTAGGCGGTGACCGCGCCGCCGCTGATGGATTCGCTGGTGAAGGTGGTGAGGTCGTTGGCGGTCACCACGCCGGAGCCCGGCGAACCGCCGCCGGTTCGCGCGGCGGTGACGGTGGCCGGAAACCCCAGTGCCGCGAAGGCGCTGGTATTGGTACTGCTGGTGACGGTCACGCTGGGCGCCGCGACGCCCGAGTTCAGGGTGATGGCGCCGGCGCTGACGGTGGAGGCCGTAGCCGGGGTGGTGCCGGTGTTTGTCGCCGCGACGATGCCGGTGGTGCCGCTGGTGGCCGTGCCGGTGACGGCGCCAAGTGTGACCTTGGATGTCGAACCGTTTGTCGGCGAAGTGAACACCAGACTGCCGCTCGCGCCCGAAGCGATGGTGCTGCCGTACTGGTAGTTCACGAGGCTGGCGACGTCAGTTGCGCTCAGGCTGGCAGCGTTGAGCGTGGTGCCCTTGGCGGTGTTGTAGGCTGCAACAGTTGCGGCGGAGAGCGAGATGGTCGTGGCCGTACCGCTGTCGGTCGCGACAGAAAAGGTCTGGAAGTCCGTGCCGCCCGAGACGTTGAGGGTCGTGAAAGCACCGGCGGTGACCGAGCCGGCGGTCGCCGGCGTGTTGCCGCTGAGCGCGTCGATCTTGGCGAGCAAGCGGCTCACGCTATCGCCGATGTTGATCTGGTTGTTGCCGGTGGCGCCGCTGGCCACGAAGGTGATCGTCTGGGGGACGCCGTTGGTGGTCACGGTGATCGTGTCGTTGACCGCGAAACTCGACGTCAGCGAATCCGACGGCGAGGTCCCCGAGAGCAACGTGGCGCCGGTGATCGGCACCCGGACGGCCGCCTGGTTGTCGACGACGCTGCCCGTGGTCGATCCGCTGGCGTAGGCCGGCGCCGGCGTGTTGAGCACCAGGGGATTGGTGCTGAAGTCGCTCGGATTGATGCCCCCCAGCGCCGTCAGGGTTCCCGCCTTGGCGCCGGATGCGGCCGTCGTGCTCGGCGTGGTCGGCAGGTTCGCCGCATACTGGATCGCCGTGGTTGCCTGCGACGGAATGAAGTTGTTCTGGAACTGCAGGATCTGCGGCACGTTTCCGGTCGGATTGCCGGTCTTCGGGTCGACAGTCACGCCGAGCAGGTAGTAGCCGGCACCGTTGACCAGATTGCCGTTGGCGTTGAGCTGGAAGTCGCCGCGGCGGGTGTAGTCGGTCACGCCGTTGAACGTCGGAGTGTTGTCGACGATGCCGATCGGCTTCTGCACGTTGAAGAAGCCCTGGCCGTTGATTGCCATGTTGGTGGACACCGCCGACGAGGTCACCGTGCCCTGCGTGGTGATGGTGGCCTGCGCGTAGGCCGTCACACCGCCGGCCACCTGCCGGTCCGGCGTCGACGTCTGCGGCACCAGATCCTCGAAGCTGGTTCCGATCCCCTTGTAGCCGACCGTCGAGGCGTTCGCGATGTTGCCGGAAATGTTCTGCAGCGCGTAGGACTGCGCCTGCAGGCCTCCAACCGAGGTGTTGAGAGCGTCGAAAATACCCATAACGTGTTCTCCAACTTCGATCCGGACATCCGACCGGGGGTACGCCATGCACAATTCGCACGGCGACGGCTGGAGGCAACGTCGCAAGTCGCGTGCCAAGGTTGGAAATTTCGTATTTTCAACGACTTAAAGAAAATGCCCCGGCCAGGGAGCCGGGGCACTCTTGCCGGGTCCGGCAAGTCTTGCCCGGCAGACCCGGGCTCAGGAGGCGGAGGCGTCCGCCGGCTTGAAGGTCATGGCGAGCCCGTTCATGCAATAGCGCAGGCCGGTCGGCTTCGGCCCGTCGTCGAACACGTGACCCAGATGACCGCCGCAACGGTGGCAGTGCACCTCGGTCCGCAACATCATGTACGAGCGGTCCTCGGTCTTGCCGACCGCACCGGCGAGCGGCTGGTAGAAGCTCGGCCAGCCGGTGCCGCTGTCGAACTTGGTCTCGGACGCGAACAGCGGCAGCTCGCAGCCCGCGCAGGCGAACGTGCCCTTGCGGTGTTCGTCATTCAGCGGGCTCGAGAACGGCCGTTCGGTGCCTTGTTCGCGCAGGATATTGTATTGCGCCGGGCTGAGCTGGCGCCGCCATTCCTCGGGCGTCTTCTCGACCTCGAATTTTTCGGCCGATTTTTCCGCCGCGCCGGCCGGGCCGGGCCGGAGCCAGCGGAATGCGGCGAGCAGGGACAGGCTGGCCACCGTGGTCAGCACAATACGGCGATCGATCATGGCGCGACTCCCGCGGAAGGTCGTTTCGGTCGAAGGCTCCCCGGACTGCACGCCGGACCTCCTGACTAACCCAGGAGATACGCCGCGCGTCGGCGAAAATTACGGCCAGCC
>JARLGS010000819.1 GCA_031292695.1 Mycobacterium sp. | reverse complement strand
CGGCAACGGAGGCGGCCTCACGGTGGCCCAGGGCACCATCGGCACGGCCGACACGGCCGTATCCGTCGGAACGAACGACCCGTCCAGTGGCGTCGCGCCCTCGAACGTCGGCCGGTCGGCCACCGCATACGATCCGGTGACGACGTGGGCGCCCGCTACGGGGGGAAGGCGAAGACACAAGCCCGTCCACTCCGCCCCTTTGGAGTCGATCTGGAACGCCGTGGCGTGGGCCGGATCATGGATCACACCGCCTCATCGCGGCGGCCGATCAAAACTGCATCGCCAAAACGGTTCCGGTGCAGGGGCCCACGAGCCCACGGTCGCCGGCCACTTCACAGCTCCACAGGCACTTGTTAACTGGCCCCTCTCTCTTCCGGAAGGACAGTATGGGTGGCTCGACGTCTGGTCGGACCCGTCGTTGATCCTCGTTACCACGTACACGTTTGGCAGCGATGGATCGGTCACGTACAGCGGTGCCCCGCCTCTCACTGGGACCTATCTTGAGGTTAATTGGGGTGACGGAACACCAACAAATCCCGATATTTAACTATCTTATGACGCACAATATAGCACTACAACACTATATAGTTATCAGCAGCAGCCTTATTTAATTGCCGGATGGGCAACTTACACTTCCAATTTCTGGGGCATCGCGGCGCATCAGTACCAGGACGAGGGAGGGTACTCGATCACAGGCGAGATAGTGGGTGATTCGAGTTTCGGTAGCCCCCCAGTAACATCGACCGTTGGAATCGAAAGCTTCGGCACACCTGCCCAAGTTAACGAGGACGACAGCTTCACCGGCCAGGGGACCACCGTCGCCGCACAGGAGCGGCAGACGTTCAGCGGGCTGGTTGCGATGTTCAACGAAACCAGTCTCAGCGGCAACAACTGGTCCGGCTGGATCGGTTCGCAGCGCACGAGTGACTTCAATGCCACGATCGATTGGGGTGACGGCACCACGACTGCGGGTACCGTCACCTGGGGCGACTACTATTATGGCGACAATGGCATGATGATGGGAGTCGCCAACATGGGTGTGTCGGGGTCGCACACCTATGCCGAAGACGGCTCTTACACGATCAGGGTGTCGCTGGTCGATGACGACTCTGGGAATGAAGGATTCGCGGTAACGGCGAGTGCCAACGCCGTCAGCTCGGTCATCGTCGCGGAATCCGATCTCGACGTTCAAGCGCCTTCGACCATCAGCGAGGTTGAAGGCCAGGCCAGCTCGGTCGTCGTGGCGACGTTGACCGACGGGGGCGATTCCATCAGCAATGACGACCTCAGTGCGACGATCGACTGGGGCGACGGGACGACGACGAGCGGCACGATCGTTCCCCCCGAGCTCAACGGGCCCGGCTCGCTCGCGGGCGTGTCGACGCTGGTCATCGGTAACCACGCCTACAGTGACGAGGGTCATTATTCGGTCACGGTGACGGTCCAGGCCACGAACGTGCCGAATTCACAGGTCTTCACCGGTCACTCGACGGCGGTCGTCGGTGAAGGGGACGTGCTCACGCCCCATCCGCTCACGGTCACGCCCGTGGAACGGCAGCAGTTCAGTGGCACGGTCGCGACGTTCAGCGACAGCGATACCGTGAGTCCGGCGTCGGCCTTCAGCGCGACGATCGACTGGGGTGATGGGACCACGACCACCGGCGACATTTCGGGCGGCAGCGGCTCGTTCACGGTCTCCGGCGATCACTCCTACGGCGATGAAGGCCAGTACGCGGTCGTTGTGACGCTGGCTGAGAATGCGCCAGGGACCGCCATGGCCGTCGCAAATTCCACGGCTGCGGTCGCCGACGGCGACGTGCTCGACGTACAGCCCGTCACGTTCAACACGCCGGAGGGTCAGACGTTCAACGGTACGGTCGCCGATTTTACCGACGTGTACTTCGATGCCTCTTCAACGGACTTCACCGCCACGATCGATTGGGGAGATCACACAACCACCTCGGGAACGATCGCCGGCGGCTGGGGGCAGTTTTCCGTTTCAGGGTCGCACCGCTACACGCTCGACGAAGGCCAGTACCCTGTCATCGTCACGATCAGCGAAAGTGCGCCCGGGACCACCGCGGTGACCGCGCAATCGACGGTCGTGGTGACGGAAGGTGACGTGCTGGCGGGCTCGGCCCTCTCGTTGACCGCCGACGTCGGTGAACCCTTCATCGGTATGGTCGCAGATTTCGGCAATCAGACGTTGATCGACGGCGCGTCCGACTTCTCGGCCATAATCAACTGGGGAGATGGTACGACCACCGCAGGCACCATGGAGGACGTCGGCTGTGAATGCGGCACGGCAATCACCGGCAGTTACGACGTTTGGGGCACGCACCAGTATGCGGCCGTCGGCCAGTATTCAGTGACCGTCACCATGGGTGAAGATGCGCCAGGGACGGCTACGGCGACCGTGGTCTCCACCATGGTGGTTTCCACCCCCCCGATTCCCAACCCCGCCGAACTTGCCGGTTACGTGTTCGAAGACATCAACCAGGACGGTAATCCAGAAGACGGCGAGCTCAAGATCAGCGGGGCGATCGTCACGCTGGACGGGGTCGACAATCAGAACCAGCACGTCCACCTGGCGGTTACCACGCAACTGGATGGGTTGTACGTCTTCAGGGGGATTGCGGCCGGGACCTACACGTTGACCGACACCTTGCCACAAGGGTATGTGAACGAAACGTCTCGCGTCGGGGACCTGGGGGGAGTCGCGGCGCTGGGCTCGATCAGCCAAATCGTCGTCCCCGAGACCAGCGCCGGGCTCGACTACGACTTCGGGGCGTTCGCGCTGCCTTTGGCCAACTCGCCCCCGCACTTCACCTCGACGGCCCCCAGCGTGGCGAACGCCGGCGTGTCGTACTCATACGAGCCGACGGTCGCGGACGACGACGGCGACCTG
>JARLGS010000818.1 GCA_031292695.1 Mycobacterium sp. | reverse complement strand
GACCTGATCCAACGACAGCCGGCCTTCTCGCATCCCTTCGCCGCAAGCCGGGAACTCTGCCAGTCGATGCGCGACCGCCACCATCACCGCTGCATTGTGTGGTGTCACCCCGGTTTTCCAGGCCACCAGCGCCGGCAGCGACCGGGCGCCGGTGGCGCCCCACAGCCCGTCGCGGTCGATCTCGGCGACAATGTCCACCAAGCGCCCGTCGATCACGTTGCGCTGACCGGTCAGCTCCGCGATCTCGTCGAACAACACCTCAAGACGCTCACCAGGGCTCACCTCGGTGGCCAAAGGCGTTGCGGCGGTGGACATAACATCATCATCGCAGAGGGGTGTGACAGGTTTTGGCCCCGACAAGTCGGCGACATCGACGCAGCCCTCGAGGTAGCCGCGAGGCACGGCTGCCGTCCGCTCTGTGGTGCGGCGACCTATGAGGACGCCTACAAGCTCACGTATGTCCTCGGTCCCAGCGGCATTCTCGTGATGCTCGCCGAAAAGCTGAAGAAGAGCTGACGGCAGCTGGGCGGCCGGCGCTAATCGCCCGCCACCGCCATCAACCGACTGATTGCGGCGCTCACCCGTTCGCGGTTACCGGCCCCGTTGCGCAGCACCCAGGACGTCAGGTGCTCGAGTAGCTCACGGACCTCCAGTAACGCCTGAATGCGTTGGCTTTCATCGGTTTTGTCGGTCAGCACCTCGGACCACAGCGCGTCGAGATCGAGGATCTCGCGCACCGTCGCGTAGGCCATCGCCACTTCGGACGTGCTCACCGACAGGCGTTCCTGCATGCGGTAGATGGTGCCGGGGCCGACTCGGTTGATCAGCTCACCGGCGACGGAGGTCGCGACGATCTCCCGGCGCAGGGGGTGATTCGCGATCTCCGCTCGCGCATGCTCGGCGATGGTGGCCGGAAAGTACTGCTCAAGGCGGCCGACGAACATCTCGTGGTCCGGCACGTCGGAGGCCAACAGTTCCTGGGCCACCAGGTTCTTGGATTGCGCCAGCAGCACGGCGATTTCGGGTCGGGTGAGCCCCAGCCCGATGACTCGACGGCGATCCAGTTCTTGCTTCGACGGCAGTCCCTCGACGTCTGGGTCGACACCGGCCTCGTCTCGCAGGTTTCCGATGAGCCTGACGTGACGGTCCAGCAGCGAGCCCGCCTCGGCGGCAGCCATGCTGATCGCCAGGATCGACTCGGCATTGTCTGCCAGCACCCGCGCGGCGACGTCTTCCGTGGCCCCGGCGAGCAGCGTATTACGTTGTGCTGTCACGATATTTCCGGAGTCCAGTGCGATCTTGAGGTTGACCTCGAGGTCCGAGGTTGCGACCCCAGCGGCGTTGTCGATGAAGTCGGCATTGACCCGGCCGCCGGTCAGGGCGAACGCGATGCGCGCCTGCTGGGTCAGGCCGAGGTTGCCACCCTCGCCGATCACCTTGCAGCGCAGCTGTGATGCGGTGACCCGGACCCGGTCATTGGCTCTGTCCTGGGCGTCGCCATCGGTCTCGTCGTCGGACCGGACGTAGGTGCCGACGCCGCCGTTCCACAGCAGGTCGACCGGTGCGCACAGCACCGCCGTGATCAGCTCGTCGGGTGTGCATTCAGTGTCCTCGATGCCCAGGCTCGCCCGGGCCTGTGGCGACAGCGGTATCGATTTTGCGGTGCGCGGCCACACCCCGCCGCCCACCGAGATCAGTGCCGGGTCGTAGTCCTGCCAGCTCGACCGGGGGAGGCCGAAGAGG
>JARLGS010000096.1 GCA_031292695.1 Mycobacterium sp. | reverse complement strand
CCTGTTCAGCGCCGACGGGGTCCAATTCCTGTGCTATCTGGTACCTGGCCCCGCCGGTGAGACGGCGCCGGGGCAGCGGCGCGTCAACTGGGTATGGTACGTCAATGCCTCATCAGAAGCCTTCGGCGACATCATGACTGGGCAATCTGGCCGACGATACGCATACTTCCTGCCTGCCGAGGACGTATCTTCCGCGAGCAAAGCCACCCTGCACGCACTGGCCTCGATCGAGCTGCCACCGTTGATGGCCGAATTGGTCGGCCATTCGTCGCCGTTTCTGCAGCCGGTGATGGACCTGCCCAGGGGTCGCCTCCGTCGCGGGCCCGTATTCGTCATCGGTGATGCCGCCGGCACCGTGCGGCCACATACCGCGTCGGGCACCTCGAAATCGATCGCCGATGCTTCATTCTTGGCGCAGGCCTTGCGGAATCGAACCACACCCGATCCGCTGCCGGAATCGGAACTCCGCCAATGGGAGAACTACCGGTTGCGGTCGTTGGAGGACATCGCCGCCGTCGGCATTTCCCGCGCGGTGGTATCCCGGCTCGGCACGGCAGAGAGCGCCCCGATATGGGACCGAGCCATCCGATGACCGGCGACGGAGCGATCGGGCGGCCCGTCAACAGGGTTGAGGGACGCGACAAGGTGACCGGCCGTGCCCACTATGCGGCCGATACCCCGCTGCCGGATGTCCAGCACGCGGTTCTGGTGCAGTCCCTGATATCACACGGTCACGTCACCCGCGACTCACTGGTGGCGGCCACTGGCCGCGCCGAATCTGCACCGGGCGTGGCTTGCGTCCTGTCGCCACTGAATTGTCCTTCCCTGCAAGTGCTTCCCGAGGTGCTCACCTGGGACCTGCCGTTGGAACGCCGCCCACCGCTGTCGGATCTGACGGTTCAGCACCGTGGTCAGCACCTGGCGCTGGTGGTCGCGGACACCCTCGAGAACGCCCGGTTCGCGGCGTCGTTGATGGACCTGGCCTACGACGAGCTGCCGGCCCTGCTGACGGCGCGTGAGGTGCTCGACCGTCGCAAAGACAGCCGCGACAGCGGTGATCGGGTTGTGCGCTACGGCGTGTACCAGCCCGACCATTTCGTGAAACTGGAGGACGAAAAACTCCAAGACCACCGTGGCCCCGCCGAGGAACCGGTCGATGGAACGAAGATCTCATCCCGCTACACCACGCCGGAGAATGCGCACTACCCCATCGAGCTGGCCTCGACGGTCGCCAGTTGGGACGGCGATCACCTGACCGTATACGACAGCACCCGGTGGATCGCCGGGGAACGGCAGACGCTGGCAACCTATCTGGGCATTGCCGTCGACCACATCCGGATCGTCGCTCCGCTGGTCGGTGGCGCGTTCGGGTCGAAGAGTTTCATGTGGATGCACGTCGTCCTGTGCGCTGTCGCGGCGCGAATGACGGGACGAGCCGTCAAGTTGGTCGTCAGTCGCGATCAGATGTTCACTTCGACCGGGCACCGTCCCCGCACCGAACAGCACCTGAGTCTGGTCGCCGACACGCAGGCGCGACTGACCAGCATCGAGCACCACACCCTCACCGAAACCTCCACCGTCGCTCATTTCTGCGAGCCGGCCGGGTTGTCGACGCGGTTCCTCTATCAGTCCCCGCGAATGGTGGTGTCGCACACTGTGGCCCGGGTGAACCACCCCACACCGTGTTTCATGCGCGGACCCGGCGAAGCGCCAGGGCTGTTCGCGCTCGAAGTCGCCATGGACGAACTCGCGTACGCATTGCACATCGATCCGTCGGACCTGCGGATCACCAACTACGCCGACGAGGACCAGGCCAGTGGACGGCCATGGTCCGACGAGCATCTCATCGAGTGTTACCGCCAGGGATCGGATCGCTTCGGTTGGGAGCACCGACCGCACCAACCCCGCTCGCTGCGGCGCGACGGCGTGCTCGTCGGTTGGGGCATGGCCACCGCGACCTATCCCGGGCGCCGGATGCCGGCCGGTTGTCACGTACGTACCAGACCCAATGGCACCGTTGAATTCTCCTCTGCCACCCACGAAGTCGGTACCGGCGTACGGACGGCCATGACCCAGATCGCGGCGGACGCCGCCGGCCTGCAACTGCCGCAGGTCAACTTCTTCTCCGGCGACTCGGACTTCCCCACGGCGCCTTACAGCGGCGCATCGCAGACGACCGCCGCAGTCGGGTCGGCGGTGTTCGAGGCCGCCAGCGAATGGAAGCGTCGAGTGCTCGAACACGTCGTCGCCGACCAGAGCTCACCGTATGACGGATGTGACCTGTCCTCGGTAGACATCCGCAATGGCGAGATCGTCAGCACCCAGCCGGCACGGCCCGTCACCGCTGTCGCCGCCCTGCTGGCGGCGGCCGACAGCGCGCTGCTCGACCGGCTGACCTTCACCAGCAGCAGCGGAGGCGCGCCGG
>JARLGS010000817.1 GCA_031292695.1 Mycobacterium sp. | reverse complement strand
GCGAGCTCACCGACCAGGAGGCCGATCGCGACGGCCAGTGCCGCCCGGCCGGCAAAACCGCGGGCACTGCTGACGGTGCTGCGGACGGCAGCGACCACCAACAGGCCGAAGATCAGGGCCACCGGCAGCACGACGGCCACCGGCCAACCCGTTGACGGTGCGGCCACGGCGGCGACGACCAGCCAGGCCAGCACGCCTCCCGACCAGGTCAGTATGGTGACCGCGGCATGATTGTCAGGCAGTCTGTGGGCAGGCATGGAAACTCCAAGTCTTCCGGTCCGTATTCAGGGTCCCAGAGAGCCGGCCCCGCCACCGAATCAAGCGCCGGTCCTGTGACGGGCATCACGACCCCGTCAGGCGTCGTTGCGATACCGCTCCGTCAATGCCCGTCGGTCCAGCTTGCCGATGCCGCGGCGGGGAAGTTCTGCCACTATATGCACCTCGCGCGGCGCCGCAGTGGCGGCCAACGTAGTAATCAGGTGTTCCCGCAGGTCAGCGGCGGTGGGCTGGTCCGCTCCCGGGTTGAGCACCACAGCGACCGCCACGCGCTGACCCAGTCGTTCGTCGGGTAGGCCGAACACCGCGCATTCGGCGATGGCCGGGTGGCCGGCCAAGGCCGATTCGACCAGAGCCGGCAACACCTTGAGGCCGCCGGTGGCGATGGCGTCGTCGATCCGGCCCAGTACCCGCAGCGTGCCTGAATCATCAACGGCGCCAATGTCATCGGTGACGAACCAGCCGTCGACGAAGGGTGACGGCGGCACCGGGTTGCGGTAGCCGTCGGCCACGGTGGGCCCGCCCAGCGCGATGCGGCCGGTGTCGTCGACACGCAACTCGACCCCGCGGAGCGTTGTCCCGTCGTATACGCAGCCGCCACAGGTCTCGCTCATCCCGTAGGTGCGCACCACGGAAATCCCTGCAGCCGCTGCCTTTTCACCGAGCCCGGCGGGCATCGGGCCGCCGCCGATCAGCACCGCGTCCAGCTCGGCCAAAGCGGCGGTCGCGGCCGGATCGCCGAGGACCTTGGCCAGCTGCACCGAAACCAGCGAGGTGTACCGCCGTCCCGAACCCAAAGCCCTTACCGCGGAAGGCAGTTCATCGACCTCGAAGCCGGGATTCAGCGCCACCGGAGTGGTGCCCGCCCGCTGACTGCGCACCAGCACCTGCAGGCCCGCCACGTGGTAGGCGGGCAGTGCCAGCAGCCAGCGGCCGGGACCGCCGAGGCGGTCGTGGGTAGCATCCGCGCTCGCAATCAGTGCCGATGCCGACAGTAAGGCGCCCTTGGGGGTACCGGTAGAGCCCGACGTCGACACCACGGTTGCCACCGAGTCGTCGATGGACTCACCGGCGCGCAGGGTCTCGATGAGGAGGGCGGCCTGGCGGTCGTCGTCGGCCGGCACCGGCAGCACTGCGCCGTGGCCGTCGAGGGCCCGCGCCAACTCGGGGAGTAGTGCCAGGGCCGGGTCGCCGGAACCGACGGCGACCGCACGCAGGACGGCTATGCCGGGCCTCCGTCGTGGGAGCCGGAACCGGGATCGCGGGGGTCGTCCAGCGGCCAGCCCTTGGCGGCCAACCGTTCCCGCACCCGCTCGACGTCCTCGTCGCGGGGCAGTTCATCGGTGATCCGGGTGATCAGGACGCCGATGTCGACGTGATCGAACTCGCCGCGATCCATCAAGGCCCTTGCCACGGTTTTGACTTCGTCATTGGTCAGGCGGCGGGCCAGCAGGGCCAACAGCGGCACCCGGTCCGGGCCGGGGACACCCTCGGGGTATCCCGCCTGCAGCCACGCCACGATCTTGGTGAGAAAGGCATTCATGGCGTCACCTCCAAATATCGGGGACGGCCCAGCGTCCACGTCGATTGCCATGGTCTCAGACCCCTGACCGGTATGCCTGATCCATGGCGGGGCCACAGACACGGTAGCTCGCACCGTGGCGCACAGCGTATTGGCAGCGTAATCAGGCAAAGCGAACAGGTGAACACTGCATGAACACCTCCGGCGGCTCTGCATAAGACCAGGTCGCAGTCAGAATTGGAGGCTTTCGTAACTGGTCAAAAACGCGGCGATTACATCAGAATGAGCGCCATGAGCGCAGAGATAGTCATCCTGGGGTTGCTGGTGGCGACCGCCCTGGCATTTGACTTCACCAACGGTTTTCACGACACCGGCAACGCCATGGCCACCTCTATCGCGACTGGGGCGCTCAAGCCCAAGGTCGCGGTGGCGCTGTCCGGGGTTCTGAACCTGGTCGGTGCCTTCCTGTCGGTGAACGTGGCCGTGACGGTGGCCACCAACGTCCTGAAGATCCAGGACCCCAAAACCGGTCACCTCAAGCTCGACGCGACTGTCGCGCTGACCGTGATCTTCTCCGGCCTGATCGGTGGCATCCTCTGGAACCTGCTCACCTGGCTGTTCGGTATCCCGTCCAGCTCGTCGCACGCGCTGTTCGGTGGCCTGATCGGTTCGGGTATCGCCGCGGCCGGCTTCGCCGGCGTGAACTGGGACGGCCTCACCAGCAAGGTGCTGCTCCCGGCCGTCGCCTCGCCGTTCATCGCGGGCATCGTCGCGATGTGCGGCACCTGGCTGGTCTACAAGATCACCAAGGGCGTGACCCGCAAGCGTCGTGAAGAGGGCTTCCGCTGGGGCCAGATCGCCACCGCTTCTCTGCTGTCTCTGGCACACGGCACCGGTGACGCGCAGAAGACCATGGGTGTCATCGCCCTCGCGCTGATCAGCAGTGGTCACCTCACCGGCGACGTCAAGAAGGACGGTCTGCCGTTCTGGATCATCGGCAGCTGCGCCCTGGCTATCGGTCTGGGCACCTACATCGGCGGTTGGCGCGTCATCCGCACCCTGGGTAAAGGTCTGGTCGAAATCGAGTCGCCTCAGGGCTTCTCCGCTGAGTCCTCCTCGGCCGCGGTCATCCTGACCTCGAGCGTCGCGGGTATGGCGCTGTCCACCACGCACGTGGCGACCGGCTCGATCCTCGGCAGTGGCATCGGTAAGCCTGGCGCCGTGGTGCGCTGGTCGGTCGCGGGCCGCATGGCCGCCGCGTGGCTGATCACCCTGCCTTCCGCCGGCCTGGTGGGTGCGCTCTCCTTCCTGCTCGCCAACGGCATTGCCAGTGCCAGTTCGCCGCTCGTCGGTGACATCGTGATCTTCGCGATCCTGGTCGGTCTGTCGGGCTTCATGTACTGGCGCGCCCAGCAGCAGAAGATCGACCAGAACAACGTCAACGCCGATTGGGACGAGTCGACCAACTCGACGGTGCCGGCCGACGTGCGGGCAGCCGCCAAGTCCGCCAACGACACCGCGTCGGTCTGACGTCGGTACCGAAGAATCTCCAGCGAAGAATAAGGAATCGTTCGATGCACTATTTGGAAGCCATTTTCCGAGTTCTGGTGGTGGGCCTCATCTTTGGTGCCGGCCTGCCGGCAGTGTTCGCCGGCGCCCTGGTCGCCTACTCCAACGGTGCCGGAGGCGTCAGCGACGACGGGACCACCTACGCACCCAACCCGGTGGTGAAGTACCTGGGGCTGCTGCTGTTCGTTCTGGTCGGGGCCATCGTGCTGCTCGCCGTGCTGTGGATCACCAAAGACGTGATCGCTCACCACACCGGCGTCAACGTGTTCGCACCCCTGGGGCTGAAGTAATGAGTGAGCTGCTGGGGATAGGCGACGCCGACAGCACGCGTACGCTGTTTCACAACATTCTGGACTGGCTGCGCGCGGGATATCCCGAAGGCGTGCCGCCGAAGGACTACTTCCCGGTGCTGGCGCTGCTGAAGCGCTCGCTCAGCGAGGACGAGGTCGTCGAGGCTGCCCGGTCCATCCTGCGGTCCAATGGCGGCGACGTCCCAGTCACTGAGTCCGAGATTCAGAACGCTATTCAGCAGGTCACTGACGAGGAACCCAACGCCGAGGACATCCAGCAGGTGTCCGCACGGCTGGCGTCGGTCGGCTGGCCGCTGGCCACCCCGAACTGACGGCACCGCCGGCAACGACCTGATGACGCGACACCCGGAGTGCTAACTCCGGGTGTCGCGTCGTAATGGATGCGTATCGGGCACCTGCACGAAGATCAGCGAGACCTGGTCCGGGTCGGTGACGTGCAGCTCGTGCAGGCCCCACGGTTCCTGTTGCGCCGCACGGGAAATCGGCACGCCGCGGTCTTCGAGTTCGGCCTGCGTCCGGTAGACGTCGCGCACCTGGAGCCACAGTGCGCCCGGGAACGGGGCGGTCGCGTCGGCACCGTCCCGGCCGTGGCCGGCGAGCTCGATCAGTGACTGGCCGGCGTAAAACACTGTGCCCGCGCCGTATTCGCGGGCGATCGCCAGGCCGATGGCGTCGCGATAGAAGTCCACCGACTTCTGGTAATCGACGGGCCGGATCAGGATACGGCTGGCCAGAATTTCCATCGGGTCACCGAACCGGCTGCAGGCGTTGACGTTTCATCAACTTATCGACGGTGCCGGGCACGATGCTGTTGAGCGCGTGGGCGGTGACCGCCATCCGCGGTGCGATCCGCACCGGACGGGTGCGGGCCGCGGTGATCATCCAGTCGGCGGCTTCGTCGGCGGACAGGCCGGGCAACCCGTCGTAGGCCCGGGTCGGCGCGATCATCGGGGTTTTCACCAGTGGATAGAACAGCGTCGTCGAGTGCACTCCGCTTGCGCCCCACTCGGTTTCGATGACCCGGCTCACCGCCGTCAGGGCTGCCTTGGAGGCGTTGTACACCGCGAACAACGGCGACGACTCGTTCATCACGCCCCAAGTGGACACGTTGATGACGTGTCCATCGCCGCGCTTCAGCATCCCGGGGGAGAATCCGCGGACCAGGCGCAGTGGCGAGTAGTAATTCAGCGTCATGGTGCGCTCGACATCGTGCCAGCGGTCGAGCGACTCGGCGAGCGGCCGGCGGATCGACCGGCCGGCATTGTTGATCAGGATGTCGACCCCGCCCAGCTCGGTCTCGACGTCCGCCACCAGTCGGTCGACGGCATCCAGGTCGGACAGGTCGCAGGGCCGGGCGATGACGTCCCCACCGCTCGTGGTGATCCGGGCGGCGACGGTGTCCAACAGGTCGGCCCGGCGAGCCACGATCACCACCGTCGCGCCCAGCCGGGCGAACTTGGCGGCCGCTGCCTCGCCGATGCCCGACGACGCGCCGGTCAACACGATGCGCTTGCCGGCCAGATCCACCTCGTCGTGGCCGGTCAGCCGCTCGATCAGCGGCGGTCGCATCCCGGCGAGCAGCAGGCTGTCGGAGATACGGCGCAGTGGATTCCTACTCACCCCGTCGAGCTTAGGGTGAAACTGCGTCCGGTTCGGCGATCGGCCAGGTATCCGTGTACACCAGCTCGTGGAGGGGCCGCGCGGTGGTCCAGCCGACGATCTCCAGCTCCGGACGGTCCGGGAACTCCGGAACCGGGCCGACACACAGCACCGCGATGGGCTCGGCGCCCTCGGGCATGCCCAGCAGCTCGGCCAGGTCGGCCGGCTCGAAGAGCGAAACCCAGCCCAGCCCAAGGCCTTCGGCGCGGGCCGCCAGCCACATGTTCTGGATGGCGCAGGACACCGAGGCCAGGTCCATGTGCGGCATGGTGCGGCGGCCGAAGATGTGGCGCTCGCGGTGCTCGCCGAGCGCCACCACCAACAGCTCGGCGCAGTCGCCGATGCCCTCGACCTTCAGCGACAGGAACTCTGCTTCCCGTGGCCCCAGGGCCTCGCCGGTACGTATCCGTTCGGCGTCCACCAGTTCCTTGATGGCGGTTCGCATGGCCGGGTCGGTGATGCGAAGGAAGCGCCACGGCTGCATGAGTCCGACGCTGGGTGCCATGTGTGCGGCCTGCAGGAGCCGGCGCAGAACGTCCTCGGGCACTTTGGAATTGGGCGTGAAATGCCGCATGTCTCGACGCTCGGACATCACCCGGTAGACGGCTGCGCGTTCGGCGTCGGAGTAAGTGGGCTCGCTCACTTGAGGGAGGCTACAGGGATCACCGGGTACTGATGACGTCGGAGTTGTGCCCGTGCAACCGGCCGGCAGAGCGGTCATTGGGCACTGACGTCTTCTTCCGGCCGAGCCGCACGCTGAACCACGTCGCCAGAGCCGCGTTGTAGATGGTCAGGATGCTGTAGAGCACGCTGTCCTGGGCGTCGAAACCCAATGGTCCCGGGGTGTGGCTGGCGGTTGCCATGATGCAGATCGCCGTCACGATGAGCCAGCCGATGGCGGCGATCCGGCTGAACACCACTGCAGCCCGTCCGAACGACGCGAAGATCGTCAGCACCCCGACGCCCAGCAGCAGGGCACAGTGCAGTGGTGTCACCCGCAGCCACATGATCGGTGCGCCGGCGGCGCCGAACTGCGGGTTCGCCATCGTCCAGGCCAGGCCGGCGCCGCCGAAAATGCCCAGCGCAAAACCCTGGGCCCGCAGTGCCCAATGGCCGATCCGTGCGCTTGCCCCGACGATCACGGTGCTCAGTCTGCCGTCGCGGATCCGCAAGAGTCGCGAATCTAAGCTGATACACAGCTCATTCAAGGAAAACCGCACAGGGAGTCAGGCCGTGTGGTGAGCAACCGGGCCGGCTCAGAAGTAGCGCGGGAACTGGCTCCAGTCCGGATCGCGCTTCTCCAGGAACGCGTCCCGGCCCTCGACGGCCTCGTCGGTCATGTACGCCAATCGGGTGGCTTCACCGGCGAACACCTGCTGGCCGACCAGTCCGTCGTCGAGCATGTTGAACGCGAACTTCAGCATCCGAACCGCCTGCGGCGACTTGCCGTTGATCTCGGCAGCCCATTGCAGCGCAACGGTTTCCAGATCCTTGTGGTCGACGACCTCGTTCACCGCGCCCATCGCGTGCATCTGCTCGGCGGTGTAGGCGCGGCCCAGGAAGAAGATCTCCCGGGCGAACTTCTGCCCGGTCTGCCGGGCCAGGTAGGCGCTGCCATAGCCGCCGTCGAAGCTGCCCACGTCGGCGTCGGTCTGCTTGAATCGCGCGTGCTCGCGGCTGGCCAGTGTGAGGTCGCAGACCACGTGCAAGCTGTGTCCGCCGCCGGCGGCCCAGCCGTTGACCAGACAGATCACCGGCTTGGGCATGAATCGGATGAGTCGCTGTACCTCGAGGATGTGCAGGCGGCCGGCGCGGGCCGGATCCACGGTTTCGGCCGTCTCTCCACTTGCGTACTGATAGCCGGCCCGTCCCCGGATACGTTGGTCTCCGCCGGAGCAGAAGGCCCAGCCGCCGTCCTTGGCGGACGGTCCGTTGCCGGTGAGCAGGATGACGCCGACGTCGGGGCTCATCCGCGCGTGGTCGAGCGCCCGGTACAGCTCGTCGACGGTGTGCGGCCGAAAAGCGTTGCGTACCTCGGGCCGGTCGAAGGCGATCCGGACCGTCGGCTGCGGTACACCGTCCACGACATGGCGGTGGTAGGTGATGTCGGTCAGCTCACCGAGGGCGGTGACGGGCTCCCACAACGCGGGGTCGAACGGGGTCGCTTGGCTCACGTGTTTGACTCTAGCCATGAGGCGATCGGTGACTGCAGTGGTCTTGGGGGCAGGGTTGGCGGTGGTCAGCTGCTCGCCGGCCCAGACTGGCGGTGACACCACCTGCAAGAACTTTATGGCCGCCGAAGAGTCTCAGCAGACCGCTGCGGTTGCCAAGCTACTCAAGGACGAAAGAGGCAAGGAGGCAACCAATCTGGAGATCACCGGTACCCGGATCGCTGTGCAGGCCTACTGCCAGACCATGGGCACTCCGGACAGCAAGATCAAGCAGGCTCCGCACCTCTAGGCCGGTTCCAGCCGGAACACCGCACAGCGTCCGGCCAGCGCCTCGAACTCATCCGGATTGGGGCCGCTGACCAGCCCGGCGTTCTTCATGAAGCCCACGCCGGTGGGCACCAGGATCGGGAACTGTCGCAGCAACGGCCGGGCCTCGTCCGCGGGCACCTCGAAGAGGCGGACCCGTTGGTGGTCGCGGCCCTCGGTCACGGTGGCGGTGTCGGCGGCGCGGGCGTTCCGCACCCAGTCGGCGTTGGGGAACCCGCCCACCACGTAGCGCCGGCCGTCGACCTCGAAGGGTGTGATCGGAGTCGACCGCGGTTCGCCCGACCTGCGGCCCGGCACGGTCAGGACCACCGGACCCTTGATCGGCACCACTCGCATGACGACCATGAACACCTTGTTCATCGGTTTGAGCCACCACGGTGGCTTGAGATTCGCGTCGCTCTCCCGGCCCATGGCTTCGAGGCTAGACCAGGCTCCGGCGTCGTGCAGTCGTGTTATGTTCGCCCATCTTGAGGAGGGGGTTTCGATGTCCGATCAGTGGCCGAACCAGTGGCAGCCAGGGCAATTCGGGCCGGGTGATCCGTACGGGGGCAACCCTTACGGCGCCCCCGGGTTGCCGCCGGGTACGCCGTATCAGCAGTACCCCCAGCCGGCGGGTTACGGCGTGCCGATGCCCTCTGCGCCGTCGAGCACGACGGCGATCATCGCCGCAGTGCTGAGTCTGCTGGGGGCGCTGGCGACCGGCTCGCAGGCGGTGACCGGGTGGGCATTCCTCGGCGCGATGAACACGGTGAACGTCAAGATTCCCGACGAATCACCGTCATCCGGTGTGCTCGCCATCATGACCGTCAGTGCCACTGTGCTGACGCTCGTGGCCGTCGCCCTGCTGGTCGGAGGCGTGTTGTTGCTCATGGGCCGGCTGGCCGGGCGCATGGTCGTGATCGCGAGTTGCGCTGCCGTGGTGTTGATCTCCCTGGTCAACCTGGTTGTCACCCTGGCGCTGATCAACCGCCTGAACGACACAGTCGGCAGCGAGTATGCGAGCGTCACCCACTCGTACACCGGAATTTCGGTGGTAGCCGGCTTGGTTCCGATGCTTTTTGCGATCGGTACCGCAGTGCTCGCGGCCAACCGGTCGACCAGGGAATGGTGCCAGTGGAAGTCCGCGACCGCAGCGCCGGCCGGATACCCGGGCTACGCGCAGCCGGGATACCTCCAGTCCGGCTATCCGCAGCCGGGCTACCCGCCGCAGAATCCACCCCAGACTCCGCCGCCGGGTTATCCGCAGCAGTATTAGACGTAGCGGTTGCGTCCGGCTGCCCAGCCAGCGGTCAACTGCACCGCGTACACCGCGAAGAACAACACGAACGGCACCTGCCAGTCGCCCGACAGATCGTGCAGTAACCCGAACAGGAACGGCCCGGCGCTGGCGAGTAGATAGCCGAATCCCTGTGCCATGCCGGACAACCGGGCGGTGTCCTCGGCGGTGCGGGCACGCAGCGCGATGACTGTCAGCGCCAGGGAGAAGGCGCTCATGCCGACGCCGATCAGGGCGCTCCACAGCACCGGCGCCGCGCTGGGTGCGACGATCAACCCGATGGCGCCGGACACGCCGAGCACCCCGAGACCGGCGTTCCACAGGCTCTGGTTGGTACTGCGTGCAGCCAGCGGCGAAATCAGAAGTGCGACTGGGACGCCGATCAGCGACATGACTCCGGACATCACTCCGGCGGTGGTCTTGTCCATGCCGTTGTCGATGAAAATCTGTGGCAGCCAACCCATCATGATGTAGGCGAGGAACGACTGGCTGCCCATGTACAGCGTCACCGTCCAGGCCAGGGGGGTGCGCAGCAGCGAGCGACGCGCGGTGGTCCGAGCCGCGGTGGTGACCCAGTCGGAATGGTGCAGCCGGGCCGCCGGGATCCACAACAGCAGGGCCGCCAGCGCGAGCACTGCCCAGATGGCCAGCGACGGACGCCAGCCGCCGACGCTGTGCTCCACAGCCGGGGTGAATGCGGCGCCCAGCGCGCCGCCGGCCTGCAGGGCGCTGGTGTAGATGCCGGTCATCAGGCCCACGCGGGCGGGGAACGAACTCTTGATCACCACGGGGATCAGCACGTTCGCCAGCGCGATGCCGGACGCGGCGATCAGGGTGGCGCCGAGCATCAGGTAGCCGCCGCCATACGGTCGCACCGCGAGTCCGGCGGCCAGCACCAACAGGGCGAGCGTCACGGTCCGGCCCAGGCCAAGTCGTTTGGCCAGCCAAGGTGCGGTCGCTCCGGCGGCAGAGAAGCACAGCACCGGCAGGGTGGTCAGGATGCCGGCCCAGACCGATGACACCCCGAGTGCGGCGCGCATCTCGCCAAGCAGGGGAGCGACGCTGGTGACGGCGGGCCGCAGATTCAGCGCGGTGAGCACCACCGCCGCGGCGAGCAGCACGCCGCCCGCGATCCTGGTGCCGGCGCGTTCGGTGACGGGAACGTCGGCGGCGATCTCGATGGCGCCGTCGAGTTCGAGCGCCAACCCGTCCTCGTAGCGGACGTGGTTCGGCTCCCGGGCGTTGGCGTTCATTCCTGATAGGATGCCATACATCCTATGATTGGTTGAAAGGGTGATTGCGTGGCGCTCAACACGGCCCGCCGTTCCGGCCTGGTCGAGCAGGTGATCGAGCAGCTCAGGAATTCGGTGGCCGACGGTGACTGGCCGATCGGACACCGCATCCCCAACGAGACCGACCTGGTCGAGGCGCTCGGCGTCGGTCGTAACACGGTGCGCGAAGCCGTCCGCGCGCTGGCGCACGCCGGCCTGTTCGAAGTGCGGCAAGGTGACGGCACCTACGTCCGCGCCACCAGTGAGGTGTCGGGCGCGTTGCGCCGGTTGTGCAGTGCCGAACTGCGCGACGTGCTGCAGGTGCGGCGCGGCCTGGAAGTGGAAGGTGCGCGCTTGGCCGCCACCAACCGGACCGCCGACGACATCGCGGTGCTGAGGGACTTGCTGCGGGGTCGCGACGAGGAGCAACGCTCCGGCCGGCACGACGAGTTCGTCCACGCCGATACCGAATTCCATTGCGCGGTCATCCGCGCTTCGCGCAACACCATGCTGATCGACTTGTACCTCGGGCTCATCGAGGTGATCACCGCGAGCGTGGCGGTGATGAACGAGACGCCTGTGGAGACGGAGTTCGAGGACCACCACCGGCTGCTCGAGCACATCATCGCCGGCGACGCCGAGCTGGCAGCCCAGGCGGCTGCGGTGTTGTTCGACCGGCTGCTGGCCGGGTTGCTCGATTAGCAACCCTCCAGCCAGAACGGCGAAATGGCTGCTTTATGGCGGCGGCCAGCCGCCATTTCGTCGATCTGGATACTTCGATCTGGATACGTAGGGAGCCAATCACCGCGTGGGTGCGTCCAATAGCTGTGCCCATTCCGTTTGTCGGCGGTGAAGCCGTTGCGTCTGGCCGCCTCACCCGGGCCCAACTGCGCCACCGCTATCGACCGATCTATCACGGGATCTACGTTCCGCGTCGTCATGAGGTGAACCTGCGGGACCGGATCGACGGGGCGGTCCTGGTGGCGCCGTCTGCCATCGTGGCCGGGGTGGCTGCATCGGCGTTGCATGGTGCCAAGTGGGTGGATGACGACATTCCCATCGAGCTGATCGGGTCATGCAGACGTCAGCGCGGTTTGGTCGTCCGCAATGAAACCCTCTACGAAGGCGAAGTGATCACGATCGCCGGCGTCCGGGTCACCACAGCTGCCCGCACCGCATTCGACCTCGCACGTCACCTGCCGAGGCCGGCGGCCGTGGCACGGCTGGACGCACACCTGAACGCCGCGTCGTTCGCAGAGGAAGATGTAGTTCTGCTTGCGAAGCAACACCGCGGTGTTCGGGGTCTGGCACGTGTGCGGCAGGTGCTGCCGCTGTTGGACGGCGGCGCTGAGTCACCGAGAGAGACGTGGCTGCGGCTGTTGTTTGTTGATGCCGGCTTACCCAGGCCCACCACACAATTCGTGATTCGGAACGAGTCGGGGCGCTACGTCCGCCGAATCGATATGTGCTGGGAGGAGTTCAAGGTCGGTGCCGAGTACGACGGATCGCACCACCTGACCGACAGATACCAGTACTCCAAGGACGTTTGGGCCAACCGCGAGTTGCAGCGATTGAACTGGCACGTCATTCACGTCATCAAGGAGGACCGCGGTACCGAGATCGTCGAGCATGCCCGCGCCGCACTGCTTTCCCGCGGGTGGCCGGGACCAACGATCCTGCGCCGGGACTGACGAAATGGCTGCTCCGGTGTCTCCGGGAGCAGCCATTTCGTAGGTTTCACCGACTACGTCAGCCCACGGCGCGCTCGGCGCCGGCCCAGAACTGCGCCCGCACGGCCTTCTTGTCGGGCTTGCCCAGCGCGGTCACCGGTACCGCGTCGACGATGACGACCTGCTTGGGCGACTGCACCGAGCCCTTGCGCTCCTTGACGGCGGCCTGGATCTCGATGGTCATCTGCGCGACTGCCTCGTCGGAGCGGTCGGCGTCGGGCCGCAGGACCACGACCGCGGTCACGGCCTCGCCCCACTTCTCGTCAGGGGTGCCCACCACGCACACCTGCGCGATCGAAGGATGTTCGGCCACAACATCTTCCACCTCGCGCGGGAACACGTTGAAACCGCCCGTGACGATCATGTCCTTGGTCCGGTCGACGATGTACCAGAACCCGTCCTCGTCCTCACGGGCCAGATCGCCGGTGTGCATCCAGCCGCCAGAGAAGGTGTCCGCGGTGGCCTCCGGCAGGTTCCAGTACCCGCCGGACAGCAGTGGACCGGACACGCAAATCTCGCCGACCTCGCCCTGGGGCACTTCGTTGCCGTCGGCATCCAGCAGCGCGGTGCGGGCGAACAGGGTGGGGCGCCCGCAGGACGTGAGCCGCTTCTCGTCGTGCTCGTTTTTGCCTAGATAGGTGATCACCATCGGGGCCTCGGACTGCCCGTAGTACTGCGCGAAGATCGGGCCGAACCGCCGGATCGCCTCGGCCAGGCGCACCGGGTTCATCGCCGAGGCACCGTAGTAGACGGTTTCCAGCGATGACAGGTCGCGGGTGTGACTGTCCGGGTGGTCCATCAGCGCGTAGATCATCGACGGCACCAGCATGGTGGCGGTGATCTTCTGCTCCTCGATCACCCGCAGCACTTCGGCCGGGTCGAACTTGGTCAGGACGATGAGTTCGCCGCCCTTGACGATGGTCGGGGTGAAAAACGCCGCGCCGGCGTGCGACAGCGGGGTGCACATCAGGAAGCGCGGGTTCTCCGGCCACTCCCACTCGGCGAGCTGGATCGTGGTCATGGTGGTGATCGATTGGGTGGTGCCGATGACGCCCTTGGGCTTGCCTGTGGTGCCGCCGGTGTAGGTCAGGCCGCCCACGTGATCGGGCGCCAGGTCTGCGGCCTTCAATGGCTGGGGCTCGAACTTCGCGGCCTCGGCGGCCAGGTCTGTGACATTGGCGGCCGCGGTCGCCAGCTCCGCGGGCACGGGGCCGATGGTCAGCACCTGCTTGAGCGTCGACACCTTCTCGAGCAGGCCCAGCGCCCGCTCGACGAATGCCGGGGTCGGATCGATGATCAGCGAGGTAACCCCTGCGTCGGCCAACACGTAGGCGTGATCGTCCAGCGAGCCGAGAGGGTGTAGTGCGGTGCGGCGGAAGCCCTGGGTCTGGCCGGCGCCGATGATCATCAGCACCTCGGGCCGGTTCAGCGACAGCAGGCCGGTGGCGCTGCCGGTGCCGGCGTCGAGCGCCTCGAACGCCTGAATGTACTGGCTGATGCGGTCGGCGAGCTGGCCACCGGTGAGTGTGGTGTCGCCGAGGAACAGGACTGGCTTGTCTTTGTTGCGCTTGAGGGCGCCGACCGTGAAGTGCCCGGAATGCAGGGGGTGGCGCAGCAGCTGATCGCTCATGACCTACAGACTAGAACGTGTTCTAGTCTGCAGGTCAAGCCCCGCGTGATCGGTCAGCGGTCGAGGGCGGCTTTGGCCCTGGCAGCCTGCTCCGCCAGAATGTCGGCCTTCCACCGCAGTTCCTTGCGAATCCACTCGTCGTATCTCCTTCTGGAGTGGGGAAGGGGCCCGTCCATCGTGCCCTCATCGACAGGTCGAACGGTCCCCGCGAATATCGACATGACTTCGGACAATTCGCAAAGGTATTTCGGGACACGAGTAACGCCGTGCCCGCAATATTGACGGCCTAGCATCAAAACCATGACCAGCTCCACCCAGTCGGCCGATCTCGTCCTGTTCGGAAAAATCCTGACCGTCGACCCTGACCGGCCTACCGCGGAAGCACTCGCCGTCACCGACGGACGCATCGCGGCGGTCGGTTCGCGAGCCGAGGTGCAGCCCTGGGTTGGGGAGGGTACCGACGTCCGGGAGATCGACGGCTGCGTGCTACCGGGTCTCGTGGAGGCGCACGGGCATCCACTGATGGAGGCGGTGGTGCTCGGCGGGCGGATTATCGATATCCGGCCGGTCACGCTGCCCTCCGCGGACGCCGTGGTCGCCGCGATTCATGACGAGATTGCCGCGCGGGGCGCCGACGGTGCCTATCTGAACGGGTGGGACCCGTTGCTGCAGAAAGGACTTCCCGAGCTGACGCTGGCCTGGCTGGACGCGGCGGCCCCGGACACCCCGCTGGTGATCGTGCACAACTCGGGGCACAAGGCATTCTTCAATTCCGTGGCCGCGACCAAAGCCGGGTTGACCCGCGACACCCCGGACCCCCACGGCGCCAAGTACGGCCGGGACGCCGACGGCGAACTCGACGGCACCGCCGAGGAGATCGCCGCGGTGTTCCCGCTACTGGGCGGGGTCATCACGCCCGCCGACTACCCGGAACTGCTGTTGGCCGAATGCGCCCGGCTCAACCGGGCCGGGCTGACGATATGCTCGGAGATGGCCTTCGACCCGATGTTCCGGCCGGTGCTGGAGCAGATGCGGGACCGGCTCACCGTGCGGTTGCGCACCTACGAGATGTCCACCGCCGGCCTGCACACCGACGCGTCCCCGGACAACGGCGACGACATGGTGCGCCAGGTCGGCATCAAAATCTGGGTGGACGGGTCGCCCTGGGTTGGCAACATCGACCTGACGTTCCCCTATCTGGACACCGAAGCCACCCGGGTCATCGGGGTGGTACCCGGGTCCTGCGGACACGCCAACTACACCCGCGAGCAGCTCACCGAGATCGTCGATACCTTCTTCCCGCAGGGCTGGCAGCTGGCTTGTCATGTCCACGGTGACGCCGGCGTCGACACCATTTTGGATGTGTATGAAGAGGCCTTGCAGCGCTGGCCACGCGAAGACCACCGGCTGCGGCTGGAGCATGTCGGGGCCATCACGCCGGCGCAGTTGCGGCGGGCCCATGACCTCGGCGTCACCTGCAGCCTGTTCGTCGATCAGATCCACTACTGGGGCGATGTCATCGTCGACGGGCTGTTCGGCCCGGAAAAGGGGGACCGGTGGATGCCGGCCGGGTCAGCGGTGGCCACCGGGATGCGGATCTCACTGCACAACGACCCGCCCGTGACGCCGGAGGAGCCATTGCGCAATATCAGCGTCGCGGCCACCCGGACCGCGCCCAGCGGCCGCGTCCTGGCCCCGCAGGAGCGGCTCACCGTCGAGCAGGCGATTCGGGCCCAGACCATCGACGCGGCCTGGCAGTTGTTCGCCGACGACGTGGTGGGATCGCTGCAGGTGGGCAAGTATGCGGACCTGGTGGTGCTGTCGGCTGACCCGCGCACGACGGCGCCGGCGTCCATCGCCGACCTCGAAGTCCTCGCGACATACCTGGCGGGACAACAGGTTTATGCCAAATCTGACTGAGCGTGCTGCGGACGTGGCACGCTTCACTGCATGACTGAATTGTCGGCACCCCGATTCCTCGATGAACGTGTTGCCCACTGGGCGGCGACCAAGCCCGACGAGGAGGCCATCACCTACCTCAACCGGACCTGGACCTGGTCGCAGTGGAACGACCGGGTCCGCCGGCTGGCCGGTGCGTTGTCCGGCTGGGGCATCAAGCGTGGCGATGTGGTGGCGTTCCTGGACAAGAACCATCCGGCCTGCGTCGAATTGACTCTTGCCGCAGCGTCTCTGGGTGCCGCCACCGCCATCATCAACTTCCGGCTGGCTGCCGACGAGCTGGACTTCGTGCTCAATGACTGTGGGGCAAAGGTTCTCATCGTCGGAGCCGAGCTGAAGGCGTCGGTCGACGACATCGCCGACAAGCTGACCGCGGTGGAGCACATCGTCAGCGTGACGCCCGAGGGCGGCGACGGTGACGAGTACGAGGCACTGCTGGCCGGTGCCACGCCGGTCGACCGCTCGCCGGAGGTGCAGCCGGACGACGTCTGCATCGTCATGTACTCGTCGGGCACGACCGGCCGCCCCAAGGGGGTCGCGCTGACCCAGGCCAACATGATCGCCCACACCATCAACGCCTTCGACGGCTGGGTGAGCAGCCCGGAGGACAAGAACCTGGTGGCGATGCCGCTGTTCCACGTCGGCGGTTCGTCGTACATGCAGTACGGGCTGCACAACGGGGTGCCCAGCTACCTGACTCGCGACGCCGACGGGGCCGCGCTGGCCGGCGGCATCCTCGCCGGGGCGAACCGGACTTTCCTGGTGCCCGCCGTGCTGGCCAAGGTGCTCGAGACCGGTCCGGATGCGGTGAAGTTGTTCAGCGCGTTGAAGACCTACGCCTACGGGGCCTCACCGATGCCGCTGCCGCTGCTCCGGCAGGCGCTGCAGGCCTGGCCCGAGACCGAGTTCATCCAGGTGTACGGCCTGACCGAAGTGTGCGGCGTGGTCAGCCGGCTGATGCCGGAGGACCATCGCGCCGACAACGAGGAGCGGCTGGTCAGCGCCGGCGTGCTGATTCCTGAGGCCGAGGTGCGCGTGGTCAACCCAGACACCCTCGATGATGCGCCCGCGGGTGAGCAGGGCGAATTGTGGTTCCGCACACCGACTTTGATGAAGGAATACCTGAACCGGTCGGATGCCACCGCAGAGGCCATCACCGCCGAGGGTTGGTTCCGCACCGGCGACATCGGCCGGGTGGACGCCGACGGATACATCTTCGTCGAGGACCGGCTCAAGGACATGATCATCTCGGGCGGGGAGAACATCTACTCCATCGAGGTGGAGCGGGTACTGGCCGAACACCCCGCGGTATCCGAGGTCGCGGTCATCGGCGTGCCCGACGAGAAGTGGGGCGAGTCCGTGAAAGCCGTTGTGACGCTTGAAGGTGAGGTGTCAGACACCGATCTGATCGCCTTTGCCCGGGCACGGCTCGCCGCCTACAAGTGCCCGAAGACCGTCGACTTCGTAGATGATCTGCCCCGTAACCCCACCGGCAAGATCCTCAAGAAGGAATTGCGCAAGCCGTACTGGGCGGGTCGGGACCGCGCCACCGTGTGAGGCAGGATGAACGGATGCTGCCGGGCCTAGACGAGCTGCTCGAGCGGCTGCACGTCGTCTCGTTGCCGATGCGGGTTCGGTTCCGCGGCATCGACGTTCGCGAAGTCGCGTTGATCGACGGACCTTGTGGCTGGGGCGAGTTCGGCGCGTTCGTCGAATACCGGCCGCCCGAGGCGGTGCACTGGCTGGCCGCGGGTATCGAGGCCGCCTATCGGCCGTCGCCCGCGCCGGTACGCGACCGCATCCCCATCAACGCCACGGTGCCTGCGGTCGACGCGGCGCGCGTGCCCGAGGTGCTGGCCCGGTTCCCCGGCGCGCGGACGGCGAAGGTCAAGGTGGCCGAGCCCGGGCAGAGTTTGGCCGACGATGTGGCGCGTGTCGCTGCCGTGCGCGCCCACGTGCCGGTGGTGCGCGTGGACGCCAACGGCGGCTGGACCGTCGCTGAGGCGGTGGCGGCGGCGCGGGCGCTGACCGCCGACGGCCCGCTGGAATACCTGGAACAACCCTGCGCCTCAGTGGCGGAACTGGCCGAATTGCGTTGTCTGACCGACGTTCCGGTCGCCGCTGACGAGTCGATCCGTAAGGCTTCTGATCCGCTGCGGGTGGTGCGAGAACGGGCCGCGGACATCGCGGTGGTCAAGGTGGCGCCGTTGGGTGGGGTTTGTCGGTTGCTGGAGATTGCCGAGCAGATCGACATTCCGATCGTGGTGTCGAGCGCGCTGGATTCGGCGGTCGGTATGTCGCGAGGGTTGTTGGCGGCCGGGTGCCTGCCGCGGTTGGACCATGCCTGCGGGCTGGGTACCGGTGGGTTGTTCGTCGAGGACGTCGCCGACGTGCCGGCTCCGGTGGATGGCTGCCTGCGCGTCGGCGCCGTCGTACCGGACCCTGCGCGGTTGGCCGCGCTGGCGGCCGCGCCGGACCGGCGCCAATGGTGGATCGACCGGGTCCGCGAGTGCTACCCGCTCCTGGCCTGACGACGCAGGACACCCGGATCAAGGATGCCGATGAGTCGTCTGCCGAGGCTACGGTGTGCACCATGGACTGTGATGTGGCCGGAATGCTGAGTCGCCTGCGGCGAGCACGATGAAGCACATTGGCATCGTGCTCTTCGCCGGAGTGGAGGAACTCGATGCGATCGGCCCGTGGGAGGTGCTGTCCGCTTGGACACGCCAATTTCCACAGGACGGCTACACCGTCTTGTGCTTATCCCGCTCGGGAGGTCTTGTGCAGTGCGCCAAGGGATTGGTCGTGCACGCCCAGCATTCCTTCGACGATGCCCCGCCGCTCGACGTGCTGATATATCCCGGTGGCCAGGGCACACGCTCGCAGCTCGATGACGACGGCCAGCTGAACTGGGTTCGTCGCCAGCGCGCCACGGTCCCACTGATGACCAGCGTGTGCACGGGTTCTCTCGTCTACGCAGCCGCCGGGCTGCTCGCGCACCGCCCGGCTACCACACATTGGGCCTCACTGGATCTGCTCGCCGAACTCGACCCCACCATTGACGTGCGACGTGACGAACGGTTCGTCGATGACGGCGACACCATCACCGCTGCAGGAGTATCCGCCGGCATAGATATGGCTTTGCACCTCATCGTCCGACTCGTTGGCGTAGACCGTGCACGTCAGGTGCGGCGATATATCCAATACGATCCGGCGCCACCCGTTTAGACCGCCATATCCGGCCGACGGCGGGATCTGGTCGCACGGCCCTGATTCCGCGGCGGGTGCCGGGTGTGTTACCTGATCGGATGAAAAATATTGGCTATCAGCTAAATTCGACGAGTGTCACGGGCGCCCGAAAGCGGGCCAGGCCAGGTACCAGGTAAGACTGCCGATTGGCCCACGGCACCAATCTTCCCCGGCCTGGCGGATAGCGCAGCTCGCGTACCGTCCGAATTCCGGGTACCGATCGCAACTCATCGTATTGGTTGGCGGTGAACCAGAACGGCATCGCAGGAGACGTGTAGTCCTTGCTCAGCTTGAATCCGCGGCGCCGGGAGTAGGAGCTGATGAAACGGGGGATGCTGTCGAATGCCAAGCGCCCCTGGGGAAACCGCTTGGCGCACGCGGAGATCAGGTCGAAGACGGTGTCCTGATCCAGGTACTGGAACAGCCCTTCGGCGGTGATCAGTACCCCGTTGGCATCGTCGACCAGGTTCATCCAGGAATGATCCAGCGCGGACTGGGCGCAGTGCCTGAGTCGGTCGCAGTTCGGCAGGA
Organism: Mycobacterium sp.; assembly: GCA_031292695.1. Lineage (GTDB taxonomy): Bacteria > Actinomycetota > Actinomycetes > Mycobacteriales > Mycobacteriaceae > Mycobacterium. The sequence continues at coordinate 153 of JARLGS010000817.1, read as the reverse complement.
GCTGTTTGCGTAACTGCACGATCGGTTCGAGTTCTACCGATAGCCAAGTCAATTCATCGTTGTCGACTCGCCAGAAACTCGTCTGCAACCCCTCGGCCAAGGCCACCACAGTGGCCCGGGGGTGGGCATGAAGGTAGTCCCGGGACACCTCGT
>JARLGS010000816.1 GCA_031292695.1 Mycobacterium sp. | reverse complement strand
ATCGCCCAGCGGCCCGCTAACGCCCCCTCAACAGTCGGCGGGCGGCAGCGTCCAGCCCAAAACCGAACGCACACCGAGCATTTCCGCTGGCACCAGCACCACCCACGCGATGCCCAGGCCACCGAGTTTCCGGGCCAGACCCTGGAACCGGTACGGGCGCACCGGCTATGGATGCGCGAACAGCTCAGTGCGCTCCTTCAGGAAGCCGAGGTGCCGAACGCCGCAGCGGCAGCCCAACGGATCCAGTTGATCTACGACGGAGCGCTCACCGCGTCAAAGCTCGACCGTTCGACGGCGCCGATCACGCTGGCCCGCCAGATGGTCGCCGAGCTGATCACCGGCGCCCAATTCGCTGCGTCTTGACGCGACTGCCCACACCGGCTTTCGCGCTCAGCCTTTCGCCCTCGCCGGCTCAATCCCGATTGCCGACAGCCGCCGCTCGGACGCTTGCTGGCGGAGGATCTTCGGCCACCAGAACCACTTACCCAGCAGGGCGGCGAACGCCGGCGTCATGAAGGACCGCACGATCAGGGTGTCGAACAGTAGGCCGAGCGCGATGGTGCTGCCGACCTGAGCCATGACCTTCAGATCGCTGAAGGCGAACGACGCCATGGTGAACGCGAACACCAATCCAGCTGAGGTGACCACCGATCCGGTGCCCGCCATCGCGCGGATGATTCCGGTCTTCAACCCGCCCGGCAACTCCTCCTTGAACCGGGACACCAACAGCAGGTTGTAGTCGGAACCGACCGCCAGCAGCAGGATGACCGACATCGGCAGCACCATCCAGTGCAGCTCGAGACCGATGATGTGCTGCCAGAGCAGAACCGACATGCCGAACGAGGCACCGAGCGACAGCAGCACGGTGCCGACGATGACACCTGCGGCCACGAGGCTTCTGGTGATGAGCAACATGATGATGAAAATCAGTGCTGCCGCGGCGATTCCGGCGATCATCAGGTCGTACTCCGCGCCGTCGTGCATGTCCTTGTAGGTCGCCGCGGTGCCGGCCAGGTAGATCTTCGAGCCCTCCAGCGGGGTGCCCTTGAT
>JARLGS010000815.1 GCA_031292695.1 Mycobacterium sp. | reverse complement strand
TCACCCCTGCCCGGCGCGCCCGCCGGCTCGGGTGCCGGCGGGTTGTTCTGCGCGTACGGCGGCACAAGCTGGTCCGGCGGTGCGAAGTACGGCCACGGCAGGGGCTGCGGACCTGGATCACTCGGCGGGTAGGGCAGCGGGAACGGCGCGTTGGGCGCAGGTCCCGGCCCGGCGGGCACCCCCGGCGGCAACTGCACCGACGGCGGACCCGGGTCGTAGTCGGCTCCCGGCGGGATGTTCGGGAAGTTGTTCGCCGGAGTGATGTTCCGCGGGTCGACGACCGGGGTGCCGTACGGCACTGGTGGACCACGCCACGGGTTGCTGCCGATCGGCACGTAACCGCGCGGGTCGCGGCACAGCTGCACCGTCGGGGCACGCTTGCCGGGGTACTCCATGCACGGGTAGTTACGGGCACCGCGGACCGTGCTCGGATCGTCCTGCGCGGTCTTGCAGTACAGATCGTTGGGTAGGTCGCGCAGCGTGGTATCGGCCGGCGTGCGGATCAACGGTGCCGGGACGAAGCCCGTCATGCACGGCGGCTGCCCCAGGCTGATCTTGAAGTCGAGCTTGCCGCCCTCGTCGATGGGCAAGCCGCCGGCATCGGTCAGCAGCGCAGCGATCAGAGCCGGGAAGACCACCAGGGCCTGCTCGATCGACTTGTTGTAGATCACGCCGATCCGGCCGAAGTTGGCCAGGTTGGCGGCCAGCATCGGGAACGTCGGACGGATACCGTCGAAGGTCTCGTTGACGGTCTGGACGGCGCCCGGGACGGTCTTGAGCAGCGACCTGACCTGCGGATCCGCATTGGCCACTTCGCCCGTCAACCGGGCCAGGCTGTTGGCCAGGGTCTTGATGTCGTCGCCGCTGCGGATCTGCGCCTTCAGCAGCGGGCCGGCCTGGTCGAGCAGCTGGTTGATCTGCTCGGTGTTGGCGTTGGCCTCATCGACCAGCAGTCGCGAGGACTGGATCATCCGGGACAGCTCCGGGCCGGACCCGTTGAACGCCTTGAACGACTCCCGCAGCAGGTCCTGCAAGCGGGTGTTGCTGATGGTGCTCACCAGCGACTGGGCCTGGTTGAGCAGGTCGACGATGTCCTGCCCGACCGCGGTCCGGTCGACGCCGATGGTCGCGCCGTCCTTGAGCATGTGGTTCGACGCGTTCGCCGGCGGCACCAGGTCGATGTACTGCTCACCGATCGCGGACACGCTCTTGACCGTCGCCGTGACGTTGTCCGGCACCGGGGCATCGGTATTCAGCCGCATGACTGCGGCGACGCCGCTGTCGGTCAGACCGACCGACAACACCCGGCCGATGGTCACGCCGCGATAGGTGACGTTGGCGTTCTGGTAGATGCCGCCACCGACCACGAACTTGGCGTTCACCTGGTAGCTGCCCAGACCGAGCGTGGCCGGCAGGTGCAGGTACATCGTCGTGATCAGGCTGAGGCAGATGACAGTGACGACCCCGAAGATCGCCAGCTGAAAACGCGCGAGGCGGGTCAACATCAGCGGTTCCCCCCAGGCTGTTTCGTCTCGTGTTGGGTTGCCGTGCCGGCCGGAATCTTGAACGGGTCCGCGGCCTGCCCCGACAGGTTGGCCAGCGCGCCCATCAAGAAGTCGGGCGGGTTGACCACTTCGTCCAGGTGCCTCATGTTCGGATCGAAGGCGCCCGAGGTGGTGAAGACGGTCTCCCCGAGACGCCGCAGCGTCAGGTCGAACGTCACGAAGACGTTCAGGTAGTCACCCCGCACTGCGCGCTTGATGTACTTGTAGTCGAAGGGGAACGTCGGCAACAGGTCGAGGTCGTGGATGAATTCATCGGCATTGTCGTTGAACGCCTTGATCACCGGGAACAGGTCCTTGAAGTCCGCCGCGAAATCGTCCTTGGTGGCGGTCATGACCTTGGCACCCACGACAGCGAACTTCCGCAGCGCGGTAAACGCGTCCACGATGTTCTGCCGGTTGTCGCTCAGCACCTTGATCGCGCCGGGCAGGGTTTCCAAGGTGCGGCCCAGGCTGTCCTTGCTGCGCGCCAGGATCGACGCGAACCGGTTCAGCCCGTCCATTGCCGAGACAATGTCATCGGTCTGCTGCTCCAACGACTTGGTCAACTCTGCCAACCGCGGAATCAAGTCGGCGAACTGACCCGCCCGGCCGGCCACCGCGGCATAGGTCTCGTCGGTGATGTCTTGCAGCGCACCCAGATTGCCCTTGTTGACCACCAGGCCCAGCGACGACAGCACCTCTTCGGTGGTCGGATACCGGGCGGTGTGGGCCAGCGGAATCTCCGAGTCCTGCTTGAGCCGGCCCTGCGGGGCCTGCCCGACCGGCTCAGACAACTCGACATGCTGCGAACCCAGCAACGACGTCTGCGCGACCTTCGCCACCGCATTCGCGGGCAGCTTCACGTCACCGTCGAGCGACAGCTTCACTGCGGCGTAGAAGGTGCCGTCGGGGCGCTGCACCGCGTCCAAGCCTGACACGCTGCCGACTGTGACGTCGTTGACCATGAACGGTGAGTTCTGCGGCAGCGTCGCCACGTCGGGCAGTTGCACCGTCACGGAGAAGGAGCCACTGCCGTGGCCTTCGGTGCCGGGCATGTTCAGCGAGTTCAGGCCGCCGAACTGGCAACCGGCGAGCAGCGCCGCGCCCGAACCGAGCGCGAGAGCCTTTGTCGCCCTACGCGCTTTACCCTCTTTGCCGGTTCGACCGGCGTCACGTGTCCTCATCAGTTGCCACCTCCAGCTTCAGCGGGCAACGGTGCGCCGACGGGCGCCGGGCCGGGTGCCGGCGCCGGGCCGGGCAACGGGCCGGTGCCGTTCAGCGGCGTCGACCCCGGGCCCACCGGCGGCATGGCCGGCGAGACCTGTCCCTGGATCGCCGGCGGTGGCAGGATCAGGTCGCTCAGGGTGCCATCCGGCTGGACCTTCGGCGGGGTCACACCTGGCGCGGCCTGCCACTGCAGATCCGGGATGGGCGTCTGCGCCTTGGCCTCGGTCTGCGGGGTGTCGTAGATGACCTGGCCCTTGTACGCGGTGATGCTGTTGATCGGGTGGAACAGCACCGGCGGGTAGTTCATCGCGATGCGACGCAGCACCGGTCCCATGCGCTGGCGGCAGATCTCTGATCGCTTGTAGTTGTCGGGCGTGGCGCCGACGTCGAAGTTACCGCCGCACAGGAACTGCACCGGGTTGGCGAAGTTGGGCAGTGACAGCAGACCGTCCAGGGAGCCCTGCGCAGGGTTGTAGATGTTGTAGAAGTTGGCCAGACCGTTCGGCGTGACGTGCAGGACCTGCTCGATGTTGTCACTTTGGTCGTTGAGGACCTTGGTGAAATCGGCGAGCTTGCCGACCTGCTCGATGAGGGCCGTGTTGTTGTCCTTCAACAGCCCCTTGACGTCGCCCAGCGCCTGGTTCAGCGTGCTCAGCGTCTGATCCAGCCCGGACGAGCTGTCGGCCAGCACCTGCGACACCGAGGCCACGTGGTCGGTGAACTGCACGATCTGCTCGTTGCTGTGCGACAGCGCATTCACCAGCACCTGCAGGTTCTTCACGGTGCCGAACAGGTCACCACGCGAATCACCAAGGCGCCCAGCGGTTTGCGACAGTTCGCGCAGAGCATTGCGGAACGAGTCGCCGTTGCCGTCGAAGGTGTCGGCGGCCTGGTTGATGAAGTTGGCCAGCGGGCCCTGCACGGAACCGGCCTGCGGTCCCAACTGCGCGCTCAACTGGGTGAGCTGCTTCTTGACGTCATCCCACTCGACCGGCACCCCGGTGCGGT
>JARLGS010000814.1 GCA_031292695.1 Mycobacterium sp. | reverse complement strand
CTACTCGACAGCGACGACGACGGTGCAGTTGACCGTGAATAAGGCTGCGCCGGCGATACCCTGGGTGGCACCGGCGGCGATTGCTTATGGGACGGCGCTGAGCGCGGCGCAGCTTGACGCCGGCTCGACGGTGGCGGGGACCTTCGTCTATACGCCGACAGCGGGTGTGGTGCTCGGTGTCGGAACACAAACCCTTTCGGTGACGTTTACGCCAACCGACAGCGGCGACTACTCGACGACGACCAGCACCGTGCAGTTGACCGTGAACAAGGCTGCGCCGGTGATTTCATGGACGGCTCCGGCAGCGATTGCTTATGGAACGGCGCTGAGCGCGGCGCAACTCAATGCCAGCTCGACGGTCGCGGGGACTTTCGTCTACACGCCGGGAGCGGGTGTGGTGCTGACGGCGGGTTCGCAGACCCTTTCGGTGACCTTTACGCCAACCGACAGCAGCGACTACTCGGCGGCTACGGCGACGGTGCAGTTAACGGTGAATACGATACCGCAGACGATCAACTTCATATCGTTGTCACCGTTGACTTATGGAAGCGCTCCAATCACGCTGGCGGCGACGGGAGGCGCCTCGGGGAATCCGATAATCTTCAGCATCATCTCCGGGCCGGGTTCGATCGCAGGCAGCACACTGACCATCAACGGCACAGGATCGGTGGTGGTTGCCGCAAACCAGACTGGCAACGCAAGCTACGCAGCGGCGACCCAGGTGACACAAAGCATTGTTGTCAATCCGGCATTGACTGCAATCGCGGTTGCGAGCAGCGCCAGCACGGTGCTGACGCAGAATGCGGTCACGCTGACGGCCACGGTGTCCTCACCGGCAGGCATCCCCACAGGCACGGTGAGCTTCCTGGATGGCACGACGCCGCTCGGCCCGGGCACGCTATCTGGAGGGGTTGCAACGCTGACCACTTCGTTGCTGGCTGTGGGGACGCACTCGATCAGCGCCGTGTACAGCGGGGGGACGAACTTTGTCGCAGCGACCAGCGCCGCGCTGACGCAATGCGTCATGGACTTCAGCCTGAGTGTCAGTGGCTTGAGTGCCGGTGGCACGTCGCAGACTGTGACTGCGGGCGGCAGCGCGAACTATTCGCTGGCCATCGCGCCCAGCAGCGGCACGTCCTTCCCAGTGGCAGTGACGTTGACCGTGAGCGGTCTTCCCGCTACGGCGACGGCAAGTGTAATTCCGGCGGCGTGGGCCCTCTCATCGAACAATCCGTGGACGTGGACTCTGCCGGCGAACACTCCGCTGACGAGCAATTCGCAGTTGACCATCCAGATGTCGCAGAGCCTGGCACAGACACAGCCGAATGGCGCGGCAGGCGGCAATCTGGCTTCGCGGCTGGCGCCGTTCTCGCTGGCGCTGCTGATCCTGCCT
>JARLGS010000813.1 GCA_031292695.1 Mycobacterium sp. | reverse complement strand
CGCGTGCGGCGGGCACCAGCGCGTCCATCAGGAAGGTGCCGATACCGCGTCCCTGATACTCGTCACCCACCATGAAAGCGATCTCGGCCACCGCCGGATCCTCCTGCAGCCGAACGAATCTCGCGTCCGCGACCATCGGCCCGTCCGACCCCTCGGCACCGTCGATCAGCACCCAGACGAAATGATCGGCGTAGTCCACCTCGAACAGATAGGCCATCAGGGCCGGGCTGGGCTCATGCGCCGTCTGGAACCTGCGGTACAGGGTCTCGGTAGAGAACTCGACCGTGCCCCGGCGCACCCGTGGGTTGTCGCCCGGCAGCACCGGCCGCAGGAACATCTGGCTGCGATCACGCAACCGCACCGGCAACGGCGTGATGAACGCCGCCAACCGCTGCCGGGCCGTGCGTACCAGCCGCTCCGCCATGCAGGGCACATCGAGCATGACAGTCAGCGCGTCGTGGCCGCCGACCCATCCGGTCAGCGGCTCGGTGACCACCACAGTGGCATTGCGGGGAGCTCCGCGCAGCAACGCGATCTCGCCGACGATCAGGCCGGCGCCGATGTCATGGACGCTCTGCTCACTGTCCGGCGCCGCATGCGTCGCCCGGACGCTGCCGGTGCCGATCAGGATGAACGACGACGCCGGTTCGCCCTGCGTCATCAGCACTTCGCCGGGCTCGGCGGTCAGCGGGCGCAGCAGGCCGGCGAGCCGGTCGAGGTCTGCTCGATGGCAGCTGGAGAAGAAGTCCAGGGAGGCCAGTTCATCAGTGGTCGATTCCGGCACCCTGCAGACGTTACCGGCGGACGGCAAACCGCGTGGTGCGGTCGGTCCGGTCAGTTCGGCCCGGCCCCACCGGCCGCGCGGGTCCGAGTGACGACCGGGTCGGCATACCCGGCAGCGCGTGCGCCGTCCCGTACCGCAGTGCCGACGGCCGCCGCCCGGTCCTCTGGCACCAGCGCGATCACGCAGCCGCCGAACCCACCGCCGGTCATGCGCGCGCCCAGCGCGCCCGCCTGTACCGCGGTCTCGGCGATCAGATCGATCTGCCCGGTGGTGATCTGGAAGTCGTCGCGCATCGACGCCTGTGACGCAGTGCAAAGGTGCCCCGCCGAGAGGTAGTCGCCGCGCTCGACGGCGTCGACGAAGGCGAGCACCCGGCTGTTCTCGGTCACCACATGCCGGGCCCGCCGGGCATCTACCGGGTCGGCCACCGCTGCCAGCTCTGCCACATCCCGCACCTCGCGCAGTGCCGCGACGCCCAGTGCCACGGCGGCCCGTTCACAGGACGCCCGCCGATCGGCGTATTCGCCGCCGGCATGCTGGTGCCGGGCCTGGGAGTCGATGAGCAACAACGCAATACCCGAGTCCTCCGGGACAAAGGCCACCGGCCGCACCGTGGTGTCCAGGAAGTCGATCAGCACCGCCTTGCCCGGCTCCCCGAACAGCGAGGCCAGCTGATCGAGCAGACCCGTTGGCGCACTGACGTATTCGTTCTCCGCACGCTGCGCGATGCGGGCCTGCTCGGTCCGCGCCAGCGAAAGCCCCGCCGATTCGATCAGCGCACCCAGCACCGCGCACTCCAGCGCCGCGCTGGACGACAGGCCCGACCCGACCGGCACATCACTCGTGATCGTCATGGCGCCGCCGGGCACCGCGAGCCCCCGTTGCCGCAACGACCAGACGACCCCCGCGACGTAGCCTGCCCAGCCGGGAACATCACCTGGGCTGGTGTCCAACGCAATTCGGACGGTGTCCCCGCGGTGCGCGCTGAATACCGTCAGCTCGGTGCCGCCGTCCGGACTGAAGGTGACGACGGTGCGCTGAGGCAACGCGATCGGTAGCGCGAAGCCGAGGTTGTAGTCGGTGTGTTCCCCGATCAGATTGACCCGGCCGGGTGCGGAGAAGACGATCGGAGCGGTCATTTCTGAGTTACCCGCACTGTCATCTGCCGGCGATCCGCCGGAGCCGCTCGGCCGCGTCCTCCGGTGACACGTCACCGATGAACGCATCCATCGCCGATTCCGAGCCGGCGAGGTACTTCAGTTTGTTCGCCGCCCGGCGGACCGACATCAGCTCGATGTGGAAGTAGCCCTCCCGCTGGGCATCCCGGCCGGTGTACTGGTGCAGCGCCGAAATGTAGGGCAGCGGCATGTCGTACAGGCGGTCGAACCGTTGCAGCACATCGAGATAGATCGCGGTCAGCGCATCGGCCTCGGCGACGTCGAGGGCAACGATGTTGGGCACGAACCGGTTCGGATAGATGTGCACTTCCACCGGCCAGCGCGCCGCGAACGGGACGAACGCGGTGAAGTGCTCGTTGGTCGCGACCACGCGCCGGCCGTCGGCCCGCTCGGCGGCCAGCAACGCACCGAACAGGTTGGTGCCGTGCGTATTACGGTAGGCGGCCGCCTGCTTCAGCATCACCGTGGCGCGCGGGGTCAGGAACGGGTACCCATAGATCTGGCCGTGCGGGTGCGTCAGCGTCACCCCGATGTCCTCGCCCCGGTTCTCGAAGCAGAACACTTGCTCGATACCTGGCCGCGCCATCAGATCGGCAGTGCGGTGCCGCCACGCCTCCACGACCAACCTGGCGTGTTCGACCGACAGTTGCGCGAACGAGGTGTTGTGATCACTGGAGAAGCACACCACCTCACACCGCCCGTGGCCCGGCACAGCGGTGAACAAGTCGAATTGGTCAGCGGCGTTCGGCAATTCGAACCCGGGCTGTTGCGACAAACTCGGGAACCGGTTCTCGAACACCACGACGTCGTAGTCCACGGCGGGGACCTCGCTCGTCAGCCCCGACGGTCCCGGACACAACGGACACTGGTCCGCCGCCGGCTTGTGAGTGCGATCCTGCCGCAATGCCGCGATGATCACCCACTGCCCGGTGGTCCGGTCGAACCGCAGCTGGGACTGGCCCAGCTCCCGCGCAGGCAGCGGACGCCGGTCGGGCACCGGCTCGGGCCGCTGTCCGGCCAGGGCGAAGAACCAGATGTCGCGGCCATCGGCGAGTGCCCTGCGCGTCACGTTGTCCTGGCTAGGCACCGTCACGATTTCGCACACTAGCCGCAATTTCTGGGTCTGATCACAGACTGCGCTGTTACCGTCGGCTCACTTCGCGACACCGGCGTCAAAGGAGGCTGCGACAAGCTGATGACGACCCTTCTGGCTGCTGACGGTTTGCGCCTGCACGTCGGCGCACTCGACTACACGATCGTCGCGATCTACTTCGTCTTCGTACTCGGCATCGGCTATCTGGCCCGCAGCCAGATCACCTCGAGCCTGGACTTCTTCCTGTCCGGCCGCCGACTGCCCGCCTGGGTCACCGGGATCGCCTTCGTTTCGGCGAACCTCGGCGCAGTCGAGATCATGGGGATGTCGGCCAACGGCGCGCAGATCGGCCTGGCCACCATGCACTACTACTGGATCGGCGCCGTGCCGGCGATGCTGTTCCTCGGCGTGGTGATGATGCCGTTCTACTACGGCTCCAAGGTGCGCAGTGTGCCGGAGTTCATGCGCAGGCGTTTCGGGCCCGGCGCCCACCTGGTCAACGCGGTGAGTTTCGCAGTGGCACAGGTACTCATCGCCGGGGTGAACCTGTTTCTGCTCGCCACCGTGATCAACGCCCTGCTGGGCTGGTCACACTGGGTGTCGCTGATCGTGGCGGCCGCGATCGTGTTGACCTACACCGCCCTCGGCGGACTGTCCGCGGCGATCTACAACGAGGTGCTGCAGTTCTTCGTCATCCTGGCCGCGCTGGTTCCGCTTACCGTCTTCGGGTTGATCAAGGTCGGTGGCTGGAATGGCTTGAAAGACAAGGTGATCAACACCGTCAAGGCGGACGGAACCATCACCGCCACGGTGCATCAGCAGCTCAGCACGTGGCCGGGCCAGGCGCTGAGTGGCTTCAGCAGCCCGATGTGGTCGGTGATCGGCATCGTGTTCGGGCTGGGGTTCGTGCTGTCGTTCGGCTACTGGACCACCAATTTCGTCGAAGTGCAGCGCGCCATGGCGTCCAGCTCCATGTCCGCCGCGCGGCGTTCTCCGATCATCGGCGCATTCCCGAAGATGCTGATCCCGTTCGTCGTCGTGATACCCGGCATGATGAGCGCGGCCGTGATCGGCGACATGATTCACCTGAAATCGACTGGCAGTGGACAGGTCACCTACAACGACGCCATATTGCTGATGGTCCGCGACATCCTGCCCAACGGGCTGCTCGGGGTCGCGGTCACTGGTCTGATCGCCTCGTTCATGGCCGGGATGGCGGCCAACATCTCGGCGTTCAACACCGTGTTCAGCTATGACATCTGGCAGCAGTACGTGGTCAAGGACAAGCCCGACGACTACTACATCAAGGTGGGCCGCTACGCGACGGTCGCAGCCACGGTGCTGGCGGTGTTCACCGCGGTGATCGCGTCGGGTTACTCGAACCTGATGGACTATCTGCAGACGTTGTTCGGCTTCTTCAACGCACCGCTGTTCGCGACGTTCATCCTGGGCATGTTCTGGCGCCGGATGACCGCCACCGCCGGCTGGACCGGCCTGGTCGCCGGAACCCTTTCCGCCATGGTGGTTTTTGCATTGTCCAAGGCCGGCGTGATCGACCTGCCGGGGCAGGGCATGCCATTCCTCGCCGCGACGGCCGCGTTCATCGTCGACATTGCGGTCAGTGTCGGAGTCAGTCTGATCACCACAGCCAAACCGCGCGCGGAGTTGGCCGGACTGGTCTACTCGGAGACGCCGGTGTCGCTGCTGACCGACCCCGAGGATGCCGGGAAATCCTGGTACCTCAAGCCCGTTCCGCTGGCCAGCGTGATGCTGGCGGTGGTGCTCATCCTCGACATCGCGATCCGCTAGGGGTGCTGATGCTCAAGTATCTGTTCGACGTCCGCATCATCGTCGGTGCGCTGCTTGGTATTTACGGACTGCTGTTGACCGTGGCTGGGTTCTTCCCGTCGATCCTCGGTACCCACTCGGAACCTGTTGCTTCCAATGACACCGTTCACCTCTACGTCGGCACCGACGCCAACTGGTGGGTGGGACTGGCTTTGCTTGCGCTCGCTGCGGTATTCGTCGGCTGGGCGGTGGCGCGGCCTGCAGGACCTGCTGACGTCAATGACACCGAGGAGTGACGCGCAGCAGCGTAACCGCGTGCGGCGCAACAGATCCACCGCCGAGGGATCCGGCCCCGGTGTACTCGGCATGCGACCACATGTCGCGCACGGTATAGCACGGAACTGCCGGTAGCCCGGCCGCCGCAGCGGTGGTTGCGATGGTGGCCGGCTTGTCCGCCGCGTTGTACAACGCCACCGCAACCGCACCGTCGGATAGCGACTTGAGCAGCACGCGCGGGTCGGCCGGCAGTGGATGCAGGGCCGCCGCCAGCGAATCCTGGTCGATGGCAAGGACATCCCGGTTGGTCAGCAGGTCCCGCGTGTCGCGAGTCATCGCGCGGACGTCAATGCCGGCGATCAACGGCGCCGAGAGCATGGACCACAACGACAGGTGGGCGCGCTGCTCGTCGGCCGTCAAATTTGGTTGGGCGGTGAGCAGGTGCAGCAATTGGTCGTCTGGCATGGTGGCGAATCGCTGGATCGCCACCTCCTGGGCAGCCGGCATCTGACCGGCGGTGAGCTGGTTGCGGATCGACTTGAGATGTTTGGTGGCCCACTCATCCCAGCCGATGCCCGCGACCATCATGTCGGGGTCGAGCCAGTAGCCGGGCCTACTGCGTGCCAATGATCTTGCCGCGACCGCGAATT
>JARLGS010000812.1 GCA_031292695.1 Mycobacterium sp. | reverse complement strand
CCGGCGTACATGGTGCCGACGGCGGTGGTGGCGGTCGAGGCGCTGCCGTTGACGGTCAACGGCAAGCTCGACAAGCGAGCCCTGCCGGCACCGGAGTATCAGGACGTTGATCGATATCGCGCCCCGGCCGACGCGGTCGAGGAGATCCTGGCCGACATCTACGCCCAGGTGCTCGGGCTGGAGCGGGTCGGGGTGGACGAGTCGTTTTTCGAGCTGGGCGGGGACAGCATTTTGTCGATGCAGGTGGTGGCGCGGGCGCGGGCCGCCGGGGTGCTGTGTCGGCCGCGCGATATTTTCGTCGAGCAGACCGTGGCCGGGTTGGCCCGGGTGGCCGGGGTGGTCGACGGTGATGCCGTGGTGATCGATGAGGGTGTGGGGCCGCTGGTGGCGACCCCGATCATTTCCTGGTTGCACGGGGTCGAGGGCCCGACAGACCAGTTCAACCAGGCGGTGGTGCTGCAGGCTCCGGTGGGGGTGACCGGGGCCGATGTGGTGGTGGTGGTGCAGGCCCTGCTGGATCGGCATGCGATGCTGCGGCTGCGCGTGGAGGACGACGGGGCCGGGGGCTGGTCGTTGACGGTGCCCGAGACGGGGTCGGTGGATGCCCGCCAGTGTCTGCACACGGTGGACGTGTTGTCGGATGCGGACGTGGTGGGGGCGCGGGCGCGGTTGAACCCGGCGGCCGGGGTGATGCTCAGCGGCGTGTGGGTGGCCCCCGTCGGGCAGTTGATGTTGATCGTTCACCATCTGGCGGTTGATGGGGTGTCGTGGCGGATTTTGCTGGAGGATCTCAACCTGGCGTGGGCGCAGCACCGCGGTGGGCAGCAGGTGATACTGCCGGCGGGCGGGACGTCGTTTGCCCGGTGGGCGTCGCTGCTGGCCGAGCATGCGCACCACCCCGACGTCGTGGGGCAGGCGCAGGTGTGGCGGCAGATCGCGGCGACCCCCACCGCGTTGCCGGCGGTGCGCCCGGAGGTGGATACCTATGCCAGCGCCGGGAACTTGTCGATGGAGCTCGATGTTGAGACCACCCGGATGCTGCTCGGTGAGGTGCCGGCGGCGTTTCATACCGGGGTCAACGACATCTTGTTGATCGCCTTCGCCCTGGCGGTGGCCGAATTCGTCGGCACCGACAACGCCCCGATCGTGATCGATGCGGAGGGGCACGGGCGCCAGGAGGAAGACATCGCCGCCGACGTTGATCTTTCGCGCACCGTGGGGTGGTTCACCACCAAATACCCGGTCGCGCTGGCTGTCGGCGGGCTGAATTGGGCGGAGGTCACGGCGGGCGAGGCCGCGCTGGGGGCGGTGATCAAGGCTGCCAAAGAGCAGATACGCGCCCTGCCGGATGGCTTGACCTACGGCGTGCTGCGTTACCTGAACGACGATGTCGACCTGCAGGGGTCCGATCCGGCGATCGGCTTCAATTATCTGGGCCGGCTGGGCGCCGCGGGGG
>JARLGS010000811.1 GCA_031292695.1 Mycobacterium sp. | reverse complement strand
GGCAGCACGACGGCCGTCCACTTGCAGCTCGAGGATGCCCACGATGAGTGCGAAGCCGTCCCGCAGCCGGCGCCCCGCAAGATCGGTCGGACCGGATTTGCCCTCCCGTCGTGCCCGGCATCATCTTTCGGCCGAAGTCGATCGCCTCGAGCCGAAGTACCTGCTTGCCAACATGACGCTGGACAGCGCCGGCCTGAATTTCATCGCGTCACAAGAGGTCGGACCGGCCGGGCAGGTCACCCCGTTCGTCGCGACACCACAAGGGCCGAGCGGCGGCTTCGCCGCGGTGCCTTACACCAATCCCGCGGGGAACGCCACCATCGGGTACGGCCACCTAATTCATAAGGGACCGGTTACCGCGGCCGATCAGGCCCAGTATGCAGGGGGCATCGACCAGAACGAGGCCGACCAGCTCCTGACGTCCGACACGATGAGCGCGATCAACGCCGTCAACCAGGATGTCACGGTCCCGTTGAACCAGAACCAATTCGACGCTTTGGTCGACTTCGCGTTCAACGAGGGGACCGCCGCCTTCGCGGGATCGACCCTGCTCAAGGACCTCAACCAGCAACAATATGGGCAGGTGCCGGCTCAGTTGGATCGTTGGATTTACGGCCAGGTCAACGGTCAATTTCAGGTCATCGACGGGTTGTGCAAGCGGCGGAACAACGAGTGCAACCTGTTTCAATACCCGTCCCCCAACCCCCCCACCGGCACCATCTACCCGAACAGCGGGTTTACGTCCGGCAATGCCGGGTGCACCAGTGCCTTCTTCCATAACGGCATCCTGACCAACGGCTTCGGGCGGCTTGGCTTCCCGACCATCGGTTTCGGCGGCGTCGGCTTCCCGACGATCGGCTTTGGCGGCGGCGGCATCCGTTCGGGCGGCTTCAGCGGCGGCGGCGTCCGTTCGGGCGGCTTCAGCGGCGGTGGCATTCCGACGTGCAGCTTCGGCGGCGGGGGCATCCGAACGAGCGTCGGCGGCTTCACCAGCGTCGGTGGCGGAGCGATCGCAACCGGCGTGGGGACCGTGGGGATCCCGACCAGCGGTGGCCGTGGGGGCATCCCGACCAGCGGCTTCGGCGGTGGCGGTGTGCCGACAGGTGGCGGCGGGACCGGCGGCGGCGGTATCCCAACCGGTGGCGGTGGTACGGGTGGCGGCGGGACCGGCGGCGGTGGCACAGGTGGTGGCGGGACCGGTGGTGGCGGTACGGGTGGTGGTGGCACCGGCGGCGGCGGTACGGGTGGTGGCGGCGGGACCGGTGGTGGTGGCGGGACCGGTGGTGGTGGCGGGACCGGTGGTGGCGGCGGGACCGGTGGTGGTGGCGGGACCGGTGGCGGCGGCGGGACCGACGGTGGTGGTGGTGGCGATACCGGTGGCGGCGGGAGCAGCGATTTTGCGATCAGCGCTGCCCGACGGGTCGGCGGCGGATTCTCCGGCGGGTTCTCGGTGTCGGCGCCCACACCTTTTGCGCCCGCAACACCGCTTCAAGATGTCCCGGCAAACCTGGTGTCGATTTCGCTCGACTCCAGCGCCCGTTCTTCCCCGGTTTTGAGCTCGTTCAGCCCACCGGGGGCGCTGCTACCGCCGGATCGCGCACCGGTGTCGCTGCTGGCGGTGACCATGGGCGCCGACTCGAACAGCGACGACCCGTTCACGGGCGCGGTTGCTCTCTTGCTGGCATCCGATCGCACGACCGGGCAGACCGCGCTGACGTCGAGCGCGGTCCCGCAAGTCGATCACCTGGCCGCAGTGACGGTAACTCCCTCGCTGACACCCGACGAGGCGAGCGAATC
>JARLGS010000810.1 GCA_031292695.1 Mycobacterium sp. | reverse complement strand
GGGTGGCCGGCCTCAACGGCGGCGCCGACGACTACTTGGTCAAGCCGTTCGACTTCTCCGAACTGGTGGCTCGAATCCATGCGCTGCAACGCCGGCCGCCGCTGGCGTTGGACCCGGTGCTGGTGTGCGCCGACCTGCGCTTCGATCCCGCCACTCGAGAGGTCACAGTGTCAGGCCAACCGGTGGGGCTGACAGCGATCGAGACATCGTTGGTCGAGTTGTTGTTGCGCCGCTCCCCGAACCTGCTGACACGAAGGATGATCGCCACTCAAGTCTGGGAGGACGAGGCCGATGCGGTCGGGTCCAACACCATTGACGTCCACCTGGGTCGGTTGCGATCGAAGCTGGCCGCCAGCAAGGCGCACATCGAGACCGTGCGGGGCACGGGCTACCGGATGGTCGAGAGGTGAACACGTCCCGAGCGCACCAGCGGCACGCGGTGCGGGTCGCCGCGGTGGCGACTCTCATCGTGATGGTGAGTTACGTACTCGCCGCCCTGGTCCTGAACCTGATCGTCACCAACCATCTGATCGGAACCACGGACGCGCGCCTGCACGATCGGCTGGTGGACGCCAGTCGGCAGACGCTGACGCTCCCGGGGACCGAGGTGCCGACCGAGCACACCGACGTCGACGATGCGCCGCTGTTCGTCTGGTCGATCGCACCCTCCGGCGACGTGACCCCTCTGACTCCTACCGCTCCGCCACTCCCCTCCCGGCGCTGGGACACCGGTCCCACCACCTTGGCCGTCGGGTCGTCCACCTTCCGCTTCGACACGCTGCGGGCGCATGACTCCGTGCTGGTGGCCGGCCAGAGCACGGCCGAAGCATCGCACGTCCACTCCGTGCTGCTCGTCGCCGAGCTGGTCTTCGGCCTGATCCTCGCCATCGCGGTGTTCGGCGGAGCGACCGTGGTGGGCCTCCGGGCCTCTGCACCGTCCGAAACGGTCCGTCGTCGACAAGCCGAATTCACCGCCGATGCGTCACACGAGCTCCGGACCCCCATCTCGGTCATCGAGGCAGAGGTGGGCCTGGCACTCGACCGACCGCGCGAAACGGCCGACTACCGCGAGGTGCTCGAGCGGGTCGGTCGGGAGAGCGCGCGGCTGCGCCGCATCGTCGAAGATCTCCTCTGGCTGGCCCGGGCAGACAGCGCGTCGGCGCGGCCCGACGCGGTCGACATCGTCGATGTGGCGGAGATTGCCGAGAGCTGCGTGGAGCGTTTCGGTGCGCTTGCCGCGACCCACGGGGTGGCCCTCTCCGTGCAGCGGGTCGGTCAGGGACCCTTCTTGGTGCAGGCGCAACCGGACGTCATCGACCGGCTGGCAGGGGTCCTCATCGACAACGCGTGCAAGTTTGCCGGCCAAGGCGGCGAGGTCCAGGTGAGCATCCGTGACTGGGGCAATCGAGTCGACCTTCGGGTCGACGACTCGGGCCCCGGCATCCCCGAGGAGCAGCGGGACGCCGTCTTCGACCGGTTCCACCGGGCCACCGACGAGGTGACGGGTACCGGGCTGGGTCTGGCCATCGCCGATTCCGTCGTGCGGTCCACCCAGGGGAGCTGGAGCATCGGGGTGGCCGAGCTGGGAGGAGCCCGCATGGAGATCTCCTGGCGGAGGGTGCTGCCCCGCAAGGGGAAACCCAGCCCAACGGCGGAATCTCTTAGCGAATCCTTAGCCTGAATTCCACGTTCTTCATGTAGGCGTCAGGGTGGATTCGTACCCTGAACCCCATGGGACGTGTCCGGCAGGCCAGCCCCGCGCAGAGGCGCCGCGTGGCGGCGATGCGCCGCGACGGGGCGCTGTCCCGCCTCACGAACATCACGGCAGCCATCGGCTTCGCCATCATCGCGGCAGTCGGAGCCCTGGGCGTCTACGTCGGAAGAGCGCTGCCGGGGCACCATGCCGCGTCCACGTCGGGCAGCTCGACCCCGAACAACGGGGTCCCTGCAGGGAACGGCGGAGTCCCCGCAGGGAACAGCGGCCAGGGAGCGCTCAACCCGCCGTCCACGCCGACGCAAGGGGCTTCGCTTCCCGCACCGGTCACCAGCGGATCGAGTTGATGGCGCAGGCGTGCGT
>JARLGS010000809.1 GCA_031292695.1 Mycobacterium sp. | reverse complement strand
CCCGACCAGCGCCGCGCCTTCGACCTCATCGAGGCCACCATCCCCCTCACCATCGCCGCGTAGCCAGAACCGCCAACCCGCCAAACCGGCAAAACCCCAGGTCAGAAACCAATTCACTCACTCCGACCGTCGCAACTTCGGGCTAGTCTGCGGGCTGGTCCGGCACAGCGAGCGCACCCGGCCCGTATTTCTTCTCGATCAGCGTCCACGGGTCGGCGTAGGGACCTCGTCCCTCGATCCGGCGCTGCAGTTCCAGAGCGGAACGCAGGATTGGGCGCAGTATCGGGCCCAGCGCGCGCAACACGATGCGCCGGTGGCCGCTGGATTCGGCAAGCCAGGCTCGGGTCTGGCGCCAGTCGTGCTCTTGGAAATCGAGGAGTTCCTGCGCTTCGGTGGTGTCGAACCAGCCGGTGAAGCTCCAGCCGCGGTCGTCGGCGGGGTCACCGGGCAGGCTGGCGGAGGGGCCCAGGGCGCCCAGGCCGACGGCGGTCATCAGTTCGTCCTGAAAGTCGCTCTGCAGCAGCACATATGACTCGTCACCGCCGATGAGCAGGGTCTTGCCCGCGATCGTGGCTTCGCGGTCGACGGCGTTGGCGAATGCCAGCGCCACGTCACGCACGTCGACCATGTGGATGCGATTGTCGCCCGGCATCGAGCGCAACAGAGCCAAGTGGTCGCCGTTGATGCTGGACTGAGTATCCGGCGAGATGACCCCGCCCAGCCGCAGGAGCGCATACGGCACGCCGCTGGCGCGCACCGCCTCCTCGGCCTGCACTTTGTCCTGTCCGTACTGGTCGACGGGGTTGACCGGGGTGTCCGCCGTGATGCGCTCGGGGTAGCGGTGGGGGTTACGCGACCCGTACACCGCGGCGCTCGATGCCATCAGGAACAGCGGTGGTCGGGGCAATGCCGCCGCCGCCGCCAGCAGATTGTCGGTGCCCCCCACATTGACCTTGCGGGCCTGCGCGGGATTGCGGTACGACAGGGGAGAAAGGACGGCGGCGAAGTGAATGATCGCTTCGGGCCGATGGGTCGCGACCAGATCCCGCACCGCCCCCGCGTCGGTGAGATCGGCATAGGCCGGTATCAGCGTCCCGGGGTGCTTGCCGGCGCGCAGTTCTTGCTCGACGGCAGCGTTTGCGTCGGAACGCAGATCCATCGCGATCACGGTTCGTCCCCGGTCGAGCAGGATTTCCGTGCATCGCTTGCCGACCTGTCCGAACGCGCCGGTGATCAGAACGGTGGTGACGGTCATGAGTTCGTCACCCGGCTGGCGAGCTTGGCGATCCCGTTGCGGATCCGGTCAGAGACGTAGATGGTGAACACCGGAGTGACGATATCCTCCCGCAGCCGAGTTAGCTTGGAACTCTTGATGAACCACTGTCCGGCGATGTTTTCGTAGGTTTCGTGGTAGTGGCCGTATCCGACCAGTGTCACGCCCGGTCCGAACCGGACGACATCCTGCAGTGCCCACACGCCGCGTGCCGTCGTGGTCGACGTGAGCCCGATCTCGGGCGCGTGCACCTGATGCGCGGTTCGCTGCGAGCGACGACCGAGGGCTTTCCGGGTGAACGCCACGAAGTCGTCGGCGCCGAGAATCAGTTTGCCGCCGGCCTCGGACGTGTCGCTGACGAAATCATCGGTGAACAGCGATCGCCATGCCGCCCAGTCCTTGGTGTCCAGGTGCCGGCAGTAGCGGGCCTTGAGCTGTTTGATGGCCTCCACGGCCACCAGCGTCGTGGCGTTCAGTTCGGCTGTCTGCTGCGTCATTGCGGCTCGATTCTGGTCGATCAGCGCTTCCCCAGGGCAGGCCAAGCGTGACGTTTGACTCGGAAAGTGTAAACCTGTCGTCGGTCGGGTCCGACACTGCCGTCACAGGCATATCCACGTGGAGGAGGGACGACGATGTGCCCGCTTCACAGCGACAGGCACGGAGAGCCACTGTCGCGCGGGGGCGGGCAGAACGTTCAATGGTCTGGTCAAGAAACCAATGTGGCAGACGTGACGGGAGGGCATCGGCATGACGCCAAGACCAGATTCTCCCAGGTGCGGCGAAACAAGGCCTCGGAGCCCTAAAGCTCATCCCGCCGGATGGGCCGCAAGGCGAAGCATCGAGCCGCGGCCGTTTACCGGGCCGCCCATGCGGGCAGCCCGGTCAGGACCGGTCGCGCGATGAAAGAGGGTGGACAGCATGACCAACGATGCGGAACTGAGCAAGGAACCCGCGCCCGGCCCAGCCGAAGACAACGCGTTCTTCCCATCCCCGTATTCGCTGGGTCAGTACACCTCGCCGAAGACCGACTTCGACGGAGTGCGGCACCAGGGCGCCTATACCGCGGGTAGCTGGAAAGTCCTCCTGATCGCCACCGAGGAGCGCTACGTTCTGCTGGAGAACGGCACGATGTTCTCTACCGGAAACCATCCGGTCGAAACGCTGCTTCCCCTGCATCACATCATGGAGACGGGCTTCGACGTCGACGAAGCGACGATCACAGGTTATCCCGCCAAGTTAGAGCTGTGGGCCATGTCCCGCGAGGACGAGGCCGTCCTGG
>JARLGS010000095.1 GCA_031292695.1 Mycobacterium sp. | reverse complement strand
GGGGGGTCCGCTGGAGCACGTGATCGCGGCCAAGGCAGTCGGCTTCAAGATGGCTGCGCAGCCGGAATTCGCTGAGCGGCAACAGCGGGTCCTGCGCGGCGCGCGGATCCTGGCAGACCGGCTGAGCCGGCCGGATGTGCAAGCGGCGGGGATCACGGTCCTGACCGGCGGCACCGATGTCCACCTCGTGCTGGTGGACCTGCGTAACGCGGACATCGACGGGCAGCAGGCCGAGGACCGGCTCGATGCCGTCGGTATCACGGTCAACCGCAATGCCGTGCCATCCGATCCGCGGCCTCCCATGGTCACCTCCGGGCTGCGCATCGGCACCCCGGCGCTGGCCGCGCGCGGGTTCGGCGACGAGGAGTTCTCCCGCGTTGCCGATGTCATCGCCGCTGCGCTCGTCGCCGCTCCCGATGCCGACACCGAACCCCTTGCGGCGCAGGTACGTACGCTGGCCGGGCAGTTCCCGCTGTACCCCGAGTTGGATTACCGGCTCAGCCGGGGCGAGCTGTAGTCATGGCGGTCAGCGTGTTCGACCTGTTCTCGGTCGGGATCGGCCCGTCGAGTTCACATACCGTGGGCCCGATGCGGGCGGCCGGCATGTTCGTCGACGAACTCGTCGCTCGGCACATGGTCGATCAGGTCGCCGAGATCAAGGTCGACCTGTTCGGTTCGCTCGCCGCGACCGGCGCCGGGCATGGGACGATGCCTGCGATCCTGCTTGGTCTCGAGTGCTACCGGCCAGAGACGATTGAAACCGACGAGATGGAACGGCGGCTCGCGACCATGCGCGCCGAAGGCACCATCCGCCTGGGCGGCCGGGTCGTCATCGCGCTGACCGAATCCGACATGTGCCTGCAACCGGCCCGCCAGCTTGCCCAGCACCCGAATGCCATGACGCTGACGGCATTCGCGGTGCAGGGCGACGTGCTCCACCGGGAGACGTACTTCTCGGTCGGGGGCGGCTTCGTGGTGACGGACAGTGCGCCGGTTCGAACTGAGGCAGCGGAAGCGAACGCCAACTGCTCCTTCCGTTCGGCCGCCGAGTTACTGGCGCTGACAGAGCGCGACGGATTGTCGGTGAGCCAGGCGATGCTGCGGCAGGAGTGCCTGACTCGCAGCGAAGCCGAGGTGCGGGAACGTCTCCTGCGCATCCGCGACGTCATGGTCGCGTGCGAGACCACCGGGATGTCCCGGGACGGCTACCTGCCCGGCAACCTGCGGGTCCGCCGGCGCGCCAGGGATTGGTTCCTCCGGCTCAATGCCGAAGACCCGCAGCGTGATCCGGTGTACGCCGAGGACTGGGTGAACCTGGTGGCACTCGCGGTCAACGAGGAAAACGCATCGGGTGGACGGATCGTCACCGCTCCGACCAACGGCGCCGCCGGCATCATCCCGGCGGTCCTGCACTACGCGCTGCGCTACACCGCCGCGGGTAAGGCCGATCCCGACGACGCGACGGTCCGCTTTCTGCTCACCGCCGGGGCCGTCGGGTCGCTGTACAAGGAACGCGCGTCCATTTCCGGTGCCGAAGTCGGGTGTCAGGGCGAAGTGGGGTCCGCGGCGTCGATGGCGGCCGCCGGCCTGGCCGAAATCCTTGGTGGCACACCGCAACAGGTCGAGAACGCCGCTGAGATCGCCATGGAGCACAGCCTCGGACTTACGTGTGATCCCATCGGCGGGCTGGTGCAGATCCCGTGCATCGAACGAAATGCCATCTCCGCAGGCAAGGCCATCAACGCTGCCCGCATGGCGCTGCGCGGTGACGGTACCCACCGGGTGAGCCTGGACGACGTCATCGAGACCATGCGGGCCACCGGAATGGATATGAGTGCAAAGTACAAGGAGACCTCGACAGGTGGTCTCGCCGTCGCCGTCAACGTCGTCGAATGCTGAGAGTGAAATGACCGTCACCCCTGAAGGCCGCCGACTGCTGCGGCTGGAGGTCCGCAACGCGCAGGCCCCGGTGGAGCGCAAGCCGTCCTGGATGAAGGCCCGGCTCCGGACCGGACCGGAATATCGCGAGCTCGCCGCGCTGGTGGAGCGTAACGACTTGCACACCGTGTGCCAGGAAGCCGGCTGCCCCAACATCTTCGAGTGCTGGGAAGCCCGGGAGGCCACGTTCCTGATCGGCGGTGACCAGTGCACGCGGCGATGCGATTTCTGCCAGATCGCCACCGGTCGTCCCGCGCCGCTGGACCGCGATGAACCTCGCCGCGTCGCGGAGTCTGTGGCGCACATGCAATTGCGCTACGCCACCGTCACCGGGGTGGCGCGCGACGATCTGCCCGACGGTGGTGCGTGGCTGTACGCCGAAACGGTCAGGCAGATCCACGCCGCCTGCCCGGATACCGGCGTCGAGCTGCTCATCCCAGACTTCAACGGCATCCCAGCGCAACTCGACGAGGTCTTTTCCACCAAGCCAGAAGTGCTGGCGCACAACGTGGAAACCGTGCCCCGCATCTTCCGCGAGATACGGCCGGGCTTCGACTACGCCCGCTCACTGGCGGTTCTGGACCGAGCCCGAGCCCAGGGGCTCGTCACGAAGTCGAACCTGATCCTCGGGATGGGGGAGACCACGGACGAGGTCGTCCAGGCCCTGTGCGACTTGCACGCGGCCGGATGCCAACTGATCACCATCACCCAGTACCTGCGGCCCACTCCGCGGCATCGTCCTATCGAACGCTGGGTCGCCCCGGCCGAATTCACGGAGCTCGACGGGATCGCCCGCGAGATCGGCTTCCTCGGGGTGATGTCCGGGCCATTGGTGCGCTCGTCCTATCGGGCCGGAACGCTCTATACCCAGGCCCGCGCTGTAATCGAAAACTCAAGGAGCCACGTATGAAATCAGCAGACGTCGTCATCCTCGGCGGGGGCCCGGGTGGGTATGCGGCCGCGATCCGCTCTGCGCAGCTGGGGCAGTCTGTCGTCTTGATCGACGAGGCCGAGGTGGGCGGTACCTGTCTGCACCGGGGCTGCATCCCGACCAAGGCGCTGCTGCACGCGGCCGAGGTCGCCGATACCGCCCGTACCGCAGCGCAATTCGGTGTCACTGCCACCTTCGACGGCGTCGACCCCGAGAAGCTGCACGCCTTCAAGAACGGCGTGGTGTCTCGCCTGCACAAGGGCCTGTCGGGTTTGATTGCGGCGCTGGGGATCACAGTCGTCAACGGCCGGGGCAAGCTCACCGGGCCCAATACCGTCGAGGTCGACGGCACCACCGTCACCGGAAGTTCAATCGTGCTGGCCACCGGATCGCAGCCCAAGGTGCCCGGTGTCATCGCGACGTCCGACCGGGTACTCACCAGTGACCGTGCGCTCGAGCTCGCCAGTATCCCGGAGACGGCGATCATTCTCGGCGGCGGTGTGATCGGCGTCGAATTTGCCAGTCTCTGGGCATCATTCGGGGTGAAGGTGACCATCGTCGAGGCCCTGCCCCGACTGGTGCCCAACGAGGATGCCGCGATCTCGGCCTACCTGGAGCGGTTGTTCCGTCGCCGCAAGATCAGCGCGAAGACCAGTGCCCGGGTCACCGCGGTCACCTCCGATCCCGAGGCCGTGCAGGTGACCCTCGATTCCGGTGACGTGCTCAGCGCAGACCTGCTGCTGGTCGCGGTCGGTCGAGCCCCACGCACCGCGGGTCTCGGGCTGGTCGAAAGCGGGGTGGCGGTCGAGGGCGGGTTCGTCGTCACGGACGACGACTTGCGCACCAGCGTGCCGTCGGTATACGCGATCGGGGACATCGTCAGTGGACTCCAGTTGGCGCACCGGGCTTTTCAGCACGGTATCTTCGTCGCCGAACGCATCGCCGGCCGCGATGCGGAATTGGTCGCCGACACCGGCATCCCGCGCGTGACCTACTGCCATCCCGAAATCGCGTCGGTCGGCCTCACCGAAGAATCCGCGCGGCGGCGCTACGGCGAGGGCGTGGAAACGGTCACCTACGACCTGGCCGGCAACGGGCGCAGTCAGATCCTCAAGGCCTCCGGTGCGGTCAAGCTCGTGGTCGATCCGGCCGGCTCGGTGGTGGGTGTGCACATGATCGGAGCCGGGGTTTCTGAGCTGATCGGCGAGGCCCAGCTGCTGTACAACCTGGGTGTCAAAGCCGCTGAAGCAGCCCGGTTCGTGCACGCCCACCCGACACAGAACGAGGCGCTGGGCGAGGCGCTGATGGCTGTGTCGGGCGCGCCGCTTCACCTACACGGGTAATTCGGCACCGCGAGCGTGCGTGAAATGCCGACCGCGAGCGGCGTGTCGGGGGACAGACACGCACGCTCGCGGTGCGAACGGGGGACAGAGGCTAGCGGCGGTCGCCGAACTCCTCGTCCAGAATCGCCACGAGGCGGTCCACCATCCACTCGGTGAGCATCTTGCCCTTTTCGGCGCTGGCCGCTTCGGGGGAGGACAGCACCCCACTGGCCGTGGACATCCGGGTGTCGATGGGCAGTACGTCGTGGTTGACCACCCGCTCCGGGGCATCGGCCTTGATATGTTCGGTCCGCACGAGATGCGGTGCGTGGTGCAGCAATAGCGAGGTCTCGATCACCGCGGCGTGCTCGAGCGCCAGCCCGGGGAAGCCCCCAGGCCAGATGGCCTGCTGCCGGTCCGGGGTGAAATCGGGGTTGGCGTCCTCCATCACCAGGATCTTCAGTTCTGGGTGCTTCTCGGAGATCAGGAATGCCGGTTCGTAGATGAAGCCGCTGTTCTCGTAATGCCAGTTGTACAGCACTATGTTGCGGAACCCAGCGCGCTTCAGCTCACTGAGGATGTCTTCCAGCAGCGCGATGTAGGTGGTGGCCCGTAGGGAGAGGGTGCCCGGAATGTGCTGTCCGCCACCACTTCCCGGCCGGCTCCGGTAGCCGAACGGGACGAACTGCCCGACAACCAGGTCGGTCCGCCGGCTGGCCGCCTCCAGAAGTTTCTCGGGGATGAGCCAGTCGGTGCAGACCGGCAGGTGGTGCCCGTGCTGTTCGGTCGAGCCGATCGGGATGGCGATCGGGACGTCGGCGCGGGCCGCTTCGGCGATCTCCGACCAGGTCATGTCCCGGTACAGCCGGGACGGCCTCTGCTCAGTCATATCGAAACTCCTTGTCGGTCAGTCGTTGTGGGAGACGCCGATGTTGCCGGCAGGTATGCAGGTCGACCGTCCGCCGTCGATGACGAGATGAGTGCCAACCGCATAGCTGGCCCGGTCGGACAGCAGGAACACCACGGCCTCGGCGATCTCCTGCGGCTCGCCGAACCGTCCGGCGGCGACGCTCGAGGCGATTTCGGCGATCTCGGCATCGGGATCGGCGCTGTCCTCGAATTCGACCATGAGCAACGGAGTTCGGGTGGTGCCGGGACAGACCGAGTTCACCCGGATACCCCAGGAGACCAATTCCGCTGCGGCACTGCGGGTCATCGCCACGATCGCGCCCTTGGTCGCGGTGTAGGCGACGAAGCCGGGCTGCCCCATCAGGGCGAGTTCGGACCCGGTGTTGACGATCGCGCCGGCACCCCGGGACTGCATGACCCGGGCCGCCTCACGCAGCACGTAGAAGGACCCGGCCACGTTGATCGAGACCAGATCGTCGAAATCCTCATCGGTGGTCTCGACAAGCGGTGCGACGCGGGAGATTCCGGCGTTGTTGAGCACCGCGTCGATCGGCCCCAACTCGGCCTCGACCCGGTCGAATGCCGCCCGCACCGCGGCAGAATCCCGTACGTCGACACTGACCGGCAGGGCACGTCGGCCGTGTTCGGTCACCAGGCGCACTGCCTCAGACAGGTCGTCCTCGGGCCGGGCCAGGACGGCCACATCGGCGCCCTCACGCGCCAGGGTCGCGGCGGTAGCCAGTCCGATACCCGAGGAGGCGCCGGTGACCAGGGCAATGCGGTTGGTCATTTCGCCCATGTGCGTGTCCTTTTCGTCTCTGCTCGTCACAGGTTCTCGGTCGCCTTGATCCACTCGATCTGTTTTTCGAGACCCTTTTCCAGCGCCCATGCGGGTATGTAGCCGAGGTCGCGCTTGGACCGGCTCAGGTCGAACTGGACCTGGCGGTCCCAGTCGGGTAGGTAGCCGGGGCCGATGTCGAAGCGGGCGTCCGGCAGGAACTTCGAGAGTAGTGCGGCGGTGTCGAACACCGTCATGCGGTCGCCGCCCGAGACGAAATAGGCTTGTTGGGTCAGGTTGGTCGTGGTGGACGCGAGCCGCGCAGCTGTGGCGACGTCGTCGACATAGACGAACTGGAAGCCGTGGTCACCGCCGGATTCGAGGGTGAAGGTCTCGCCGCGCAGGCCCGCCCGGATCATGTCGCCCAGCAGGCTGGGCATCCACAAGCCGGGGCCGTACACCTCGGTGATGCGCAAGGACACGATCTCCATGTCGTACAGCGAGTTGTACGTGCTGCCGAGCAGTTCACCGGTCACCTTGGTCACGCCGTAGACGGTGGTGGGGCCCGGCTTGATGTCCTCGGTGATGGGTCCGGGTTCGGTGATGTTGCCGAGCGCGCATTCCGAGGAGAAGAACACGATGCGGCGAACGCCCGTCATCCTGGCGGCCTCGTAAACCGCAAGCGTGCCATCGGCATTGGCGGCGAACGTGGTCACCGGCAGCTCGATCGAGATTGCCGGATGGCTCTGCCCGGCGGTATGGATGACGCGGTCCACGCCGTGGCGGGTGAGGGTGTCGGTCAGGCGTGGGATGTCGAACAGTTCGCCGAGAACCG
>JARLGS010000808.1 GCA_031292695.1 Mycobacterium sp. | reverse complement strand
TTGGGGTGAGGAGCCGGCTCAGCAGTGAACGCGCCCGGGTGTGGTCGGGTGGGTCCATGGTGACCATGTGCTCGAACATCGGAATCTCGGTTCGGTGCTCAGAGAGCTGGGCGCAGATGTCGTCGCCCTCCGGGGTGAACGGGATCGGCGTGAACGGCCCGGCCACCGCGACGCATGACGAGAATGAATCGGTGTCCTTGTACACCGCGTTGGCCTCTTCCCAGCCCGTCACGGCCACCACACCGTAATGCGGTTCCCGCGTCACCGGACACTTGTTGCGCAGGTGATCGAAGTACGGGTGGGGGTCGGAAACCAGCGACTGATCGGTGAAGTAGTCGATCTCGTCGAAGTTGCTCATCGTGCGGTGCCTCCCGGGCATAATCGCAATAAGTTGCTGAGCACCTGCTTAGCATCTCGCGACGGCGTGGTCAAGGTCACACGGGCGGGTGGCCGCCTTACGATCAGCGTGGCGGGGACCGGGAAACGGAGGGAAACATGGCTTCGGAGCGCAGAATTGGCGGTCCCGAGGCGAAGAACCGGGGCGCCCTGCTCGATGCTGCCGAGCAGCTGATGCTCGATGAGGGCTACGCGGCAGTGACCTCGCGCCGGGTCGCCGAACGGGCCGGTCTCAAGCCGCAGCTGGTGCACTACTACTTCCGGACGATGGACGAGCTGTTCCTGGCAGCGTTTCGCCGCCGGACCGAACAGGGGCAGGCGGCCCAGTCGCTGATCCTGCAGGCGCCGAACCCGCTGCGGGCGCTGTGGACGTTTCTCATCGAGCACCGCGACACCGCGTTGATCATGGAGTACGCGGCGCTGGCCAACCACCGCAAGGAGCTCCGCTCGGAGATCACCGGCGCTGCTTCGCAATTCCTGGAAGGCCAGGCCGACCTGGTCGCCGCGGTGCTCAAGCGTCATGGCATCGGCGACGACGAACTGCCGCCGATTGTCGCGATATCCCTAGTTGTCGGCATGTCGCAACTGCTGACCATGGAGGGTGCGCTCGGGTTGTCCGTCGGCCATGCCGAGATCATCGAGTTCTTCGATCGCCACCTGCGTCGGCTCGATGGTTCGTAATCCCGGCAACCCGGCCGCCTACTGGAGGACTCAGTCGGACGCCTCTGGCGAATGGCCGAGCACGCTTTTGGTCTCCAGGTACTCGTGAAATCCGGCCTCGCCCCATTCGCGGCCGTTGCCGCTGCGCTTGTAGCCGCCGAACGGCGCATTCATGTCGAAGGCGTGGTTGATCGAAATCCAGCCGGCGCGGAGCCGTCGGGCCAGGGCCCGGGCACCCTCGAGATCAGCTCCCGAAACGTAACCGGCAAGGCCGTATTCGGTGTCGTTGGCTATCGCGACCGCGTCGTCGAGGTCGTCGTAACCCTGGACGCAGAGCACCGGGCCGAAGATCTCCTCGCGGGCGATCGTCATGTCGTTGGTGACATCGGCGAACACCGTGGGTCGGACGTAGTACCCGTGGGCCACGCCAGCTGGGCGACCGGGCCCGCCTGCCACCACGGCGGCGCCCTCGGCGATGCCCTCGGCGATCAGGCCCTGGATCCGGTCGAACTGGACCCGCGATGCGACCGGACC
Source organism: Mycobacterium sp. (assembly GCA_031292695.1). Taxonomy (GTDB): domain Bacteria; phylum Actinomycetota; class Actinomycetes; order Mycobacteriales; family Mycobacteriaceae; genus Mycobacterium. The sequence continues at coordinate 5,350 of JARLGS010000808.1, read as the reverse complement.
GAGCTGGGCCTGCTCAGCCGTCTCGCGCGCGATCGAAACTGCCTCCGCCATCCGCGATTTCGGTACCAACATTCGTGATGGCGCGTTGCAGCTCTGACCCGAGTTGGACATCATCGCCGCAACCCCGGCGGATACGCTCCCGGCGAATGCCGCGTCGTCCAACACGATGTTCGCGCTTTTGCCACCGAGCTCTTGCGTCACCCGCTTGACTGTGGGCGCCGCATTGCGCGCGACGTCGACACCGGCCCGGGTCGACCCGGTGAAGGACACCATATCGATATCCGGATGCCTCGAAATTGCTTGCCCTACAGACTCTCCGGTGCCGAACACCATGTTGTAGACGCCGGCCGGAACTCCTGCGGCGTGGACGATCTCGGTGAAGATCTGTGCGGAGAACGGGGCAACTTCCGAGGGCTTGAGCACGACTGTGCATCCCGTCGCCAACGCCGGATAGACCTTGACGGCGATCTGGTTGATCGGCCAGTTCCACGGCGTGATCAGCCCGCAGACGCCGATCGGCTCGTGCGCGACCAGCGTGGCGCCCTGCTGCCGGCAGAATTCGAAGTTCTTCAGCACGTCGATGGCGGTCAGCAGATGGTAGCTACCCAGCTGCGTCTGGGGGCCGGCGGCAAGCTCGGCTGGGGCACCCATCTCCTCGGTGATCGCCTCGGCGATATCGCGTTCCCGCTTGCGGTATTCGGTCAGGAGGGCCTGCAGCACGTCCAGTCGGTCTTGACGACTGGACTGTGACCACGACGGAAAGGCTCGGCGGGCCGACTGGACTGCCCGGTCCACGTCGGCCGTGCCGCCGAGCGCAATGCGTCCGGCGACGGCCTCCGTGGCCGGGTTGTCGACCTCCAATGCAGTGAGCTCAACCGGATCGACCCACCGGCCATCGATATAGAACTTCAGGTATTCGCGCATTGTCGTTCCCCTTACTGTGTGCCTTCGGCGTACCAGGTACGGAATTCGTCGTATTTGGGCATCTCTTCGGAATTGGCCTTGGGGTCGATGCAGACGTGGACGACGGCGGTGCGGCCGCTGGCGTAGGCCCGGGCGATGGCCGGGCCGATCTCGTCTTCCTTCTCAACATATTCGCCGTGGCACCCGAAGCCCTCGGCGATCTTGTCGAAGCGCACATCTTTGCTCCAGTGGACGCCGGGCTGGGGCGACGGTTGGGGGAAGGTGCGTTTGTACACGCCTACTTCCAGACCCCACTGGTGGTCGACGCCGACCACACATACCAGCGGCAGTCCTTCGCGCGCCGCGGTTTCCAGCTCGGCGATGTGGAACAGGAACGCGGAGTCACTGGTAAGCAGCATGACCGGCCGCTGGCGTCCTTCGGCGACGGACGCACCGACCGCGTACGGCAGGCCGGTGCCAAGGTGGCCGAAGTTCTGATTCCAGATGACATCGTGCGGCTTGGCCTGCGAGTACGTCCACTGGAAGATCACCGTGGCACCGCCGTCGCGCACCATGATGCCGTCCTTCGGGAACGCCTTCGTGGCCTCCACGACGAACCGTGCCGGGTGAATGGGTGCCCGCCCGGCCGGCGCGGTTTCCGCGAGCTGGGCGAGTTCGGCGGCATCCTTCTCGATGAGGGCAGCGAGTTCGGGGGAGGGCTGTCGTGGCGCGTCCTTGAGCGCCGCGACCAACTGCGGCACGACGCCACGCAGGTCACCCACCAACGGCACATCGACAGGACGGTTCACGCCGATGGCCGTCGGGTCCTGCTCGACATAGATCCATTTGCGAATGTCGTTGCCCGCCGCCCAGTGTCGGGTTCTGCCGTAGTGCACCGGTTCGCCGAGTTCGGTGCCCAGCGCGACGCACAGGTCGGACGCGACCACCGCCGCTACGGCGGCGGGGGAGAACCCGTACGGGAACGTGCGGTCCTCAAGCCCGGGAATGAACGACGTGCCTCCTGAGGTCTGGATCACCGGACAGCCCATCAGGATGGCGAGTTCTCTGACCGCGACGCCGGTGCGCGAGGTGTGAACGCCATGACCCACCAACAGAATTGGGTGCTCCGCCGCGCGGATGAGCCTGGCGGCCTCGGCGACTTCCGCGGCCCCCGCGCCCTGATTGACCAGACGGTACCGGTGCGGTGGCAAGGGGTCGGCCACCTCGAGTTCTTCGAGCAGGACATGGGACGGGTATTCGATGTAGCTCGGGCCGGGCGTGCCCGACATCGCCCGGCGGATCGCCTCGTGGACGATCTCGTCGGTCTGGTCGGCATATTCGATCGATGCGCTGTATTTCACCGAGGGCGCGAAAAGCGGCTCCTGTCGGACGAATTGGATTCGTCCACGACGTACCCGACGCTCGGTGATACGGGCCCGCTGGCCGCCGAGGAAGATCACCGGCGAGTTCTCCACCTTGGCGCACATCATCGCGCCGGCGATGTTGGCCATGCCCGGACCCAGCGTGCCGATGCACAGCGCGGGTCCGCCCGTCATGCGCGATACCGCCTCGGCCATGAACCCGGCACTCAACTCGTGGTGCGGAGCCACCACCGACCAGCCCCTGGCCGCAGCCTCGGTGAACATGTGCACGAAGTTGGGGTCGGGGATGCCGAACAGCGTGTTCACGCCCTCGGCCTCGAACAGGTCGATTATGCGCTTGTAGACCGGTACTCCCATGTGAAACTCCTTCTATCGGTAGCGTTTGGCAAGTTCTCTGCGGTGGGCCGCCGGCGACCCGAACAACGAACGGTTGAGAACGGCGCGCTTGAGGTAGACGTGGATGTCGCTCTCCCAGGTGTAGCCGATGCCGCCGTGCAATTGCATGGCCCGACCGACTACATCGACTGCGGCTGCGCACGCGTAGGACTTGGCCATCGCCACGGCTACGCCGGCGTCCGGCGCATCGGCGGTCACCGCCTCGACCGCGGCGCCGACCAGTTGACGCGCGACCGTGTTTCGCACCGCCATGTCGGCGCAGGCGTGCTTGACCGCCTGGAAGCTGCCGATCGGCCTGCCGAACTGGTGCCGGAGTTTGGCGTAGGCCACTGTGGCGGCCAGCATCGCCTCAGCCAGCCCGAGGCTGTCGCACGCGATGGCCGTCGCCGCCCGCTGCCGCAGTCGCTCAACTGCTTTCGCGGGCGGCCCGGTGAAGTGCAGCTGCTCGGTGACCGTCGTCTGGACGGTGGACAGGCTGCGCGTCCGATCGACGACCGGGCGCGGTGTGACGGTCGAATCACCGACGCCGACACCGTCTTCGGAGACAAGCAGGACGACGTCGGCGCCGTCGGCGTCGGGTACGAACTCCACGGCGTCGAGCGCTACCGTGATCCGGACTGTGCCGGAGCCCAGGTCCGTCAAGAGGCGATCACGAGTCGTGCTCGGCTGCAGGGCATTCAGCGTGCCGACGGCGAGGACGCCGCTGCCGAGATATGCACTCGCGCTGGCAGCGCGGCCCAATTCCTCGCAGACCAGCGCGGTTTCGGCGAATGTCGCGCCCGCGCCGCCAAGGTCCTCGGCGATCTCGAGACCGACCCAGCCCGCCTCCACCAGCACCGGCCAGGCCGCAGCTCGTTGTTTGGCGAGCAGATCGCCGGCGACCGACCGCAGCTCCGCATGGAATTCGGTGAATTCTGTTGCCATCAGGCCACGCTCGGTTCCCGGGGGAGCCCCAAGCCGCGCTCGCCGATGATCGTCCGCTGAATCTCGCTGGAGCCGCCCGGAATCGTCCACTCCCAGGAACCGATGAAGTCGAGTACCCAAGCGCCCGATTCCCAGCCGCTGGACATCGGCTTGGCCAGCACCGTCTGCGCGGCCAGGCCGCCGACTTCGGCGCCGAAGTCCGTCATGCGCTGCAGTAGTTCGCTGTAGTAGAGCTTGACGATGGACGTGTCGGCGGGTCCGACGGTGCCACGCTCGTGATCTTCGACCAGTTTCCGGCACAGTCTGCGCAGCCCGGTGATCTCCGTTTCGAACTGCGCCAACCGGTCTGCCACGACCGGGTCGTCGACGGGGCAGTCGGCCAGCAACCAGCGGAATCCGGCGTTGCCCAGGCGTTCGGCGAGCTCTAGCATCGTCATGCCCCGCTCGGCACCCAGCGTGGCCTGTGCCACCTGCCATCCCGCGTTCTCGGTGCCCACGAGATTGGCCGCCGGGATTGTCACGTCGTTCAGGAAGATCTCACAGAAGTGTGCGTCGCCGAGCGCATTGCGGATCGGCCGTACCTCTACGCCGGGCGAGCGCATGTCCAGCAGGAGGTACGAAATGCCTTTGCGTTTGGGCGCATTGGGATCGGTGCGGGCAAGAAGGAGGCACCAGTCGGCGTGCTTGGCGCCACTGGCCCACAGCTTCTGGCCGTTGACCACGTAGTGGTCGCCGTCGCGATGCGCACTGGTCCGCAGGCTGGCGAGATCGGAGCCTGCTTCGGGCTCCGAGAAGCCCTGCACCCAGATCTCGCCGTCGAGAATCGCCGGGAGGTGGCGGCGACGCTGTTCATCGCTGCCGGCTGCCAGCAGCGTCGAGGCAGCGTGGTGGATGCCGACGAACGCGAGCACCAGTCGCGGGGCGTCGTGCGCGGCAAGCTCCTGATACAGCACCACCTGTTCGGGTACCGACAGCCCGCCGCCCCATTCGGCCGGCCAGTGCGGGACGGCGAAGCCGGCCCGGTGCAAGGTGGCGAACCACGACTGCTGGAATGCCATGAACTGTTCGTCGGTGGCGCCGGTCTGAGTCTGGCGCCAGTCAGGTGGCACGTTCTCGGCACACCACTGCCGCACCCGCGCGCGAAAGTCCAGATAGTCCGTGGTCATGCGAACAACCCCGTCAGCCCGGCCCGTCCGGTGCGGCGGGTGAGATGGTCGCGCGTCGCTGAGAGACCCCAGGGCAAGCGGCGTAGCGGCTGGCTGTAGCGGGACAGCCAGGACAGTGTGGTCTCGTCGCAGAAGCCGACGGCACCGTGCAGTTGGTGGCAGACGCGGAACACTATGTCGGCTGCTTCGATAGCCGACATCCGCAGCGCCAGTGCATCATCGGTCGATTCAGGCCGGCCCGTGGCGATGCTCCACAACGTGTACCTGGCCAGGATGTCCAGTCCGCTGCGTTCGACCTCGGCGTCGGTCAGTTGGAACTGCACGCCCTGGAACGCCGAGAGGGGTTGGCCGAACTGCTTGCGCAGGTTGACGTGGGCGATCGTGAGTTCCAGTGCGCGGTCCAATATTCCGAGCAAGGTCCAACAGGGCAGCGTGAGCGCGAGCGCGACGTCGCCGGCGCCGCTCTGGTCGGATTGCACCCAGGTGTGTTCATCGGCCAGATACCGGACGCCGGCCAATGTGACTGCGGCCCAGCGCAGATCGAGGCCGGCGACGGTAGTGGCGGCGTCCGTGCCGGGG
>JARLGS010000807.1 GCA_031292695.1 Mycobacterium sp. | reverse complement strand
TAAGTGCGGATCAGGTCCGGTTCTTCGCCGGGGCGGCGCGGCTGGTCGAAGGCAAGTCGGCCGGTGAATACCTGGAGGGGTTTACCTCGTATGTCCGCCGCGAGCCCATCGGGGTAGTCGGGCAGGTGACGCCGTGGAACTACCCGTTCATGATGGCGATCTGGAAGATCGGCCTGCCCTGGCCACGGGCAACACCGTGGTCCTCAAACCCAGCGACACCACCCCGGAAAGCACACTGGCACTGGCCCGCATCAGCAAGGGCATCCTGCCGGACGGGGTGTTCAACGTCGTGCTGGGCACCGCCGCCACCGGTGCGCAGCTGGTCGATCACCCCAAGATCGGCCTGGTCGCGATCACCGGCTCCGTGCGGGCCGGCATCGCCGTCGCATCGGCCGCCGCCCAACAACTCAAGCGCAGTCATCTGGAACTCGGCGGCAAGGCACCAGCGGTGGTGTTCGGCGACGTCGACATCGCCAAGGCGGCCATCGGGATCGCGCAGGCCGGATGCTTCAACGCCGGGCAGGATTGCACCGCGGCAACCCGGGTGATCGTGCACGAGTCGATCCACGACCGGTTCGTCGAAGCATTGGTCGCGGCCGCGCAGAGCCTGAGACCCGGCCTGCCGGACGATCCCGACGCGTTCTATGGCCCGCTGAACAACGTCAACCACTACACCACGGTCAGCAAGAAGATCGCCGAACTGCCGGCCCACGCCACCATCGTCACCGGTGGAAAACGGTTCGGCGACAAGGGATTCTACTTCGAGCCCACGGTCATCACCGGCGTGCGCCAGGACGACCCGATCGTCCAGGACGAAACCTTCGGCCCGATCATGACAGTGCAGTCGTTCGGCACCGATGAGCAGGCCATCGACTACGCCAACGATGTCCGCTACGCGCTGGCGTCCAGCGTCTGGACCAAAGACCACGCCACCGTCGAAAAATTCACTCGCGCCTTGGATTTCGGTGTGGTCTGGATCAACTGCCACATCCCGATGGCGGTCGAGATGCCGCACGGCGGCTTCAAGTACTCCGGCTACGGCAAAGATATGTCGATCTACGGCGTAGAGGACTACACCCGGATCAAGCACGTCATGAGCGCGCACGACTGACCCGCCGGTATCCACTGACCTGACACAACCCTGCCGACAGGAGCTCACTGGTGACTGCCACCTTCCACCCGCTCGACCCCCTCACCGCAACCGAATTCACCAGAGTCGCCGGCATACTCGCGGCGACGCACGGAGTCGGTGAAGGCTGGCGATACACCTCCATCGAGCTGGTGGAACCGGCCAAAACGCAGGTGGCGGCATTCGACGCCGACGGCGTGGTACCGGACCGGCAAGCCCTGGCAACACTTCTCGAGACCACCACGAACTCGACCTATAAGGCCCTGCTCTCCCTGAGCTCCGGCTCGGTGCTGTCGTGGGACCACATCCCCGGTGTGCAGCCCAACTTCACCGTCGACGAATGGGAAGAGGCCGACGAGGTGCTGCGCAAGCACCCGGACGTCATTGCCGCCCTGGCCAAGCGCGGCATCACCGACATGGACCTGGTGTTCATGGACACCTGGACCTACGGCGAGGTGGTGATGCCGGAGGAGTACAAGGACCGCCGCCTGGGCTGGACCGACACCTGGGTCCGGGCCGCCGAGGGCGCGAACCCGTACGCCGGGCCGGTCAACGGATTCCATTGTGTGATCGACATGAACACCATGGAACTGCTGGAGATCGAGGACACCTTCACCGTCGAACGTCCCGACATGATGGGCGAGTATGTGCCACAGCACATCCCCGAACGCATCCGTAAGGCCGGCACCAGAGAGCCGTTGCGCCCGCTGAACATCACCCAGCCCGAAGGGGTTTCCTTCACCCTGGACGGCAATCTGCTGAAGTGGCAGAACTGGTCGCTGCGGGTGGGGTTCAACTACCGCGAGGGCATGACGCTGCACGCCGTCAGCTACAACGACAACGGCCGGGTACGGCCGGTGGCCAACCGGATGTCGTTTGCCGAGATGATGGTGCCCTACCGCGACCATTGCGAGGACCACTACCGGCGAACGGCATTCGACATCGGCGAGTGGGGCATCGGCTTCATGACCACGTCGTTGGAGCTGGGCTGCGACTGCCTCGGCGAAATCCGATACCTGGACGCGGTACTGCACAACAGCAAGGGCGAGCCGTTCACCATCAAGAACGCCATCTGCATCCACGAAGAGGACAACGCCGTGCTGTGGAAGCACGCCGACCATCACGCCGGCACCGAGGTGCGCCGGATGCGCCGGCTCACGGTGTCCTTCCACGTGACCGTCGCCAACTACGAATACCTCACCTACTGGCGGTTCTACCAGGACGGCAACATCGAATGTGAGGTCCGTGCAACGGGAATCATGGTGGTGAGCAACTTCCCCGAAGGGCAGGCACACCCCCACGGCACCCTCGTCGACCAGCGCACCTATGCGCCCTACCACCAGCATTTCCTGGTCGCCCGCCTGGACCTGGACGTCGACGGCACCGAGAACACGGTGTACGCCAGCGAAACCGAAGTGGTACCCATGGGCCCGGACAACCCGTACGGCCTGTCGCTCCGCCAGCGCAACACCCCGCTGCGCACCGAGTCCGAAGGCAAGCAGGACATGAACTTCCAGACCCAGCGGGCCTGGAAGGTGGTCAACGACAATGTGCGCAACGGTCTCGGCACGCCACCGGCCTACAAACTGGTGCCGGGCGGCGCCTTGCCCGCCATGTTCTCCCCTGACTCCCCGGTCCTGGCCCGCTGCCGGGCCATCGAGCACACCCTGTGGGTCACCCCCAACTCCCCGGATGAGCGTTGGCCGGCAGGCGAATTCGTCACCCAGAGCAAGGAAGACACCGGGCTGCCCGCATGGACCGCGGCCAACCGTTCGATCGAGAACACCGACGTGGTGCTGTGGTACGTGTTCGGCATCCACCACATCACCCGCCCCGAAGACTGGCCGATCATGCCGGCAGACATCGTCAGCTTCTGGCTCAAGCCCGTCGGCTTCTTCGATCGCAACCCGTCGCTGGACGTCGCGCCGGCACCGCCGAAAGCGTGTCACAGCAGCGCTGAAAGCGAAGAGGGCTAGCCGGTGAGCATCTCAAGAATCGCCGTCGCTTACCTCGCCACACCGGGCGGTGACGACGCCCTCGCCGTGGGCGAGCAGATCGCGCGCACCCTCGGCGCAGAGCTCGTCTTGTGCATGGTGCTGCCCAGCGACCGATCGGCACTGGCCACCACCCCCAGCGACATCCTGCACCGGGAAGCCGAAGGCTGGCTGGCCGCCGCCGCGGCCGGGGTACGTGACGACCTCACCGTGACTACGCATCTCAGCTTCGACGAATCCAGCACCGCTGGTCTGATCGCCGCAGCCGAAGCGTTGGCCGCTGAGGCCCTGGTGGTCGGCGGCGCCGGCGGCGGAATCGCCGGCCCTTTCTCACTGGGTTCGGTGGTCAACGACCTGGTGCATGCGTCACCGATTCCGGTAGTGATCGCACCGCGCGGCGCCCGCCTGAAACGTAGCGAGCGGATTCGGGAGGTCACCTGCGCGGTCGGCACCCGGCCTGGGGCCAACCTGCTGCTGGAGACCGCACTGCGGTTCTGCCGGGCCACCGAGACTCCGCTTCGTCTGGTGTCGCTCGTGGCTGTCGACCACGCCGAGAGCCTCGAGCACGCGCAGCAGCATGCACAGCAGGCGGTTGACCAAGCGAAAGCCTTTCTGCCGGCAGATGTTCCGGTCAGTTCGCGAGTGGCCACCGGCCCGACCGTCGAAGAGGCGGTGAACAAACTCGGCTGGCATGACGGCGACGTGATCATGGTCGGGTCCAGTCGGCTCGCACAACCGCGCCGGCTGTTCCTCGGCTCCACCGCGGCAAAAATGTTGAGAGTTCTGCAGGTCCCGATGTTTGTGGTGCCGAAAGACGAAGGGGCTGATAATGACTGACAATCTGGCCGACTCCGACCTGGCTCGCGTCGAGCGGGAGGAAGGTCTGGTCGGCAAGGGCCTGGCCGCAGGCCGCATCGGCACCTTCACCGGGGCCATCCTCGGTATTTCCACGGTCGCCCCCGGCTATACCCTGACCGCCAGCATCGGGCTGATCGTCGCCGCGGTGGGATTCAAGATGCCCGCCATCCTGATCGCCGGCTTCATCCCGATGTTCCTCACCGCCTATGCCTACCGCGAGCTGAACTCCCGGGCACCCGACTGCGGCGCCTCATTCACCTGGTCCACCAAAGCTTTTGGGCCGTACGTCGGATGGATGTGCGGCTGGGGCATGGTGATCGCAACCATCATCGTGCTGTCCAATCTCGCCTCGATCGGTGTGCAGTTCGGCTATCAATTCATAGGCCGGGTACTGCACAACGACACCATCACCGATCTGCCCAATCACAAGGCCGTCAACATCATCTCCACAGTGGTGTTCATTGCCATCGCCACCTACATCTCGTGCCGCGGTATCACCACCAGTGAACGGGTGCAGTATGTGCTGGTCGGATTCCAGATGGCCGTGCTGGTGGCGTTCGCGGTGGTGGCCATCGCCAAATCCGGTGGCACCGTCGAACATCTTTCGTTCGATCTCGACTGGTTCAATCCGCTGTCCGGACTTACGTTGAGCGCCTTCGTGATCGGCCTCACCGGATCGATATTCGCCTTCTGGGGCTGGGACACCTGCCTGACACTGGGCGAGGAATGCAAGGACCCGACCAAGGTGCCCGGCCGCGCCGGCTTGCTGTGCGTGATGTCGATCCTGCTGACCTATCTGCTGGTGGCAGTCGCGGTGATGATGTATGCCGGGGTCGGCGAGACCGGGCTGGGACTGGGCAACAAGGACAACGCGCAGAACGTGTTCGGGGCACTGGCCTACCCGGTGCTGGGCAATTGGGGCGGCCCGCTGCTGCTACTGGCGGTGTTCGCCTCCTCGGTCGCCAGCCTGCAGACCACGTTCCTGCCCGCCGCCCGCACCATGCTGGCCATGGGCACCTACGGCGCGTTTCCCAAGAAGTTCGCCAGCGTCAGCCCGCGGTCACTCTCGCCGGTGTACAGCACAGTGATCGCCGGCGTGATAACGGCCAGCTTCTACACCATCGTGACCTTGCTGTCCGAGCGGACCTTGCTGGATACCATTGCCGCACTTGGCATCATGATCTGCTGGTACTACGGCATCACGGCGTTCGCCTGCGTGTGGTTCTTCCGAAAGGAACTGTTCCTCAGCCCACAGAATATCGTCTACAAGCTGTTGTTCCCGCTGGTGGGCGGTGCAATGCTGATCTGGGTATTCGTCCTTTCCGTGCGGGAAAGCATGGACCCGACCAGCGGCAGCGGCGCGTCGATCGGCGGCATCGGCCTGGTGTTCTACCTCGGCTTCGGCATCCTGATCTTCGGGGCCGTCCTGATGTTCATCATGCGCGCGTACCGACCGGCGTTCTTCCGGGGCGAAACGCTGACCATGGACACTCCCCCGATCCCCTGAAGTCCGCTTCCAGGTAGGCACGACAATCCTTGGTAGCCAAGGATTGTCGTGCGCCGGAGTGACCTATTTCGCGTCAGTGACGACGACGATCTGACGGATGAAGGTGTTCTCCACGGCGGAGCGGAGGAGAAAGTCAGCGACGTTTGCGCGAGAGGTCGAGGGGAGGATCGGCAATCTCGTGACGTCCTCCAGTGCGATCGCGGTGTAACGATCGCCGCCCCCGTCGTTTAAGGCCCCGGGGTATTCGAGGGTCCATTTCAGGCCGCTAGCTCTCAGGAGCACTTCGGACGCGGCTTTATCTTCATATTTTTTGCGCAGCGCGGTGCGAAATATCAGGCCGGCGAGAAACGATGCCTTGGCGAAGGACTCGCCGACTCCGAATGCGGACACCATGACGAGACGGTCAACACCCGATGTTTTCGCGGCCGCGATGACGGCGCGGACTGTGTCCGTGATCAGCGTCGGGGTTTCGCGGACGTGTTTGACTCCGAGCGTGCTGATGACCGCGTCGTGCCCTCGGGCTGCCGTGGCGATGACGCCGGCATCGGTGACATCGCCGCTGATGATTTGAGCGCGCGGATCGACGGTGGCGTCGGGCCGCCGAACGAGGGCGGTCACCTGGTGGCCCTGGTCGAGCGCCCTTTTGACGAAGTGGACGCCGGTACGGCCGGTTGCTCCAAGCACAAGAAACTTCACGATACTTCGCTTTCTATAGAACAGATGAAACGGATGAATGGGCGTCATGGCAAGCGGGCCCGCATCGCGGTAAACACCCACCTACCCTCGACTAATAGTCAACTTCATTTACTACCATGGCGGACAATCCTAGGTACGTCAAATGACAAGTGGCAATTTACTCAAGCCGCGGCCTGCATTAGTCACGATTATTGACTATAATGATGTTTGGAGGCAAGCTTGCAACAGCAGGCACGAAGTCAGTAAGGAGATGAGGGTGCGTGGCGCAGTACCGCGTACGCGCCGCCACGGTCGGGCTGCAATCAGGTTCAGTACCGGTGGACGTATGGTGTGAATTTCGTGGAATCAGGTGGCGATGGGGCCGAGGGCGACATGGACGACGAGCAGCGGATTGATCTAGGGATGTCGTTGTTCGTCCCGTACAGATACACCGAAGACCGGATTTTCCGGGCGCTCCAGGATGCCGGATTCGACGACTGGACCCTCGCCCAATGTCGCGTGTTTCAACGCATCGCCCGGGACGGTTCGCGCCTAACAGACCTTGCTGAACAGGCGCAAATGAGCAAGCAGAGTGCGGGCGTGCTGGTCGATCAACTCGAACGATTGGGCTATGTACGCCGCGTCCCCGACCCGGTCGACGGCCGCGCCCGATTGATCGTGATCGAGCAACGTGGCCGGCGTGCGATCGAGATAGCCACGGCAACACTCGACGAGATCCACTCGGAGTGGAAGACCTACCTGGGCACCCGCAACTTCACACTGTTGCACCAGATCCTGGATCAACTCCGCGAGATCACCGACCCCTACGCGCGGTAACGCCACCGCGCCGAACCGTCCCCCGCCAATTCACCGAAATGGCGTGCTGATGCCGGTCCAAATCGACAACTTGGACATGGTTGCGCGCCTCTGGATACCCCAGACTCGGCAGGACAGGAGCCGTACGAGTACCAGGAGCAACCGATGAACGACATCACGTATCGACTTGCGCAGAAACGCAACATCGTCACCGAGCTGCCCGGCCCCCGTTCGGCCGAGATGACCGCGCGACGGAAGTCCGCGGTGGCCGGTGGCGTCAGCTCATCGACACCGGTCTACGCGGCGGATGCCGACGGCGGCGTCATCGTCGACATCGACGGCAACTCTTTGATCGATCTGGGCTCGGGTATCGCGGTGACCAGTGTCGGCGCCTCGCACCCCGCCGTTGCGGCGGCGGTGGCCGAGCAGGCCGCCCGCTTCACCCACACCTGCTTCATGGTCACCGGGTACGAGGGTTACGTCGAGCTGGCCGAGCGGTTGAACGCCCTGACCCCAGGCGATCACGACAAGCGCACCGCGTTTTTCAATTCCGGTTCGGAGGCGGTCGAGAACGCGATCAAGGTGGCCCGACTGGCCACCGGCCGTCCTGCCGTGGTCGCCTTCGACCACGCGTACCACGGTCGCACCAACATGACCATGGCACTGACCGCCAAGGCCATGCCGTACAAGTCCCAGTTCGGCCCGTTCGCGCCCGAGATCTACCGGATGCCCGCGTCGTACCCGTACCGTGACGGACTCACCGGCGAAGCCGCCGCGCAGCAGGCCATCACTCGCATCGAGACCCAGATCGGCGGCGCATCCGTGGCCGCGGTCATCATCGAGCCGCTTCAGGGCGAGGGCGGTTTCATCGCCCCGGCTCCGGGATTCCTCGCCACCCTTGCCGATTGGTGCAAAGCGAACGGTGTGGTCTTCATCGCCGACGAGGTGCAGTCCGGGTTCGCCCGGACCGGCACCTGGTTCGCCGTCGAGCACGACGGTGTGGTGCCGGACATCATCACCATGGCCAAGGGCATCGCCGGCGGCATGCCGCTGTCCGCGATCACCGGACGGGCCGACCTGTTGGACGCCGTCCACCCCGGCGGGCTGGGCGGCACCTACGGAGGTAACCCCGTCGCCTGCGCCGCGGCGCTTGCCACGCTGGACGCCATGGCCGAGATGGATCTGCCCGGCCGGGCCCGTGCCATCGAGGCGGCGGTCGTCCCGCAGCTGCAGGCACTGGCCGACACCGGGGTGATCGGCGAGGTCCGCGGCCGGGGCGGCATGCTGGCGGTGGAGATCGTCAAGCCCGGTACCACCGAGCCGGACCCGGCACTCACCAAAGCGATTGCCGCGGAGGCATTCTCGCGCGGCGTCATCATCCTCACCTGCGGCACGTACGGCAACGTCATCCGGCTGCTGCCGCCGCTGGTGATCAGCGACGAACTGCTCGACGAGGGCATCACCGTGCTGGCCGACATCGTGCGCGAGATGGCCGCAGCCCGATGACCGACCGCACCACCCTCCTGGAGTCCATACCCACCGACCTGTGGCTCGGCGGCAAGCAGGTGCCCGCATCCACCGGAGCCCGGTTCGCTGTCCACGATCCCGCGAGCGGCACCGAACTGGCTCAGGTGGCCGATGCCACAGCCGCCGACGGGGCGCGCGCGCTCGGCGAGGCCGTGGCCGCACAGGCGGCGTGGGCGGCGACCTCCTCCCGCGAACGTGCCGACATCCTGCGCCACGCCTGGGAATTGGTGATGGCGCGGCGGGACGACTTCGCCCTGGCCATGACACTGGAGATGGGCAAGCCCTTGGCCGAGGCGCAGGGCGAGGTCAACTACGGCGGTGAATTCCTGCGCTGGTTCTCCGAGGAGGCGGTCCGGATCAACGGACGGTATGCCTCGTCACCATCCGGCAATGGCCGCATCCTGGTGACCAAGGCGCCGGTTGGTCCGACCCTGGCGATCACCCCGTGGAACTTTCCGCTGGCCATGGGCACGCGCAAGATCGGTCCCGCGCTCGCGGCCGGCTGCACCATGATCGTCAAGCCCGCCGCCGAGACACCGCTGACCATGTTGCTGCTGGGCCAGGTGTTCGCCGACGCCGGGCTGCCGTCCGGCGTGTTGTCGATCCTGCCGACCACTGATGCCGCCGGGCTGACCGGCCCATTGCTGGCCGACCCGCGGATGCGCAAACTGACCTTCACCGGGTCGACGGGCGTGGGCCGAAAGCTGTTGGCGCAGTCTGCCGATCGGGTGCTGCGCACCTCCATGGAACTTGGTGGCAACGCCCCGTTCGTGGTGTTCGAGGACGCCGATCTGGACGCCGCGGTCGACGGCGCGATGGCCGCCAAAATGCGCAATATGGGCGAGGCCTGCACCGCAGCCAACCGCATCCACGTCGACAATTCGGTGCGTGCCGCGTTCACCGAAAAACTGACCGCCCGCATGGCGGCCCTGACGGTCGGCCGGGGCGATCTGCCCGGTACCGACGTCGGCCCGCTGATCACCGCCAAACAGCGTGCGGCGGTCGACGAGTTGGTGTGGGATGCCATTGACAGAGGGGCAAAGGTCTGTGTCGGCGGGAAACCCGTTGCCGGCGAAGGCTTCTTCTACCAGCCGACAGTGCTCGCCGACGTTCCAGCCGATGCGCGGATTCTGCGCGAGGAGGTGTTCGGTCCGGTCGCGGCGATCACCGGATTCGACGGCGAACAGGCGGGTATCGAAACCGCTAACAACACCGAGTACGGCCTGGCGGCCTACCTCTACACGACCAGCCTCGACCGCGCGCTGCGCGCCTCAGAGGCCATCGAGGCCGGGATGGTGGGCATCAACCGCGGCGTCATCTCCGATGTGGCGGCGCCGTTCGGCGGGGTGAAGGAATAGGGCATCGGCCGCGAGGCCGGCAGCGAAGGGATCGAGGAATACCTCGAAACCAAGTACATCGCCCTGCAGTGACTTCCCGTCTGCCCACATCCACCGGAATAGGTCCAATGGAAAACCCTTCTGCCCGCATGTCCTTCGGCACCGACGAGGACGGTACCCACGCTGTCGTTCAGTGGCCGGGTGGGCCCCCGCTGCTTGCCGATACCTGCGCGATGTTCGAATGTTTCGGGCTCCGCGTCGCGGCCTATCGTCAGCTCGATGCGGGACACTGCTACCTGTTCGGCAACCTGTCCCTGCCCGATTCGACGCTTGCCCTGATCGCGCAGGCCTGTGAAGCCGCCACGGCAGGACGGTGGCAGGTCGACCGGTACGCCATGCTCATCGCATCTGCCGGAATCGATTGGCGCCGGGCGGTGCTGGTCCGCGCGATGTGCCGCTTCGTGCGGCAGACCGGGCTGACGTTCTCTGCGGACTACATGCTCGAATCCCTGGTGGCGGCACCCGATTTCGTCACCGCGCTACTGTCGCTGTTCGACGCCCGGTTCGACCCCGAAGCCACGGCGGATGCCGGCCGGGCCGATCAGGAGGTGGCGGTCCTCGTGGATGCCGCCACCTCATTGGCCGACGACCGGATCCGGCGCGCGCTGCACGCCTTCGTCAATGCGACGTTGCGCACCAACTGGTTCCAGGTCGGGCCCGACGGAGACGCCAAGGACTACGTATCGTTCAAGATCGACTCGTCCCGCCTGTCGGTCACCGGACCTGTTGTTCCCTATCGCGAGATCTTCGTGCACTCTGACACAGTGGAAGGTGTGCACCTACGCAGCGGAGCCATCGCCAGAGGCGGGCTGCGCTGGTCGAATCGCGCCGAGGACTTCCGCACCGAGGTGCTCGGCCTGATGAAGACCCAGGCCGTCAAGAACGCCCCGATCGTGCCGACGGGCGCCAAGGGTGCGTTCGTATTGCGCTCTGCCAGTGTCGATCCCGCTGACGGATACCGCACCTTCATCCGTGGACTGCTCGACGTCACCGACAACATCGTGGACGGCGCCGTCCGTCACCCGGCCCGAACGGCATGCCCCGACGGCGACGACGCGTACCTCGTGGTGGCCGCCGATAAAGGGACCGCGACATTCTCCGACCTCGCCAATTCCATTGCCGCCGAATACGATTTCTGGCTCGGCGACGCCTTCGCCTCGGGCGGGTCGGCCGGATACGACCACAAAGCCATGGGCATCACGGCTCGCGGTGGGTGGCTGTCAGTGCGACGCCACTTCGCGGAGGCCGGCCACGACGTCGATGACGAACCATTCACCGTGGCCGGCATCGGTGACATGTCCGGTGACGTGTTCGGCAACGGAATGCTGCTGTCCCGCAACATCAAACTCGTCGCCGCATTCGACCATCGGCACATCTTCCTCGACCCGGAGCCAGACCCGCAAAGCTCGTTCGCCGAGCGTGAACGCCTCTTCGGCCTCCCCGACCTCGCTGCGGGCCAAGTGGCGCACCTCGGTGGCGATGG
>JARLGS010000806.1 GCA_031292695.1 Mycobacterium sp. | reverse complement strand
GTGCTCCGGGGGTGTTGGTTTGTGAGTGGCTCGGGGGCCGATCGGGGGGGGGGCGGGGCGCGTTGGGGGCCCCCGGGACCACCGGGTATGTAGTTAGCTGGCGGCTTGTACCGCGATGTGCTTCTCGGCGGCTGCCGCGGCTGCCTGTTCGGGGACGGCCACGTCCACGGTCAGGATGCCCTTGTCGTAGCTGGCTTTGATGTCATCTTCGTTGGCGCCGGCCGGCAGGGTGACCGACCGAGTGAATGAGCCGTAGGAGAACTCCGAGCGGCCCTTGGTTTCCTTCTTCTCGCTGCGTTCGGCCTTGATCGTCAACTGGCCGTCGCGCACGGTGATGTCCACGTCCTCGGCCGGATCGATGCCGGGCAGTTCGGCGCGCAACAGGTAATGGCCGTCAGACATCTCATCCTCGAGCCGGATCATATGGCCTGGACGCAGAGCCGCCAGTGACGGAAAGCCGGTCCACAGATCCGACCAGAAATCGGACCAGTCCGGCAGCCACGAGCGGGGTTGGTGACGCACAGGGCGATTGGTCATGATCGCTCCTTCGGTTTTGGGTTGCTGTTGAATCTCCCTTTCGATCCTTGAACGATGCATCGTCGAGCGGTAGGGACCGAAGTCCCATCCGTGGGTTTACTTCATCGCGGTGACTCGTTGGCTCGCAGCGTGTTCGGCTGGGTTATGACGTCTGGGTTATGACGTAACGAGTCGCCAATCATGGGGCACTCCTTTGGCGATAACCGTTGGCTCTCGGCTTGCAGTTACTGGCCTTCGCCGATCTGCGGCTTGGCCAGTGCGCCCTACCGTGACCTGGAGCACAACCGCGTTGGCGGCCTGAGTGGGCTTAGCCGAGCCGCTCGATCTCGTCGGCGGCGTCGGTCAGCGCTGCCGCCAGTTCGCGGGCCGCCGCCGAGTCGAGCGCGTCTAGGTGGCGCGTATGCACGGCGATCCACCGCTGCGTCGAGCCGTCGGCCTGCTGTCGGCCGCAGATCTGAACGCGGGCCTGCCTGGCGTGGCGCGTGGTGCCCTCGAAGTCGCGGAACCAGTTACTGTCAAGCTGCCAGTCGAACGTGCGCACGGCGCCGGCGGGCTCCGCGACATGGTCGAATGGCGCCGCAGCGGTCATGTTCTTGGCCGCCCACTGCCGCGCCATTTCCAGCAGCGCCTGCGGTTCGTCACGTTCGAGGCGCTCGAGCTGGGCGATCTGCGCAGCGGTGAGCTGGTCGGCCACCTCGCGCCAGTTTTGGGCGGTGTCGTCGGGCGTGGTCATGGTGCGCAGTCTGTGCGGCCGGGCCGCTGTTGGCGAGAGTCGAAGGTCATGTCTTAGGTCTATTTGCTGGTGCGGAGGTGGCGCGTTGGAGTGAGGCCCAGTTCGGGGCGAACGAGTTTCGGCGGCACCGCTGGCCCCGATGCGGGCCGGTTCGCCGCTGTTAAGCATGGTCGGCAATGCCAGGTCGAGGCTCGCCGATCGAGCTCACCGACGTGATTGCGTTGCGGTTCAACGGATTTTGCTCGCGTGGCGCTGTCGTACGCCGCCACCGGCACCTGGCATGCCATCGCTTCGATGATCACGAGCCCGTTCGCCGCCTCCCACAGCACTACCGGGGCCGCTGCGGGGTAGACCCTGACTGACTCGGTTTCCAGCGTTTTGGTGAGTCTTCCTGTCCGAGAACGCAAAGCCACCCGGATAGGGCGTGGACCCCAGTTGTCGGGCTCACGCCGACGCACCGGCCCGTCAGCCGATCTCGACGCGAAGCCCTTCGTGCCGCTGCTCCAGCTCGCTGCTCACACCAGTGAAGAGATCGTGCGCGTCGACCTTGACGCCGTGGAGCTTGCCCTTCAGCGCGCCCGGTTTGCTATCAACGACAATGCTGCCGGCCGGATGCAACAGGTGCTCGTTTCGGGTTTCTGAGCCACCGGCCCCGGCCTCGGCCACCAACTCATATCCGTGATCATCCCTGAGCCTGTCCGCCACGGCTGTGACGATTTCGCTCTCGAGCTCCTTGACGTCAACTGTCTCGGGCACGGTCACCGTCAGGCTGGTCACCTGCACCACGCTACTAGCCCGCAGGATCGCGTGATCCGGACCGATGCCGTCGTCGGCGCATCGGCGACGACACCCCAAGGCGTGCCGCCACTGGACGAGACGCAGCGAGGGTGACGTTGCTGAAAGGCGGCTGGCCAATTGTAGAATACGCGGAGAATGATGGCCGAGATGGTGAGGCCAGGGAAGCGAGAAGCCATGGCCGCCGACCCACAGTGCGCCCGCTGCAAACAGCCCATCAGACCGGGATGGCTCTACCTGATTGCGCATCGCCACGGCCAAGCTGCGACGACCGAAGATGACGCAGTATTTATTCATGTGCCTGACGAATGCCCACAGCCTGGGGAGCACGTCCCGCGAAGCTAGCGGAATGGCGTGCCATATCTGCTCCGCGATGGCTTTTCGTGCTGCGCTATGGGTTCGCGGTCGCGGCCACCCGGCTTAGGTGGTCGATGAACCAGTCGCGGGCGAGCACCGCGACCTGCTCGAGTGTGCCGGATTCTTCGAAGAGGTGGGTGGCGCCGGGAACGACGGTGAGCTCGCACTCGCCGGGCATCATCGCCTGGGCTCGTCGATTCAGTTCCAGTACCACGTCATCACGGCCGCCAACGATCAGCAGCGTCGGCGCGCGAACCTTGGTCAGGGCCGAACCGGCCAGATCGGGCCGCCCGCCGCGGGACACCACCGCTGCGACGTTCACCCACGGATGAGCGGCGGCGACCAGCGCCGCGCCGGCCCCGGTGCTGGCACCGAAGTAGCCGACCGGCAGCGCGGCGGTGTCGGGCTGGCTTGGCCAGCCAGCCGGTGACGTCGACTAGTGGTCACGGTCGTAAGTTCGTCGGGGGTTCAGGTCCAGGCGGTCGGGTCGGCGAGGTAGAGCCCGCAGGCGGTGTCGAGAGCGTCTTCGGGTGAGCCACCCATGAATCCTGTGGGTAGGAATGAGGTTTCGTAGTCGTCGTGGCTGGCTCGGTACATCGCAAAGCCCCAGTCTCGCGCCGAACCGCAGTAGCGCAGCCGGCACAGTCGCAGCACCTCCCCGTCGGCGAGGACGCCGTCGACATAGGCGAAGCCGGCGCGGTAACGCAGCCGTATCTCGTTCAACTGTGGCCAACGCTCGCGCGAACGCTCGGTGAGCCGTTGATGCAGGGAGGCCTTGGTCGAGTCCGGGATCTTCGGCATCTGCCTATCGTGACCCAACTCCTCGGGTGCGGTGTGGGGTAGTCATGGCGTGCGTGTCGCGTTCGCGGTGGCCCGGATGCGGAGGACAACGGATGCATGGCTATGAGCAGTCCGTTCATCATCACATTGAGCACCCTGGACCAGTCCGTTCTCAACGCCCGAGCCCGGTCGACGCGGTCGGCGCATCGCGATGTGATCCGCGCGCGGATCGTCCTCGCCGCGGCGGACGGCGCTGCGAACACTGAGATCGCTGCCGCGCAAGGTGTGCATGTCGACACCGTCCGCAAGTGGCGCCGCCGGTTCGTTGCCGAAGGCGTGCCCGGGCTGGAGGACCTGCCCCGTAGCGGACGTCGGCGTGGGTTCACCCCGGTGCAGGTGGCCGAGGTCAAGGCGCTGGCCTGCACGCTGCCCGCCGAGACCGGTGCGCCGTTGTCGCGGTGGTCGAGTGCTGATCTGGCCACCGAGGCGATCAGCCGCAAGATCGCCGAGACAATCTCGGCGGCCACCGTGCGCCGCTGGCTGGCCGCTGATGCGCTCAAGCCCTGGCAGCATCGGTCCTGGATCTTCCCCCGCGACCCCGACTTTCAGACCAAGGCCGCCCGGGTCCTCGACCTGTATGCCCGGCAGTGGCAGGGCCACCCGCTGGGTCCTGACGACTACGTGATCAGTGCCGATGAGAAATCCCAACTGCAAGCCCTGGCGCGCCGGCATCGGGGACAACCGCCCGTACCAGGACGTACCCGCCGTGTCGAGTTCGAGTACCGCCGCGGTGGCACCCTGGCGTATTTCGCCGCCTACGACGTTCATCACGCCCGAGTGCTCGGCCAGATCGCCCCCAAGACTGGGATCGAACCCTTCGAGAAGCTGGTGTCCCATGTCATGACGACCGAACCGTATGCCTCGGCCCGACGGGTGTTCTGGGTCGTCGACAACGGCTCATCGCATAACGGGGCGCGCTCGATCGACCGCCTGCAGACCCCGTGGCCGACCGCGACGCTGGTACACCTACCGATACACGCCTCCTGGCTCAACCAGGTGGAGATCTACTTCTCGATCCTGCAGCGAAAAGCCATCAGCCCCAACGACTTCGCCGACCTGGACCAACTCTCCGAACGCATCATTGGCTTTCAGGACCGCTACAACACCACCGCGACACCATTTGACTGGACCTACACCCGCGACGACCTCAACGCCTTCCTGCGCCGCCTCGACCTCCAGAACACACCGCATACCCGCCCAGACGCGGCATGACCCCCGACGAACTTACGACCGTGACCACTAG
>JARLGS010000805.1 GCA_031292695.1 Mycobacterium sp. | reverse complement strand
GCCGCCAGGGTCACCGCATCGACGCCGCCGCCCCTGATCAACCCGGCATTCGTTACTGTGCCGGCACCACCGGAAATCGCCACGCCGGCTTGCGTCCCTTCGATCGACGCGCCGGCCGCGTTGCTCACTGAACCGCCCGCAGTCAGGTCAACGCCGTCGGTCGCGGGATCGATCATGCCGGCATTGCTGACCGTTGCCGGTCCAAGCGTTGCCTGGATCGCGGCCAGCCCGCTGCCAACGATTGTGCCTCCGGCAGCATTGGTCAGCGTAACGCCGCTTGCCAGCGTGACGTCGCCGGTCAGTTCACCGGAATTTTGCAGGGGCGCAGTCGCAACGAACGTACCGAGATTGAGCGTACCCTGGTTGATCAGCGTCACACCGGATAACAGGTCCGATGCATCGGTGGCGACGCTGACACCGGGATCAATCAGCAGCGTGGTGTATTGCGGCTGACCGGCGCCGTCGAAATTGGTCAGCCCGAACGGACCGCCCGCAATCTCCAGCGTGCTGCCGCTGACGATCGTGGCGCCGCCAACGATTGTGTTGCCGTTGGTGATGGCGAGCGATGCCGGTTTGATCGAGGAGCCGAAGACGATCTGATCGATCCCGCCGGTACCGCTGTCATGCACCGTCAGCGTATTGCCGTTGCTGACACCGAGGGCAGACAGCGAACCGGTGGTGGCAATGACCAACGCGTCGCCCGGGTGCCAGCTGGCGATGGTGCCGCCGAATCCGGAGATGTCGTCCAACGCCAGCACCCCGGTGGCATCCTGGAACACCACGTCGACGACGCTGTTGTTTACCAGGTAAGTGCCGCCCTGCGTGTCGCTGAACGTCGTGCTCGGCGCGTTCAGTACCGCTCCGGTCACTTCCAGCTGGTCGCCGCTGCCAATTTGTAACAACCCCGGACTGTTCGTCGTCGTGCCAACGATGCTCGGGTTGCCGCTGACCGTCAGCGTGCCGCCGCCCAGTACCGAGCCCAGTACTAGCAAAGTGTTTTGATTGGCGATCGATCCCCTGGCCAGGATGGTTCCTTCGTCAATAACGAAATTCGCACCGATGGTGCCGAAACCGCTTGGGGTGATGCCCGGATTGATCAGCAGCACCGTGGGATCGAGCAGCCCGCCCTGTAGCGTCAGCTGGCCTTGCAGGTCGACCACCGCAGCATGGACCGCGGCACCGGATCCAACCGTGAGTGCTCCGGCGCCGAGTGCCGTGCCAACGTTCAACGCGCCAGCAAGCTGCAGCCCACTGCCGGCGCCGGACAGCGTCACGGTGCCGGAACCGGTGCGTTGAGCGCCGATGGTCAGGCTGCCGGCGGCGAACGTGGCACCGCTCAACACTGACAGCACGGCCGTGCCGGCATCGGCCACGGTGGCGGCACCGGTCACCGCAAGGTCGGTCGCACGGCCGGACAACGCAATCTGACCGACCGAACCGGCCACGGTACCGGCGTCCAGTGCGGCGGCCGTGACGGTCGCTCCGCCGCTGATCTGCAATGTCCCGGACCCGCCGGAACCAACGTCCAGGGTCCCGCCGATGATGTCCAACCGGGACGCGCCGCCGCTGACATTGACCGAGGAACCTGACGCACCGGCGGTATTGGCGATCGACAGACCGGCGAGACCGGCCACGCTGCCCGGCGTTGTGTCGACAACGCCGCCTGCAGCGACGGTAAGACTACCAACGCCGGCATCGCCGACCACGAACTCACCGGTGTTGCCCAGGCGGGCTGCGGTGCCGGAGACGGTGATGCTGCCGGCTCCCCCGGTATATTGCGCGATATCGATCCCTGGTGTCGGGACCTTTGCTGAATCGCCGGTGAAAACGGTGCCGGCGTTCGCAATTGTCAGCGAGCCCGTGCCGGACTGACCGACATCGACCTGCCCCACCAGTGTGGCGAGCGATCCGGCGCCGGTCACGGTCAGTATGCCGTTACCGCCGGCAGCTTCGCCCAACACCACGGCCGGCAGCAATGTTGTCGCGGCAGCGCCGACGCTGGCGCCGTTGCTGATCGTCAG
>JARLGS010000804.1 GCA_031292695.1 Mycobacterium sp. | reverse complement strand
GCGAGATGCTGGGGCTGCCGTACGACAAGCCGGCTGCCTACACTCGCGACTACCTGCAGGTGCTGAATGCCGCCATCAGTGGGCCCGGAGATGTTGACGTGGAGAATGTTTCGTTCACCGTGCACAACCCGACCGTGCTCGGTGCCGACACCCCGATGCCGGTGCTGGTGTCCGCGCTGGGGCCGGTGATGCTGCAGCTCGCCGGTGCGCACGCCGACGGGACGTCGTTGTGGATGGCCGACGAGAAGGCGATCGGCGAGCACATCGCGCCGAAGATCAACAAGGCCGCGGCGGAGGCGGGCAGGCCGGCTCCCCGCATCGTGGCCGGCATCCCGGTCACGCTGTGCGCCAACTCCGAGATCGAGTCGGCCAAGGACCGCGCCAACCGCGTCCTGGCGGAGGCCGAGACCTCGCCGAACTATCAGCGCCTGCTCGACCGCGGTGAGGCCCGGAATGTCGGAGACCTGTGCGCGGCCGGTGACGAAGAGTCGATCCTCAAGCGGTTCAAGCAGTTTGCCGATGCCGGCGTCACGGATCTGTCGGTGCGGCTGCTGCCCATCGGGGACAGCCGCGATGAGCTGATCGCGTCGAAGTACCGGACGCGTGAGGTGATCGCGGAGCTCGCCAAGCAGGTCCGATGAGCCGCCGACGCTACGGTTTCTGGCGAGTTTGCGGTCAGAACCTGCCACAAACCGTAGTCTCGGCGAAATGACAGGCCCGCTCGCCGGCATCAAGATTCTCGAGGTGGGCACCATGCTCGCCGGCCCGTACGCCACCATGATGCTGGCCGACCTGGGCGCCGAGGTCACCAAGCTGGAGCCGCCGACCGGCGACATTTCCCGGCAGGTGAGTGACGACTATTTCGCCAGCCTCAATCGGGGCAAGCGCAGTATCTGCCTGGAATTGGCGACCGACGAGGGCCGGCGCCGCCTAGGCGAGTTGGTGGCCGCATCGCATGCGCTGCTGGTGAATCTCAAACCGTCGGCCATCCACAAGCTGGGGCTCACCTATGAAGCCCTGTCGCGCTTCAATCCCAAGATCGTCTGTGTGGCGATTACCGGGTTCGGGCTGCACGGCGGCGATGACCCGGCATTCGACTACATCGTGCAGGCGTCGACGGGTGTCGCAGCCCTGACCGGCAGCCCTGAGGATCCGCCGACGCTGCCCGGCTATTCGTCGGCGGACAATTCCACCGGACTGACGGCGGCGCTGGGGTTGCTGGCGCAGATTATTTCGGGGCGTGGCGGCCAGCTCGACGTGAATCTGCGCGACGTGATGCTCTCGCAGCTGAACTACCACGCGTCGGCCTATCTGAACCGCGGTGTGCAGCCGCAGCGCCGGCCGTACGGGGCGCATTCGTTTTATGTTCCGGCGCAACTGTTTCCGACCAAGGCGGGCCATCTGGCGCTGTTCATCACGCACGACGGGTTCTGGCGGTCATTCGCCGCCGAGGCCGGTATCGCCGGCTTCGACACCATGGCCGAGCGGACGGCGCGACGTGAGGACGTCGTCGCGCTCGTTTCCAAGGTGCTGGCCACCGACACCGCGGCAAACTGGGAAGCGCGGCTCAAGCCGCTCGGCATTCCCGCCGCCGCGGTGCGCACGCTGCCGGAGGCGCTCGATGCGCTGCCTGAGGTGGTGGTGCAGGCGGGGAAGTACCGACTGGTCGGTGGCTCGATCCGGGTGGGCGGCTACACCCCGGACTACCGGCCGCCTCCGGTTCTCGGCGCCGACGGCTGACCCCACCCGCGCCCAAACGGACAAACGGGCCGCAAAGTGTGAGTGCGTTCGGCCATTTCGTCGATTTCGGCGCCGATGCGCGGCGCAGAGGCTCAGTCCTCGTAGTCGCAGACGACCGTCGCGGTGGTCGGCACCGCCTGGCAGGTCAGCACATAACCATCGGCGACCTCGTCGTCGGTCAGCGCATCGTTGACCCGCATGCTCGCGGCGCCTTCGGTCAGCTTGGCCATGCAGGTGCCGCAGTTGCCGGCTTCGCAGGAGAACGGCGGCGTCAGGCCGGCGCGACGCGCGGTCTCCAGAATGGTCTCGCCGGGCACTTGGCTGACTGATGTGGTCTTCCGGTCGAAGACGATGGTGACTTCGCCGGCCTTGTTCTCGGTCACCAGCGAATCTGCGGGCATCAGTACTCCTGACATCGACATTCTGATTCTATGAGAATATCATTCTCTCAAAAGGGTAGTATCTTCTCAACCGGAACCGTCGAGGAGGGCGAGTGGCTGATCGGGTCGTGCTCGCGTTCGGCGATCGAGAATACTGCCGTGCTGATCTGGACGCGCTCGCCGACCGGATGGCCACCGAATTACGCAGGCGCGGTGTAGCTTCCGGCTCCCGGGTGGCGCTGATGTCGTCGAACCGTCCGGAGTTCGTGGTGGCGATCCTGGCCAGTTGGCGGCTCGGCGCGGCGGTGGTCTTGATCAGCCCGGCCTGGAAGCAAGCCGAGGTGCAGCACGCGCTGACCCTCACGCAGCCGGTCGCCGGGGTCGGCGACCACCCGGTGCTGGCCGAGTTCATGCCGATGCTGCACCTGGAAGCCGACCTACCCGATGCCGTGTTGTACGCACCCGCGGCGCCCAACCCTGATCGCGAAGCCGTGCTGGTATTCAGCTCCGGCACCACGGGTCTGCCGAAGGCCGTGCGGCACACCCACAAGGGGCTGGCTGCCGCAGTTTCGCAATGGCGCACCGTCTTGGCACTCACCGAGTCCGACCGGATGCAGATCATGACGCCGCCGTCGCACATCCTGGGTCTGCTCAACATCCTGACCGCCCTGGACACTGGCGTCTGGCTGCGGCTGCACCCTCGATTCGACATCGACACCATGCTGCGGCACATCCAGGACGACCGCATCACCATCGAAATGGCCGTGGCGCCCATCGCTTTGGCGCTCGCCGCGCATCCCGATCTCGAGTCTTACCGGCTGTCGTCGCTGCGCTACCTCATGTGGTGCGCCACGCCGGTCACGCCCAGTGTCGCCGAGGAGGTGACCCGTCGCACCGGGATCGGTTGGCTCACCGCCAGCGGATCCAGTGAAGTTGTGCTGTTCTCCTGCAACGAGATCGGCTCTGGCCGCCTCGACACCGTCGGAAAGGCCGTGCCCGGCGTGGGCATTCGGGTCCGCGACCTGGACTCCGGCGAGGTGCTCGGTCCCGGCGGGGTAGGTGAAATCCAGGTGCGTTCGGATGCGGTGATGGCCGGTTATCTGCCGGACACTGACACCGCCGCGGCATTCGAGGACGGTTGGTACCGCACTGGCGACGTCGGCTACCTCGACGCCGACGGCTGGCTGCGGATCACGGACCGGTCGAAGGAAATGATCAAGGTGCGCGGCTTCCAGGTGGCACCCGCCGAGATCGAAGCCGTCCTGCACGGTCATCCCGCCGTCGCCGACTGTGCGGTGTTCGGCGTACCCGATGAAGCGAACGGCGAAGCGGTGGTCGCGGTGGTCGCCCGCTCGGATCAGGTAGCCGCCGACGAATTGATCGCGCTCGTAACGGAGCGCCTGGCCTCATACAAACGTCTGTCGAAAGTGGTTTTCGTCCAGGAGATTCCACGTCTCCCATCCGGAAAGGTATTGCGCCGAGTGCTGAAGGAGCAAGTGATGAGCGCTTGCGCGGAGAACAGAGGGCTCAAGTGGACGTCCGTCTGACGGCCGAACAACAACAGCTACGGGACGCCGCAGCTGGCCTGGCCGATGAGCTCGGTCCCGGATCCGTCGCCGAACTCGACGATGAAGGCCGCCGGGCCCGGTTGGAAAAGGCCGTCGACGCAACGGGTTTCCGGACTCTGCGCACCGACGGCGCATCCGGCGTCGAGGTGGCCATCGTGGCGGAGGAATTCGCTCGCGGCCTGGTCGACGTGCCGTTCGTCGGGCCGATCCTGGCCGACGATCTGAGCCGGCGGAGCGGCACCCAGCCGGCACTTGGCGACGGCGAGCCCGAGAGCATCGGTGCCGGCGTGGACCTGACCGCGAGTCTGGCCGGCGTGGTCGAGTCGCCCGCCGAGCTGGCCAAGCTGCCCGGCGAGGACGTGTTGCGTTGGCAAGCAATGGCTTTGACCGTCACCGCGGCCGACCTCGTCGGCGCCTCGCGAGGCGCGCTGAAACTGGCGTCGGAGTACGCCAAGGTGCGTGAGCAGTATGGCGCGCCGATCGGCTCCTACCAGGCGATCGGGCACCTGCTGGCCGAGGGGCTGGCCCTGATCGAAGGGTCCATCAGCGTGCTGCGGCACGCCGCCTGGGCGGTTGACGAGTTGCCCGCCGAAGATGCCGTGCGGGCCGCCAAGATCGCCAAGATCTACTGCGCGCGCGCCGCCCGCACCGTGTGCGAGACCGCCGTCCAGGTGCACGGCGGCATCGGCAACACCTGGGAATGCCTGGCGCACGTGTACCTGCGCCGCGTGCTGGCCGCCACGCAGACGTGGCCCGTCAAGCTCGAGGACTTGGAGGTCGGGGATCTTGGATTTTCGTGATTCGCCGGAGGAGGCCGCATTCCGGAACCGGTTGCGCGGCTGGCTGACCGAGAACGCCGCGGCCTTCAAGGCGTCGGGCGACGACTACTGGTCCCGGATGGGCGAATGGCATCAGGCGCTTTATGCCGCAGGCTTTTTCGGGACTTCCTGGCCGGCGGAGTTCGGCGGTCAGGACCTGGCGCCGGTGTACGACGTCATCGTCGACGAGGAGATCGCCAGGGCGGGCGCTCCGCCCCGGCCCAGCCTGGGCTACCTGGTGGTCGGACTCGGTCAGCACGGGAGCAAGGAACTGCAGCAGCGGTTCCTGCCGGGGATGATCAACGGCACCGAGCGCTGGTGCCAGGGCTTCAGTGAGCCGGGCGCCGGTTCGGACCTGGCCTCGTTGTCCACCACCGCAACCCCGGACGGCGACGAGTACGTCATCAACGGCCACAAGATCTGGACCAGCTACTCCGACGTCGCCGATTGGTGCCTGGTGCTGGCCCGCACCGACAAGACCGTACCCCGGCACAAGGGCATCTCGGCGTTCATTGTGTCGATGCACCAGGCGGGCGTCGAGCAACGCCCGCTGCAGATGATCAATGGTGTGACAACCGAATTCGGCCAGGTTGCGTTCGACGGTGCCCGGGTCCCGGCGGCCAACATGGTCGGCGCGCCGGGTGACGGGTGGAAGCTCGCCATGACCGTGGTCAGCCATGAGCGCGAGCCCTCAACGCTGGGCTACTCGGCCCGATACGGAAAGCTGGTGCGGCAGATGGCTTCCGGCTACCGAGGCCGGCTGCCCGAGGACCTGGCGTGGGCCGGGGTACAGGCTGAGATGTTGCGTTTGCATGTGCGGCGCCGGCTTTCCGAGCAGCTCGATGGAATCACCCACGGCCCCAACGGGTCCCTGGACAAGCTGCTGATGACCTGGGTGGAGCAGTCCGTCGGGCACGCTGCTCTGGCCGTGACCGGAACCAAGGATCCCGAGCTGCTGAGCGCGTATCTGTACAGCCGGGCGCAGAGCGTCATGGGCGGCACCTCGCAGATTCAGAAGAACATCATCGCGCAGCGAATCCTGGGACTTTAGGGGAGTTTGAAATGTACGGAATGCCAGCGGAAATCGATGTCCGGGCCGAGGGTGGCCTGCGCATCATCACCTTGAACCGCCCGGACGCGCTCAACGCGGTCAACGACAACCTGCACGTCGGGCTGGCCAGGATCTGGGAAGAACTGAACGAGGATGCCGACGCCCGGGCCGCGGTGATCACCGGCGCGGGCCGGGCCTTCTCGGCCGGCGGCGATTTCACCTATCTCGACGAGCTGCGCCACGATGAGGCGTTGCGGCAGAAGACCATCAAGCACGGTCGCGATCTGGTCATCGGTATGGTGCGCTGCCGGATTCCGGTGGTCGCCGCGGTCAACGGACCGGCTGTCGGCCTGGGCTGCAGTCTGGCCGCGCTGTCCGACATCGTCTATATGGCCGAGGCAGCGCACTTCGCCGATCCGCACGTCCAGATCGGTCTGGTCGCTGCCGACGGCGGGCCGTTGGTCTGGGGTTCGCAGATCTCCTTGTTGCAGGCCAAGGAATTTGCGCTGACCGGGGTGCGGATCAAGGCCCAGCGGGCGCTGGAGCTGGGCTTGGCCAACCATGTCGTGGCGGACCCGCTGACCGAGGCCATTGCGTGTGCCCGCAAGCTCATGGAGCTGCCGAAGCAAGCGGTCGAAGCCACCAAGCGGCTGATGAACATCCAGCTTGAGCAGCGGGTGATGGCGTCTCTGGACTACGCCAACCTGGCCGAGTACGTGTCCTTCGGCACCGCCGACTTCAACCGGATCGTCGATGGGCTGATTGCCAAGTAGCGACCGGCTTGCACTAGGCAGTCGGCGCCGCAACGCGGGCAGGCAGTTCAACGGTGAAGGTCGCGCCGGCGCCGACTCCGGCGCTGGCTGCGGTGATGTGGCCGTTGTGCGCTTCCACCAACGCCTTGGCGATCGCCAGCCCGATTCCCGAGCCGCCGTGGGCCCGGTCGCGGGCCGAGTCGACGCGGTAGAACCGCTCGAACAATCGCGGCAGATGTTCGGTTGAGATGCCGTCACCGTTGTCGGTGACCTCGATCTGCACCGATCCGTGGACCGTCGTCGCCGTCACCCGTACCGTTCCGCCTTCACCCGTGTGCCGCAGTGCATTGGTCAGTAGGTTCGCCAGCACCTGGTCGAGTCGCTGCGGATCGGCCCACAGGTCGGGCAGGTGCGGGGCCACGCGCGACGTCAGCGCAACGCCCTTGGCCCGGTACGGCGCAGCGAAAGCATCCATGGCCGCTGCGATCACCGCGGCGGGTTCGACGTACTCGGCGTCGAGCAGCGCCGAGTCGCGCTCGGCTTCGGTCAGGGCCCGCACGTCGGAGCTGAGCCGGGCGAGCCGGCGGGTCTGGTCGCGCAGCACACCGATCGTGGTGGTGTCGAGTGGGTGGATGCCGTCTTCGATGGATTCGAGGTACGCATCGATCACCGACACCGGGGTGCGGAGCTCGTGCGCGAGATCGGCCAGCAGCTGCCGTCGGGTTGATTCCACGGAACCGAGCTGCTCGGCCATCTTGTTGAAAGCGTCGGCGATGGCGTCGAATTCGGTGCCCAGATGAGGCGGCGAGACACGGATGTCGTAGTTCCCCTTGGCCACTGCGGTGGCGGCCGCGGCGAGTTCCGTCGTCGAGCGGTGCATCCGGCGGCTCAGATACCAGCTCAGCGCCAGCGCGGTGGTGGCTGACACGGCGAGCGAAATCGCCACGGCGACAGCAGTGGCCTGACGGAAGGTGTGTTCGTAGGGGTGCGGGCCGGTGCGTCCGGGCACCAGCACGTCCTGCATCACCCGCCGGAACATCGGCGGGCCGACAATCATGGCGACGGTGCTCGTGGTCGCGATGGCCGCGACGACCACCACCGCGTTGGTGATCAGCAGCCGGGTCTGGATTCCGTGCCTGCTCCGTGGATGGTCGAGGTCTGGATTGGCCATCAGCCTGCTCCCATCCGGTAACCCACACCGCGCACGGTGGTGACAAAGCGTGGCTCTGCTGAGTTGTCGCCCAGTTTGCGTCGCAGATGGCCGACATGGACGTCGACGACGTTGTCGTTGCCGAACCACGATTCACCCCATACCGCTTCGAGCAATTGCTGCCGTGTCCACACCTGCCGGGGTCGCGACGACAGCGCCGCCAGCACATCGAATTCGGTGCGGGTCAGCATGATTGGCGCGCCACACAGGTGGGTTTGGCGGCTTTCGGTGTCGATGTGCAGCTCGCCGAAGACTCGTGGCGGCGTGCCACTCGGTGACTGCTCGCCATCGGGTTCCGGTCCTCGACGGGGCCGGCGCAGCATTGCCCGGATGCGCGCCACCAGTTCTCGCGGACTGAACGGCTTGGTCACATAGTCGTCCGCGCCGACCGACAGCCCGACGATGGTGTCGATCTCGGTGTCCCGGGCGGTCAGCATGACGACGTACGCGTCGGAGAACACCCGCAACTGGCGGCATACCTCGATGCCGTCCAGGCCGGGCAGGCCGATGTCGAGGATGACCACGTCGGGGTCGACCTCGCGAGCTGCGGTCAGGGCCGACGGACCGTCCGCGGCCAACCGGACCTCGAACTGTTCCCGCCGGAGATAACTGGCCACCACTTCGGCCAGCGCCGTCTCGTCGTCGACGACCAGCGCGCGCAATTCAGCCGCGGACGTCGTGGGATCGGTGCTGTTCACCTGCTCATAGTGCACCTGACAGACGGCCTGGTCGACCGAACTGCCTGGTCGGCGGCGGCATCTTTAGCAGATCTTCATCGTTTCACCGCGGAACCCTTGTCGGCGGAATCGAGGCTCGAAGGCGTCAATGAAACCCACCGAAGGGACCCGATGATGTTCAGCAAGATCGCCTTCATCTCCACCGGCGCAGCAGTTCTGGCGGCCGCGGCCATCACCTCCGCCGGCCCGGCCCTGGCCGCGAGTGCGTCGGGCAACAACGCCTCCGACGTCATCTCCACCTTGCGCACCGAGGGCTACAACGTTCAGGTCGACGGCGCCCCGAGCGGTCCGCTGTCCGGCTGCACGGTGACCGACGTGCACGGCCTGCCCAACGATGCCAATGCCCTGAGCCAGCACGCCGATCCGCGCATGCTCACCAATGTCTACGTCGACGTGGACTGCGCGTCGGACTCCTGAGGGACAGTCAGAACCCAATCTCCTCGGAACGCTGGACGGTGCCGGTGATGCCGGAACCGTCCTGCCGCGCCAAAAACACTGCGGCGCGGCCCATTGCCTCCGGCGGCTCGACGTACGCCGGCGGGATCTCCAGGCCGCCACCGCCGGCCCGCCAGCCCTCGGTGAGCACCACGCGCGACGGGCTCAGACAGTTCACCGCGATGTTGTCGGCGCGCAGGTCACTGGCCAGCCCGAGATACAGCCGTTCGGCTGCGGCTTTGGACACCCAGTAGGCGTTGGCACCCTGATCAAGCATGCTCACCCCGGTTGTGGTGATCGCCAGTAGTGACCCGCCGCCACGCGCCCGGACGTGGGGGATCACCGCTTTGGTCACCAGGAAGACCCCGGTCAGATTCACATCCAGACACAATTGCCAGCGCTTCAGCGGCGTGGACTCGACAGCGCCGAGCCACAGCACACCGGCGTTGGCCACCAGGATGTCGATGCCGCCGAACGTCGAAACTCTCTGGGCGACAGCCGCTTCCACCGACGATTCGCTGGTGACGTCGCACACCACCGGCAGGGCCCGGCCGCCTGCCGCAATGATCGAATCGGCGACCGATCCGATGGTTCCGGGCAGCTTGCCCTGTTCCTCGGATCGGGCGGCCACTGCGACGCACGCACCTTCGGCGCCCAGCGCCTTGGCGATCGTCGCACCGATGCCACGGCTGGCGCCGGCGACGAAGGCGACCTTCCCGTCAAGGCTCACTAGCGGGGCGGGAACCGAAGCGCGCCGTCAAGGCGGATGATCTCGCCGTTGAGGTAGTCGTTCTCGACGATGCTCTGCGTCAGCTGCGCATACTCGGTGGAGCGTCCCATGCGCTTGGGGAATGGCACCTGCGGGCCCCAGTACTGCTCCAACTGATCGGCGGCCTTGCCGTAGGCCGGTGTGTTGATGGTGCCCGGTGCGATGGTGACGACGCGAATCCCCAAGGGGGACAGGTCGCGAGCGGCGACCAGCGTCATGCCGAGCACGCCGCCCTTGGCGGCGGCATAGGGGAGCTGACCGATCTGGCCTTCGTAGCCGGCGATTGATGCGGTGTTGATGATGACGCCGCGGGCGCCTTCATCGAGCGGTTCGGTCTGGGCGATGGCAGCTGCCGACAACCGCATCACGTTGAACACCGCGGTCAGGTAGAACTTGATGGTCTTTTCGAAGCCTTCGAGGCCCAGTGGCGAGCCGTCCTTGCCGATCAACCGGCCACCGGCGGCCGGACCGCCGTGGGTGTCCACTGAAATACGCAGCGGCGCAAGGGTCTGGGCTTCGGCGATGGCCGCGTTCACCGACTCCTCAGAGGTGGCGTCGGTGCGCACGTACCGCACACCGAGCTCGCTCTCGAGCTCCTTGCCCTTCTCGTCGGCGAGGTCGGCGATGACTACTTTCGACCCGGCAGCGTGCAGCCGGCGTACCGTGGCTTCACCCAGTCCGCCCGCGCCGCCCACGACGATCGCGGAAGTGCCTGCGATTTCCATGCGGTTCCTTTCGTGGTACGAAGACTCTCTAGTTGAGAGAATAGTATTCTCATATGAGGGCGCAAGGGACAAGTCTGTGGTGAAAGCCGTTACCGGGGTCCCGGCGGTGCCGGCGGAATAGGGTCGCTGCAGATGACTGAACAGAGCACCGTCACCGATCTGATCGCCGCTGCCCGCGGCGGGTCGGTGCGTGCCGCGGGCCGGCTGCTCAGCCTGGTCGAAAGTTCCCGTCGCGCAGAGGTTCTCGCCGCAATCGAGCCGACGGGCGTTCGGGTGGTCGGCATCACCGGACCGCCCGGTGCGGGCAAGTCGACGACCATCGCAGTGTTGGTGGCCGCCTATCGGCGGCGCGGATTGCGGGTCGCGGTGCTGGCCGTCGACCCCTCGTCGCCCTACAGCGGGGGCGCGTTGCTCGGTGACCGCATCCGCATGGCGCAGCACATCAACGATCCCGAGGTGCTGATCCGGTCGGTTGCCGCCCGTGGGCACCTGGGCGGGCTGGCCGCCGCGGTGCCGGCCGCGATCGCGCTCTTGGGTGCGCTCGACTACGACGTCATCCTGATCGAGACGGTCGGTGTCGGGCAGTCGGAGATCGAGATCGCGGCAGTCGCCGACCCCGCGGTGGTGGTGCTCAATCCCGGCGCCGGCGACGCGATCCAGGCGGCCAAGGCCGGCTTGCTGGAGGTGGCCGACATCGTCGCGGTCAACAAAGCGGACCGCGACGGCGCCGACCAGACGGTGCGCGATCTGCATGCCGAGACCGGTGTCCCGATCCTGAAAATTATTGCGGCACATGGCGAGGGTATCGATGAACTGGTTGACGCCATCGAGGAGCATCACCGTGCCGACAACCCTGAGCGCAGGACGGCGCGGGCCCGGGCTCAGCTGCTGTCGCTGGCGCAGAGTGCGCTGCGTGGCCATGTCCGACTCGATGACTTGGCTGCAGCCATCGCCGCCGGATCGATCGACGTCTACGCGGCCACCGCGCAGCTGCTGAATCTGGATCGAACCGGTAACGAGAATGAGGTTACCGGTTTCCAGTAATGGTGTTGTACGATTTCGCCAACGTATTCTTTCGGCGTATCGAGGAACTCATGCAGAAGGCGCTCGCCCCCGAGATTTCCACCTGGCCCGACGAAAACCCGCAGCTCATCGGCAGTCAATGTGGCGCCTGCGGCGCGACCACCTTTCCGCGTCAGCAGCTCTGCCCGAAATGCAGCAAGCCGGAGATGAGCGATGTCCTGCTGCCGCGCCGGGGCACCGTCGTCGCCTGGACCACACAGGGTTTCCCGCCGGGAGCGCCGTATGCCGGGCCGACGGGCAAGGACTTCGTGCCGTTCGGCGTCGGGCTGGTGCAGCTCGGTGACGTCATCCGCGTTGAGGGCCGGCTGACCGAAAATGACCCGGCCAAGCTGGAATTCGGCATGGAGGTGGAGTTGACGATGGCGCCCTTCGCCACCGATGCCGAGGGTAATGAGCTGGTCACGTTCTGGTTCCAGCCGGTATAGGGGTATCGAAATGTCCAACGATGTCGCCATCATCGGCGTCGGCATCCATCCGTTCGGCCGGTTCGACAAGACCGCGATGGAGATGGGGGCCGAGGCCATCCAGTCCGCGCTGGCCGATGCCAAGCTGGAGTGGAAGGACATCCAGTTCGGTTTCGGCGGCAGCTATGAGGTGTCCAACCCGGACGCCGTGACCCGACTGGTCGGGCTGACCGGTATCACCTTCACCAACGTGTTCAACGCCTGCGCGACCGCGGCCAGCGCCATTCAGCAGACTGCCGACACCATCCGATTGGGCAAGTACGACATCGGGATTGCCATCGGGCTGGACAAACATCCACGGGGTGCGTTCACCGATGATCCGGCCAAGCTCGCGCTGCCCCAGTGGTACGCGAACAACGGCCAGTTCGTCACCACCAAGTTCTTCGGCATGAAGGTCAACCACTACATCCACAAGCACGGCATCTCGGAGGAGACGCTGGCGCGGGTGGCCAACAAGAACTTCCGCAACGGCATCCTGAATCCGAATGCGTTCCGGCGCAAGGAGATATCGATCGGGGAGATCATGGCCTCGCCGGTGCTGAATTACCCGCTGCGGCAGTACATGTTCTGTGCGCCCGACGAGGGCGCGGCGGCGGTGATCATGTGCCGTGCGGACATCGCGCACAAGTACACCGACAAGCCGGTGTATGTGCGCGCCAGCGAGATCCGTACCCGCACGTTCGGCGCCTACGAGGTGCACGCCACCTCTGCGCCTCTTGACGAGGACGTGTCACCGACGGTGTATGCGGCCAAGGCGGCCTACGAGGTTGCCGGCATCGGTCCCGAGGACGTCGACATCGCACAACTGCAGGACACCGACGCCGGCGCCGAGGTCATTCACATGGCCGAGACCGGGCTGTGTGCCGATGGCGACCAGGAGAAGCTGCTGGCCGACGGGGCCACCGAGATCGGCGGCACCATCCCGGTCAACACCGACGGCGGGTTGATCGCCAACGGCGAGCCGATCGGTGCCTCCGGCCTGCGGCAGATGCATGAGTTGGTGCGCCAGTTGCGTGGCGAAGCTGGGGAGCGTCAGGTGCCCGGTAACCCGCGCGTCGGGCTGGCTCAGGTGTACGGCGCACCCGGAACCGCCTCGGCCACCATCCTGTCGCTCTAGATGTCTCGCGAGCAGACAGAAATGTCCCGCGACACGCCGTATTTCGGGTACATATGTGTCGGCTCGCGGAGTAACGAGCGGAGTAACGAAAGGTGCCCTCATGGCTGCGGACAACACCGGCAACACCGGCTACAAGTACGTCACGTACGAAACTCTCGACGAGGGCACCATCGCCCGGATCATGCTCAACCGGCCAGAGGCGCGTAATGCCCAGAACCGGGGCATGCTCGTCGAACTGCACGCGGCGTTCCTGCGGGCCGAGGCCGACGACACCGTGCGCGTGGTGATCCTGGGTGGCAACGGCCCGATGTTCTCCTCGGGTCACGACCTCGGGTCGGCCGCGCAGCGCAGCGAGTACACCCCGGGTCCCGACCAGCACCCGAGCTTCAAGGTCAACGGCGCCACCCGCGCGGGCGCCGAGAGCCTGATGCTGCAGGAGTGGCACCACTACTTCGAGAACACCCGGCGCTGGCGCAATCTGCGCAAGATCACCGTGGCTTCGGTGCACGGTGACGTGTACGCCGCGGCGCTGATGTTGATGTGGTCGTGCGACCTGATCGTCGCCGCCGACAACACCCGGTTCGCCGACGTGGTGGGCACCCGCTTGGGTATGTGCGGCGTCGAATACTTCGCGCACCCTTGGGAATTCGGCCCGCGCAAGACCAAGGAGCTGATGCTCACCGGCGACACCCTGTCGGTGGAGGAGGCGCACGGACTCGGGATGGTCTCCAAAATTTTCCCGGTCGACGAACTGGCCGACAAGACACTGGAATTCGCCCGCCGCATCGCCAAAGTGCCGACCATGGCTGCCCTCCTGATCAAGGAGTCGGTCAACCAGACCCAGGACAACCAGGGTTTCTACAACTCGCTGAACGCCTGCTTCACCATGCATGAGCTGAACCACAGCCACTGGGCGCAGGTGCACGAGAACGGCTTCCCGGTCGGCCTGGCCGAAGACGGCTTGGAGGACTGGAAGACCGCAGGCCCGCCGAAGGCCTCGGTCAAGGACCAGCCGTAGCCACTTTTGCGCCTCGGTGAAACGCTGACCGCACATCGCGTGCGACCATGAGGCATGGCCGGCGGCGAGGTGTCCAGATCGGGTAAGCCTGCGCGCCCGACGCACGCTGACGTCGCCCGCTTGGCCGGCGTGTCGACCGCGACCGTCAGCTACGTACTGAACAAGTCCAAGGGCAGACGGATCTCTGCGCGGACCCATGAAGCGGTCACCCGGGCCGCCGAGCAACTGGGCTACCGGCCAAATGTGGCTGCCCGCAATCTGGCTCGCGGCAAGAGTGGCGTGGTGCTCTACGTGGTGCCACGCGTCGCGGTCGGCGAGATGCCGATGCAGGCGGGCAACCAGATGACCACCGAACTGGCCCGGATGGGTCTGCTCCAGGTGCAGATTTTCGAGACCGACGACGACCAGTACGTCATCGAGGCGATCCGGCACCTCGACCCCATCGCAGTGACCAGCCTGTTCCCACTCAGCGCCGGTGCACGCGCGGCGGCCGCGGCGGCGCAGGTACCGCTGATCGAGATCGGCACTCTGCCCGCACTGGGCGATCCGCATCTGGCGGTCGGCGCGCTGCGCGTCGCGCATCTGGTTTCTCGCGGGCACCGCCGACTCGCATTCGCCTACACCGGGATTGCGAAATGGCGTGCGCTGGGCGACTACTGGCTCGCCGGCGTCGCCGGTGCGGCCCGGGACCACGAGCTGCCGCCGCCGGCCGTGGCTGCCGTCACGATCGATACCGCCGTCGAGGTGGTCACCGGGTGGCGCGATGGCGGCGTGACCGCGGTGTGCGCGCAGAGCGACGAAGTGGCGTTCCTGGTGCTGCACGGCATTCGGGAGGCGGGGCTGGACTGTCCGGGGGAGTTGGCGGTCATCGGCGTTGACGCGAACCCGATGGGTGCCCTCAGTTCACCACCGTTGACCACTGTGGAGTTCGACCCCGGCGCCGTTGCCGACGCGGCCATCGCTGCCGTACTGGAAGAGTTGGGCTATCCGGCGCCGGAGCCGCCGCAGTTCACCGACATCGCCCGGCTGATCGTCCGGTCTTCGACCTGACTTCGGGAAACCCATTGGGCTTGAACTGATTCCGCTATTCAGCGCCGGGTCTGCCGACCTTGGCCAAGTGGCGGCCGGGTTCGGGCTGCAAGTCTTGACGTCGATGGTGCGAACCTGCCTCGACCGTGTGCGACAGGCACTGGACGGCGGTTGGTTATGCGCGTAACCTACCCCGCAGTGTGACCGTGCGCCCGCAGCGGATGGTGCAAAGAATTCCCGGCGACCGACGGCGTCGCGCTGTTGGAGCAGTTCGGCGAAAGGATCAGGACCTTGACCAACACCATCGATGTCGATACCGCGGTGGCCAATTCCACCTCGGGCACCATCCCGGTCTTCAATCCCTCCAACGAGGAGCAGATCGCGGAAGTCCCCGATTCCGACCAGGCGGCCGTCGATGCGGCGGTGGCCCGGGCGCGCGACACCTTCGAGTCGGGCGTGTGGCGCAAGCTGCCTGCCGCGCACCGCGCGGAGGTCTTGTTCCGTGCCGCCGAGATCATCAAGCGGCGGACCGCGGAACTCGCCGAGATCGAGGCGCGCGACAACGGCATGAACGCGATGGCTGCGCAGCAGATCATCAAGGTGGCCAACGAGATGCTGATCTACTACGCCGGCTGGGTCGGCAAGATCCACGGCGAATCGGCGAATCTCATCTCCGATGGTCTGCTCGGGCACTTCGAGGAGTACCACACGTTCACCCAACTGGAGCCGGTAGGCGTGGTGGGGCTGATAATCCCGTGGAACGGCCCCTTCTTTGTGGCGATGCTCAAGGTCGCTCCCGCGCTGGCGGCGGGTTGCAGCGCGGTGCTCAAGCCGGCCGAGGAGACGCCGCTGTCGGCACTGAAGCTGGAGGAGATCTTCCGCGAGGCCGGGCTTCCGGACGGCGTCCTCAATGTGATCACCGGCTATGGCGAGACCACCGGCGCGGCCCTCACCGCACATCCCGACGTCGACAAGATCGCGTTCACGGGGTCGACGGAGGTCGGACGGCTGATCGTCAAGGCCGCCGCAGGCAACCTCAAGCGCCTGACGCTCGAACTCGGCGGCAAATCGC
Organism: Mycobacterium sp.; assembly: GCA_031292695.1. Lineage (GTDB taxonomy): Bacteria > Actinomycetota > Actinomycetes > Mycobacteriales > Mycobacteriaceae > Mycobacterium. The sequence continues at coordinate 3,745 of JARLGS010000804.1, read as the reverse complement.
CGCTGATCATGTTCGACGATGCGAACCTGGACAAGGCGATCATGGGCGCCGCCATGGGTCTGCTGGCCGGCTCGGGCCAGAACTGTTCGTGCACATCGCGGATCTATGTGCAGCGCAAGATCTATGACCAGGTCGTGGAGGGGCTGGCCGGGTTCGCCAAGATGCTGCCGATGGGCGGGTACGAGGATCCCACCTCGGTCCTGGGACCACTGATCAGCCAGAAGCAGCGGAGTCGCGTCGAGGGCATCGTCAGCGACGGCGTGGCCGGCGGTGCCGAAATCATCACTGGCGGTAAGCCGATGGACCGCACGGGCTACTTCTACGAAGCGACGATCATCACCAACACCACTCCTGATATGCGCCTCATCAAGGAGGAGATCTTCGGTCCGGTGGGTTCGGTGATTCCGTTCGATGAAGAGGAGGAGGCGATCGCCGCCGCGAACGACACCGAGTACGGTCTCGCCGGTGCCATCTGGACCGAGAACCTCAGCCGGGCCCATCGTGTTGCGAATGCGCTTCGCGGCGGCCAGATTTGGGTGAACACCGCATTGGCGGCAGACCCCTCGATGCCGATCTGCGGCCACAAGCAGTCGGGCTGGGGCGGCGAGCGGGGCAAGAAGGGGCTCGAGGCCTACTTCAACACCAAGTCGGTCTACATCGGGCTCTGATCGGCTGTTGCGCCGAGGCTGCGGTTATTGACGAGAATCAGCCGAAATTCGTCATAGACCGTAGCGTCGGCGCACCGCTAGGCGCGGAATGGGGCGATGGCACGACTGCACGCGCAAGTTCGGGCGAATAAGATTCTCGATGAAGAGAATCGAGTTCTCGAGCTAGCTGGCTGCGAATCCGTGGGCGCAGAAGTCCCACACCTCGTCGGCCGTGATCGGCTTGACGCTGGCGTCGTCGGAGCTGCTGGACTGGGCGACGAACATGACCGTCTGCATGGTCATTGCGGCCATGCGTTTGGCGTTGATGCCGGCCCGCAGCTTGCCGGCCTCGGAGGCATCCTCCATGAGCTCGGTCAGCAGCGTCACCAGCGGCGCGTGCGCCACCTTGACCTCGGACGGATGCGATACCAGCAGGCGCGGCGCGAAGTCGGTGAACAGCGGACGACGGGCGGCCGGGTCCGGTCGAGAGGACTCGAACAGCAATTGGACGGCGACCTTCAGCCGCTCGATGGGATCGGTCTGGCCCGACGTGGCGGCCCGAATCTGGTCGGCCGAGCGGCTCAGCGCGTCTTCGAACAGCGCGAGCAGAAGTTCGTGCTTGCCGTCGAACTGCAGGTAGAAGCTGCGCAGTGACTGCCGCGAGCGGTCCACGACCTCCTGCACGGTGAAGTCCGTGCTGCCCTTCTCGATGATGATGGCCTGGGCCGCGTCGAGGAACCGTTGCACGCGCTGCGCGGCACGCAGTTTGGCGGTCTTGATGGAACGCTCAACCGCGCGCTGCTTCCAGGCGGGCTCTTCACTGGCGTTGCTCACCAGCGGCTCAGCTGCAGGTTGGTCGGGTAGAGCATGGATGAACTGTACCGGAGAACGTCTTGCCATCGGTGTGCCAGACCCCCTCGCGACCAACGTGTCTGAGATTGTAACTTTCTCATGCTGAGAATAGTATTCTCATTTGCGTCGCAACAGAAGGTTTGGGCGAAAAGGAAACGTTCCGTAACGGAACAGTCTCATTGCCGCTCGCGGGAGCCGGGAACCTACAGGTGCGCCAGCCGGGGTGCCGAGCCGCGGGCCCGGAGCCCGGAACCGGCTTTGCGGGTGAGTTCCTTTGAGCTGCCCAGCAATCCGTCCAGTGCAAGGACTCGCTGCACGTGGATGTGCAGGTCGTGCTCAGTGGTGAAACCGATACCGCCGAGCACCTGTTGGCAGTGCTTCGCCGCGGTGAGTGCCGCCTTGCCCGCCGCCGCTTTGGCCAGCATCGCCGTCAAGTCGGGGCTCTCGTCGCCGGGCAGCAGCAGCGTCGCCTCGGCGCCCTCGATCGCCACCAGAGTTTCGGCCAGCCGGTGCCGAATCGCCTGGAACGACGCGATCGGCTTGCCGAACTGCACCCGATCGAGAGCGTGCTGACGCGCCAGCGCCAACATGGCCCGAGCCGAACCGACGAGCCACCAACCGAGTGCGCGACGGGCTTCACCCATCCGCATCAATTCGCCGTCGGGCACCTGGCGTAGCGGTAGCCCGCCGAGCACCGAGTCGCCGGCTTCCGGAACCCGCTGCCAGATCACCCAACTGCCACCGGCATACGGCATCGGGGGAGTACCGCCGGGCAGTCCACCGATGGTCTCCAGCAGTACGTCGTTGATGATCGAAGCGTGCGAACCGGTTTCGCCGAGCAACCGGAACACCAGGGGGATGGCCATGTCCGGCAACTCGGACAGCATGTCGGCCCAGCCCAGGTCGGCGAGCGCGGCCTCCAGCTCGGTGCCGGAGGTCGCCAGCATGGTCTTGCGCATGGTGTCTTCGAGCAGTTCGAGCGACTGGGCGTCCAACGCCTCCATGGTCACTCCTTCCCCAGGTCGAGCAGCCGACGGGCGATGATGTTGCGCTGCACCTCGGCAGTGCCGCCGTAGATGGTGGCCGCGCGCGAGTACAGGAACTCGGTACGCCAGTCGCCATCGGTGAATTCCATGGTGCCCGGCAACAGATCTCGGGCGGTGTCGTAGAGCTTCTGCTCGGCGCCGGCCAGCAGCACCTTGTCGATCGAGGTATGCGGGCCCAGTTTGTGGCCGTTGGCCAGGCGCTGCTGGGTTACCAGCGAGCGGCACCGCAGGGTGTGCAAGGCCAGGAACGCCTCGCCGAGGTCATCGTCGACGACCTGGCCGTGGCCGCGCACCGCACCGATCAGCGCGTCGAACCGTGAGTACAGATACGCGATGCGCTGCCAGAAACATGTCGAGCGCTCGTACGGAAGCAGATCCATCGCCAGCTGCCAGCCGTCGCCGGGCCTACCGAGCATTCGCGATGCGGGTACTTCGACGTTGTCGAAGTACACCTCGCAGAACTCGTCGACGCCGTGCATGGTGTGCAGCGGCCGCACGGTGATCCCGGGGGAGTGCAGGTCGACGAAGAACGCGGTGATGGCCTGATGATTCGGGGTGGCGGCGTCGCCGGTCCGGGTCAGCAGGATGCATCGGTGCGAGTACTGAGCGAAACTGGTCCAGACTTTCTGGCCGTTGATGAGGTAGCGGTCACCCTCCGTCGGGTGCGGCACGGCGCGGGTGGTGATGGAGGCCAGGTCGCTACCCGAGCCGGGTTCGGAAAACCCTTGGCACCATTGCTCTTCGCCACTCAGCAGCTTCGGCACCATCTCGGCGGCCAGCGCTTCCGGGGCGTAATCGATCATGGTCGGCGCCAGCACCTCGAGCATCGAGTACGGGCCCGGCTCGGCGAGCCTGCGGCCGACGACCTCTTCGCCGACGATGGCCCGCAGCATGGCGGGGCCGCCCAGGCCGCCGGCGTGCTCGGGCCAGCCGTAGCGGCTCCAGCCGGCGTCGTACAACGCCTTCTGCACGCGGGCGAACTGTCGCATGTGCCCGGCGAGCGTGTGATCGTCCGGTGGGGTCAGATCGTGCTCCGCGAGCCAGCTCTGCAGCGCCGTGCGGAACGTCGCGGGATCGTGCAACTCGGTCACGCGGACGGCCGCCCGATCGCGTGGGGCTTGCCGTGATCGTGTGCACCGCTGCGCCGGATGAACGTCATGGCCCGCGTCTTGAGGCGCCAGCCGTCGTCGGTGCGCACAT
>JARLGS010000803.1 GCA_031292695.1 Mycobacterium sp. | reverse complement strand
CTGCTCGCCGACGACGCCGCAGTCCGCGCGACCGGTCCCACCCCGCTGGCCCGGGCTCTCGTCGCCTGCGCGTCCGGGCGCGCGCCGAAGGGAGCGCTCGCCGCCGGCGGGCCGACCACCGTGCTTCGGGTGCAGCGGCTGGCCGGCGAACCCAACAGCTCACTCCTGGCGGCCGGTGCCTATCTGGCCGCGGCTGCGGTACTGGTTGTTCCGACCGTCGCGGTAGCTGTGCCGTGGCTCACTGAATTGCATCGGTTGTTCTTCTCGTAGACTCATCCACTGGCCCCATCGACAGCTGTGGCGCATGCGCTGAGCCGGCCGATCGTGAGCCCGAAAGACTTTGCGCCACAACCAAACAACGAAAGGGCCAGCTGTGTCGGGAACCACGGATTCATCTGCATCCACCGCTACCGCTCAGATCGGCGTCACCGGCCTGGCGGTGATGGGCTCCAACATCGCCCGTAACTTCGCCCGCCACGGGTACACCGTCGCACTGCACAACCGCTCCGTCGCCAAGACCGACGCCCTGCTGGCCGAACACGGTTCCGAAGGCAAGTTCGTGCGCAGCGAGACCATCGCCGAGTTCCTGGACGCACTGGAGAAGCCGCGCCGGGTGCTCATCATGGTCAAGGCGGGCGACCCGACCGACGCGGTGATCAACGAACTCGCCGACGCCATGGAGCCCGGCGACATCATCATCGACGGCGGCAACGCGCTGTACACCGACACCATCCGCCGCGAGAAGGCCATCCGCGAACGCGGCCTGCATTTCGTCGGCGCCGGCATCTCCGGCGGCGAGGAGGGTGCGCTCAACGGCCCGTCGATCATGCCCGGCGGTCCCGCTGAGTCCTACACCTCGCTCGGGCCGCTGCTCGAAGAGATCTCCGCCCACGTCGACGGCGTCCCGTGCTGCACCCACATCGGCCCCGCCGGTGCCGGGCACTTCGTCAAGATGGTCCACAACGGCATCGAATACTCGGACATGCAGCTCATCGGTGAGGCATACCAGCTGCTGCGCGACGGGCTGGGTATGGAGGCCGGCCAGATCGCCGACGTCTTCGCCGAGTGGAACAAGGGCGACCTGGACAGCTACCTGGTGGAAATCACCGCCGAGGTGCTGCGCCAGGTCGACGCCAAGACCGGCAAGCCGCTGGTCGACGTGATCGTCGACGAGGCCGAGCAGAAGGGCACCGGTCGCTGGACCGTCAAGTCCGCGCTGGACCTCGGCATCCCCATCACCGGCATCGCCGAAGCGGTGTTCGCGCGCGCCCTGTCGGGCTCGGTGCCGCAGCGCCGTGCCACGGTCGGCATGGCCTCGGGACACCTCGGCGAAAAGCCCAGCGACACAACACAGTTCATCGAGGACGTCCGACAGGCGCTGTACGCCTCGAAGATTGTCGCCTATGCACAGGGCTTCAACCAGATCGAGGCCGGTAGCGCAGAGTACGGCTGGAACGTCAAGCCCGGCGACCTGGCCACCATCTGGCGCGGCGGCTGCATCATCCGCGCCAAGTTCCTGAACCGCATCAAAGAGGCGTTCGACGCCGAGCCCGAGCTGGCGACCCTCTTGGCCGCGCCGTACTTCCGCATCGCGGTCGAGTCGGCAATCGACAGCTGGCGCCGCGTAGTTAGCACCGCCACGACCCTCGGCATCCCGATCCCGGGCTTCTCGTCGTCGCTGTCCTACTACGACGCGCTGCGCACCGACCGGCTGCCCGCGGCACTGACCCAGGGCCTGCGCGACTTCTTCGGCGCCCACACCTACGGCCGCACCGACGCACCGGAGGGCCAGAAGTTCCACACCTTGTGGAGCGGCGACCGCACCGAGGTCGAGGCCTAGTCCCCTCCCACGAGCAGACCTAAAACTGCCCCTCTTCGCCGGAAGAGGGGCAGTTTTAGGTCTGCTCGCCAAACCGGTGAGCCACTAGGCTGAATTTGTGGAGTTCCTTGACGGCCATCAGCCTCCGTACGACCTGACCTACAACGACGTCTTCGTGGTGCCCAGCCGCTCGGAGCTGACGTCGCGCTTCGAAGTCGACCTGACCACCACCGACGGCACCGGCACCACCATCCCGATCGTCGTGGCCAACATGACGGCGGTGGCCGGCCGGCGGATGGCTGAGACGATCGCCCGCCGCGGCGGCATCGTGGTGCTGCCGCAGGATCTGCCGATCGACGTGGTCCGGCGGACCGTCGACTTCGTCAAGAGTCGCGATCTGGTCGCCGACACCCCGGTGGTGCTGACACCCGACGACTCGGTCTCAGATGCCCTGGCATTGCTGCACAAGCGGGCCCACGGCGCCGCGGTGGTCGTGGCGGCGGACGCGAGTAGCGATTCGGAAGGAGCCGGACGTCCGGTCGGCCTGGTTACCGAGGCGGGCTGCGCCGGGGTGGACCGCTTCGCCCGGGTCCGGGACGTGGCGACCACCGATTTCGTCACCGCGCCGGCGGGCACCGAGCCGCGCAAGGTGTTCGACCTACTCGAGCACTCGCCGGTCGACGTGGCGGTGCTGACCAATGCCGATGGTTCGCTGGCCGGCGTGCTGACCCGCACCGGAGCGATCCGCGCCGGCATCTACACACCCGCGGTCGACGCCCAGGGCCGGCTCCGGATCGCGGCGGCCGTCGGCATCAACGGCGACGTCGCAGCCAAGGCGTGCGCACTGGCCGAAGCCGGAGCGGACGTCCTGGTCGTCGACACCGCCCACGGGCACCAGGTCAAGATGCTCGAGGCCCTGGCCGCGGTGGCCGCCCTGGATCTGGGCTTGCCGCTGGTGGCCGGGAACGTGGTGTCGGCCGGCGGTACTCGTGACCTGATCAATGCCGGCGCGTCCATCGTCAAGGTCGGAGTCGGCCCCGGCGCCATGTGCACGACCCGGATGATGACCGGGGTGGGCCGTCCGCAGTTCTCGGCGGTTCTCGAATGTTCCGCAGCGGCAAGGGAACTCGGCAGCCACGTGTGGGCCGACGGCGGAGTCCGGCACCCCCGCGACGTGGCGTTGGCGCTGGCCGCCGGTGCGGCGAACGTGATGATCGGCTCCTGGTTCGCCGGCACCTACGAATCGCCCGGCGATCTGCTGACCGACCGGGAAGGCCAGCGGTACAAGGAGAGCTTCGGCATGGCGTCGAAGCGCGCCGTGGCGGCCCGCACCGCCGGTGACGGCGCGTTCGACCAAGCCCGCAAAGCGCTGTTCGAGGAGGGCATCTCGTCGTCGAAGATGATGCTGGACCCGGTGCGCGGCGGCGTCGAAGACCTGCTCGACCACATCACCTCGGGGGTCCGCAGCACCTGCACCTATGTCGGCGCGGCCAATCTGAGCGAACTGCACGAGAAGGTGGTGCTCGGTGTGCAGTCGGCCGCCGGATTCGCCGAGGGACACCCGCTGCCGACCGGTTGGTGACTCACACCGCAGGCGCCGCACCATCCTCGGCACCAGGTGACACCGGGCCGACCAGCTACCATTGCGGTGGAACGTCTGTCGATCGCCACAGGTTCGGTCGGCCGTTCATCTCGATTCAGCGAAAGGGAGCACGTGCCGCAGGCACCCGTTGGGGCAGTTGCTGCCCCGAGCCCGGCGGGAGCGTGCCAGGCCGATTGCATGCTCGCCGAGCCGGTCGACGCCGAACCTCCCAGTAGCCGGCCGGGCCGTCAGCCCGGCGCCCCGTCCGGCGGTGTGCAGTGACTGCGGCCCTGACCATTGCGAGCCTCGCGGCATTCGTACTTCTCACCATCGGCACCGCGGTCTTCGTGGCCGCCGAGTTCTCACTGACCGCGCTGGAACGCAGCACGGTCGAGGCCAACGCCCGCACTGGCGGCCGGCGGGACCGGATCGTCCTCTCGGCGCACCGCAATCTGTCGTTCCAGCTGTCCGGCGCCCAAATTGGTATCTCGATCACCACGCTGATCACCGGGTACCTTGCCGAACCGGTGGTGGCCCGCCTGCTGCGCGGCCCCCTGCATGCGCTGGGTCTGCCGGAAGGGTTCACCGATCCGCTGGCACTGGGTCTGGCCCTGCTGATCGCGACGTCGGTGTCAATGGTGTTCGGCGAACTGGTACCGAAGAACCTGGCGGTGGCCCGGCCGACGCCGACGGCGCGCGCCACCGTGCCGTGGCAGTGGCTGTTCTCCATCATGTTCTCCCCCGCGATCAGGCTCACCAACGGCACGGCAAACTGGGTGCTGCGCCGGCTCGGCATCGAACCCGCCGAGGAACTCCGCTCAGCACGGTCCGTTCAGGAGCTGTTGGCACTGGTCCGCAACTCCGCCGAAAGCGGCTCACTGGACCGCCAGACGGCCGAATTGATCGACCGCTCACTGCAATTCGGCGGCCGCACCGCCGAGGAGCTGATGACCCCGCGGTCGATGATCGAATCTCTGGAAGTCACCGACACCGTCGCCGACCTGATCGAGACGGCCATCCGGACGGGGTTCTCCCGCTTCCCGATCGTCGCCGGTGACCTCGACGAGACGGTCGGCATGGTGCACGTCAAACAGGTCTTCGAGATTCCCGCCGAGCGCCGGGCCAGCACCCGGCTCGCGCAGCTGGCGCGCCCCGTCCCCACCGTGCCGTCGACCCTGGACGGTGACGCGGTGATGACGCAGATCCGGGCCAACGGTGTCCAGACCGCGCTCGTCGTCGACGAATACGGCGGCACCGCCGGCATGGTCACCGTCGAGGACCTGATCGAAGAGATCGTCGGCGACGTCCGCGACGAGCACGACGATGCCACCCCGGACGTGCTCGAGGTGCGCGACGGCTGGCTGGTCTCCGGGCTGTTGCGGATCGACGAGGTTGACACCGAGACGCCGTTCCGCGCGCCCGAAGGTGACTACGAGACCATCGGCGGCTTGGTGCTCGAGCGACTCGGCCACATCCCGCAGGCCGGTGACACCGTCGTGCTCACCGAATTCGACCCCGACAACCCGGAACAGGATCCGGTGCGCTGGCAGGCCACGGTGATCCGGATGGACGGCCGGCGCATCGACCAACTCGAGCTCACCGAACTCGGCCCCGACGATGCGGGGGCAGACGGTGAATGACGTTCTCGGGATCATCCTGACCGTGGCGCTACTGGGCGCGAACGCCTTCTTCGTGAGCGCCGAATTCGCGCTGATCTCGGCCCGCCGCGACCGCCTGCAGGCGCTGGCCGAGCAAGGCAAACACAGCGCGGTGGCGGTGCTGCGGGCCGGTGAGCGACTGTCGATGATGCTTGCCGGCGCCCAGCTCGGCATCACCATCTGCTCGATCCTGCTGGGCCGGGTCGGCGAACCGGCGGTCGCAGACCTGCTGCGGGGGCCGTTCGATGCCCTCGGGGTGTCCGGTTCGGTGCTGCACACCGCGGCATTCGCCGTTTCGCTGGCGGTGGTCGTGATCCTGCACGTGCTGCTCGGTGAGATGGTGCCCAAGAACATCGCGATCGCCGGGCCGGAGAAGGCGGCCATGCTGCTGATCCCGCCCTACCTGGTCTACATGGGACTGGCCCGCCCGCTGGTCATCTTCTACAACTGGTGCGCCAACAGCACGCTGCGACTGCTCGGCGTGGAGCCGAAGGACGAACTCGGGATCGCCGTCTCGACGGTCGAACTGTCCGAGATGCTCGCCGAGTCACTGTCGGAAGGGCTGCTGGACGCCGCAGAGCACCTGCGGCTGACCCGGGCCCTGCACATCAGGACGCGGACCGTCAGCGACGTCGCCATCCCGCTGCAGGACATCCGTGCCATCCCGATCGCCGCGCCCGGTTCCGGCCCGACCGTGGGCGCGGTGGCCCAGGCGTTGCGCGAGACCGGCTACTCCCGGTTCCCGGTCACCGACGGCCACAGCGCTTTCATCGGATACCTGCACATCAAGGACGTGCTGCCCCAGATCGACGACAGCGACGCAGTCCTGGACCGGTCCATGGTGCGGCCGCTGCCGATGGTCGCGTCCACCTTGCCGGTGCCCGACGCGCTGTCCTGGTTGCGGCGCAACAACAGTCACCTCTCCCTGGTCACCACCGACGGCTACGTCACCGCCATGGTGGCGCTGGAGGACCTGGTGGAAGACCTGGTCGGCATCGTGCGCGACGGAACGCACCGTGTCTGACACGCTGTGCGCGCGGCCGCTCATGGTCCTCGACGAAGGTGATTGGCGGTCGCGAGAACTGCGCTACCTGCAGCGCGTCGACGCGTTCCTGGCGCCGCACGAACAGCGGATGCGGGCCGGCCGCCCACATCCGGTCTGGGACTTCCTGTTCACCTACTACAGCCTCAAACCCCGGCAGCTGCGGCGCTGGCATCCGGGTTTCGGATCGGCGCTGCGCGGAGCCGGTTCGCGCAGCTTCGCCGACCGGGCCGGATACGGCCTGTTCGGTCACGCGGTGACGGTGACCACGGAATACCTGGCCGGCCGGCGGGAGACCGTCGTCTTCGTCGCCGAGCTGTTGGCTGCGACAGCCGCGCGGCCGGCCCGGCTGAACTGCTTCGGCCTGCACGAGTGGGCCATGGTGTACCGGGCCCCCGGGGTGCGTCACGCCCAGGTACCGCTGCGGCTGGGCGCCTCTGCCACCGATTCGGTGGTCGAATCGATACCGTTGCGGTGCAGCCACTTTGACGCCTATCGGTTCTTCACCGAACCCGCGGTGCCACGGAACAGCGAGGCACTGACCCGACACGCCCAGTCAGCCACCGAGCAGCCGGGCTGTGTGCACGCCAACATGGACTTGTACAAATGGAGTTACAAACTCGGACCTTTGCTGGAGTCTAATCTGTTGATGGATTGCCTCGACCTCGCCGCGGATGCACGCGTCCTCGACATGCAGGCCAGCCCCTACGATCTCAGCGACTACGGCATCGAGCCCGTCGCCATCGAGGACTCCGCTGGCCGCGCCGAGTACGTGCGCCGCCAACAGGACATTGCCAATCGAGCTGTGCCGCTTCGCGATTCACTGGCAAACCGATGCCGGGAGCTGCTGTCGGTCCGCAACGACGGAGGTGCGCAGTGACCCTACGGACCGCCCTCGCCGCCGGCCTTGCCACATTCGCCGCCGTAGCCCTCGTTGCCAGCTGCTCCGACCATCCCGTCGATCAGGCCGCACCGCGGAACACCCAGGTGTTGCCCGGCGACTACAGCGGCAGCGGTCCCGGCACCCTGGTCGCCGCACAGCCGCTGACGACCGTGGACCCGGAACTGGGCGGTCTGACCGCGATCTCGGCACGCATCACGTACGTCTCCACGTCCGGCATCAACGACAGCCACCCCAAAGTGACCGGCACGGTGTTCCTGCCCAAGGGCAACCCGCCCGCGGACGGCTGGCGGATCATCGCGCTGGGCAACCCGGGCGGCGGCATCCAGCCCGATTGTGCGCCGTCGTCATCGCCCAGCCTGCTCGGCCTGCTGCCGACGGTGCGGCTCATGGTCGCTGCCGGGTACCTGGTGGCGATCACCGACTATCAGGGCATCGGGCTGGCCGATACCTACCACCCCTACCTCGACTCCACAACCGAGGGCTTCAACCTGATCGACCTCGTTCGCGCGACGCGCAAGCTGGTCCCGGCGGCGTCCACGAACTGGATCGCCGTGGGCACCGGGCAGGGCGGTCAGGCGGCGTGGGCGGCCGCCGAGTTGGCCACCGACTACGGTGGCGGCCTGCGCCCGCAGGGCGCCGTTGCCCTGGCTCCGACCGCGGCGCTGGACTGGCTGGCCGATGCGGCTGCCGCCGGAAACCTCAACCATGACCAGCAGCTGATGCTGCAGCAGTACCTGGCGGCCATGCCGCGGGCGTATCCCGGCTTCCCGATCGAGGACTACCGCCGGGGTGCGGCGAAAGCGCACTGGGACACCCTGCTGGCCTGCCGCGGTCCGGCAGTGGCGGACCGGGCCGGCGTGCTGGCCTCGCTGGACCCGCACGACCTGGGCCCGACCACCCCCGAAGCCACTGAATCGCTGCGCGGCTACCTGCGCAAGACGACGCTGCCGCAGGCTCCGGCATCGGCTCCGATGCTGATCACCCCTGGTCAACCGGACGGCCTGGTACCGCCGGAGCAGACCGCGGCCGCAGTCGATCGGGCCTGTGCCATGGGTGACGTCATCGACTACGTGACGCCGCCGACCGACCCGGATCCGCTGGGCTGGATCACCGACCGGTTCAACGGCACGCCGGCGCCGAACACCTGCGGCGGCGCCGTGGCGACCAGCACCTCGGCCACCTCGACCTCGAGCTCGACGTCCACGACCTCGGCCACCCCGACCTCGACGTCCACGACCGTCACCCCGTCGGCGAGCAACACGGACACCGACCAGACCAGCACGACCACCGAGCGCACGACGGCCGACACCGAGCAGCCCGCCCCACGCACCGAGCAGCCCGCCCCGCGCCCCGAGCAGCCGATCCCTGAGCCACCGCCCGACGGGAGCGCCGGATGAACATCGGCCTGCTCCACGGTTGGCTGCCCAACCTGATCCAGGCGGTGACCGTGGTCGTGCTGGCCCTCGCGATCGGCCGCCGGTCCCCCCGCTGGCTGCGGCGATGGCTCCCGGCGGCCGTCGGCGCCGGCATCGTCCTGGCTCTCGCCTGCGGCTGGTTCATCGCCGACCAGGGCCTGGCCGGCGGCCCGGTGCCGATCTCCCTGTGGGTCTGGCTCATCCTGACCGGGTTGGCGCTGGTGGTAGCCGTCGCCGGATGGCGTGACCTGCACTGGTGGCGCCGCGCGCTGTCGATCGCGGTGGTGCCGCTGTGCGCCCTCTGCGCCGGCCTGGCGGTGAACACCTGGACCGGATACCTGCCGACCGTCGAGGCGCTCTGGCAACGCAGTACCGGCGCCGCGCTCAATAGTCAGATCGACCAGGACGCCGCCCTGAGCATGCGCAAGGCCGGTCAACGCCCGGACCACGGCGTGGTGGTTTCGGTGCAGATTCCCAACGATGCGTCCGGCTTCCACAGCCGACCGGAGATGGTGTACCTGCCGCCGGCATGGTTCTCCTCCGACGCCCCGCAGTTGCCGGCGGTGGTCATGGTCGGCGGCGAGTTCGGCTGGCCGGCCGACTGGCCCACAGCCGGCGGCGCGCAGCGCACCGCCGACGATTTCGCGGCCGTGCACGGCGGGAACGCACCGATCCTGGTGTTCGTGGACACCAGCGGCGAATTCAGCAACGACACCGAATGCGTCAACGGGCCCCGCGGAATGGCCGCCGACCACCTCACCGAAGACGTGGTGCCGTACATCGTCTCGGAATTCTCGGCGAGCCCGGACCCGTCCCGCTGGGGCATCGCCGGCTGGTCGGCGGGCGGCACCTGCGCGGTGATGACCACGGTGATGCACCCCGAGCTGTTCCAGTCCTTCGTCGACATGGACGGGCAGGTCGGCCCCAACGCCGGGTCCAAAGGCCAGACCATTGCGCGGCTGTTCGGCGGTGACGCCGCGGCATTCGACGCGTTCGACCCCGCGACCGTGGTGCGGAAGCACGGGCCGTATTCCGGGGTGGCCGGCTGGTTCGCCGTGTCGGAGGAAGGGCCGGCGATATACCGGTCAGGCCGGTCCGGGCCGGTACCGGACCTCAAACCTCCTACCAACCCCGAGAACCACACCGCCGTCGCCGATTACCTGTGCGCGCTCGTCAGCAGCGTCGGTATCGACTGCGCGGTGGTCCCGCACGGCGGCGACCACACCTTCCCCAGCGCCGCCCAGGCCTTCGCCACGGCCCTGCCGTGGCTGGCCGGACGGCTGCACACTCCTGGTGCACCCGTGATCGCGTTGCCGGGCGCAGCGCCGCAATGACATCACCGGGACGTTCGGCAAACCCGTTCCCAGACACGCCGACGGCGGTGTGACGGGTTTCTCAATGGCCGACACAGCGGTGAGCTGCGGTTACCCACGGGTAAACTGGGGCGACGCCGCATTGGCCGCTTGAGGAGGAGAACAAATGACTGATCGTGTGACGGTGGGAAATCTGCGGGTGGCCCGCGTCCTGCACGACTTCATCACCAATGAGGCTCTGCCCGGCACCGGAGTCGATCCGGACAGCTTCTGGGCCGGCGTGGACAAGGTCATCACCGATCTCACCCCGAAGAACCAGGACCTGCTGGCCCGCCGTGACGACCTGCAGGCACAGATCGACAAGTGGCACCGGGCCCGGGTGATCGACCCAGTCGACACCGACGAATTCAAGAACTCCTACCAGCAGTTCCTGACCGAGATCGGCTACCTGCAGCCTGAGCCCGCAGACTTCAGCATCACCACGTCCGGCGTCGACACCGAGATCACCAGCACCGCCGGCCCTCAACTGGTGGTGCCGATCCTGAACGCCCGGTTCGCGCTCAACGCCGCCAACGCCCGCTGGGGCTCGCTGTACGACGCGCTGTACGGCACCGACGTCATCTCCGATGAGGGTGGCGCCGAAGCCGGCAAGGGCTACAACAAGGTCCGTGGCGACAAGGTGATCGCCTACGCCCGCAACTTCCTGGACCAGGCCGTCCCGCTGGCGGCCGGATCCTGGGCCGACATCACCGGTCTCAAGATCGACGACGAGCACCAGCTGGTCGCGACACTGGGTGACGGGTTGTCCGAAGCTGGTGACTCCTCGCGCGAGCGCTCGTCGGTCGGCCTCGCCAACCCGGAAGAGTTCGTCGGTTACACCGGCAAGCTCGGTGACGCATCGTGGTCGGTGCTGCTGGTCCACCACGGCCTGCACATCGAGATCCTGATCGACCCGACCACGCCGGTCGGCTCGACCGACAAGGCCGCCATCAAGGACGTCGT
>JARLGS010000802.1 GCA_031292695.1 Mycobacterium sp. | reverse complement strand
TGACTGCGCGGGAGTGGGGCGCTGCGGCTCGTACACCACGGAGGCTCACGTCCCACTGCGGGGACGACCTCGGTGAAAGCGTAACGTGCTCCAGCGAACGACGCCAGGGCCCAGCGAGCGCCATCTGGCGCTGACCGGATCACGGGTGATACCTGCTGCCTGGGAACGGATGTCGGCCTCGCTGGCGGTGGCCGACGTGGGGGGTGGCACAGGTTGCCCGGCACAGGTGGTTTCGGGCCGCCACGGGCCGCTCAGGGGCCAAAACGGCGGCATCCAGCTCAGCCGGTGAGCCCGCGCGGCCTCGATGTAGCGAGAGGGCGTGTACCACTCGTTGTCGCCGGTGTTGTGGCCGACGTGCGCGCCGCTCCCCTCGTCCTCGCCGGAGTCCTCGCCGGAATCCTCGTCGTCGTCGCCGGACTCGGGGTGCGTGTACTGATGCCACGCCGCCAAACTGCGCTCGCATCTTAGAACCGTTGCAGCAGGCCAGGAAACAAGCACACGGCGGCACCGCACCGGGACACCCAGCGAATAAACAAAACACTGGTGCCAACTTGACATCAGTGTCGGAGGGGCGTCACGAACGGACGACTCGCGAGGTGGCGGCGAAGCCGACGGGGTACAGCACCGGGACACCCAGCGAATGAACAAAACACTGGTGCCAACTTGACACCAGTGTCGGAGAGGCGTCACGAACGGACGGCGGCCCCTGGGGGTTTGCTGGCGGTGCCGTTAATGTTTGCTACCGCGCCGAGGGTTGGTCGCGGGAGGGCATCTCGCAGCCGCAGCTCAGGGCCACGACCGAAAAGCCTCAACCTGCAGCGATCCGATTCTACTGTTCCGGCCGGGAGGCTGGCCAGGGGGGCATGCCCTCCCCAGGGGTGGGTGGGGGTGCCTCTGACCTGCGGCGATGCACCGTGGGGACCGTGTCCGCATCAGGCGGCGCGGCCCTCTGACCTGCGACGATGCCGACTGCATCATCGCGGAGGGTGCTGCAGCGTTTGCTGTAGAACGGTCGGGGGGTTGCTGGAGACGTATGCCCCACTGCCGCAGCGGCATTGAATCACATTCTGGCACAAGGCATTTGGCCGCGCCAGCCATGCGATGCGTCCACGATGTCGGGGACCGGCTGCCCGCATGGCATCGAGCCGCCCGCCCAGCGCCGTCACCATCGGCGCGTCCGCCGTGCTCATTCGTGGCGTGCGTGCCGTCCTGGTGGAGCTGGCTGCCGACCATCCCGGCGGACATTGGGATGGCTGCTGGCGTCCCCGGTGCCGTCACGCGCATCGAGCTGGCCCGCCGCGCCAGTCGCTTGCCAACGGCGCGGCCCATCGAGGTCCGGGGGTTCCTCCTGGCGAACCGTCCCCTAAAATCCGACGCCGCCGAAACTGGTCAATGCATTGACGAGTTCGTCCTCGCCGCCGCGACGAGGTCCTCACCCTCCTGTGATGATCACCCTCGGCAGCTCCTGCGCATGGCTCGGTGGCTGCTTCACATTACGGGCGGGTTCGACAACCCGGTGGCCGCTGGCGCGATGTGCTTCGCGTGTCGCCTTGGCCAATTGGCATGCGCGACAAGCAGCTTGCCCATTCTCGTCGGTGTCAGCTCCCCCCTCGCCTATCGGGATGATGTGATCCAGCTCGTTCGCCGTGCCCAAACAGATTCCGGTGTAACCGATTTGGCATCGGTAGCCGTCGCGGCGCAGCACCCGCAGCCGTCGTGTCTGGTGCGCCGACGTGCCGCTGCGTTTGGTGTCGACACGCTGCCAGGTGTGCGCTGGCCGGTGTTCCTCGCAGTACCGCACACCCCGCACCAGCTCGCGGCACATGGTGCCGTCCGGGTCGATGTGCCCGCACATCTTGGGCGCTCGCGCCGCCATCAGCTGGCCTTCCGGCGCGAGTGTCGTTGTGCGACAGGCCGATTGAACCGCCGAGGGCACATGCCGGCATTTGGCCGGGCGGACGGGAAGTAGTGAATCATGATGGCGCACGGAATAATTGACCGCCGATGATGCCCCGCAGCGAGCCGGGCGGCTGTGATCGTGCCCACGCGAGGCATGTCGATCTCGTCGCCGACGGGCAGGCGGTGTTGCAGATCGCCACCGCGAGGGGGGCGACCAGCTCGTCGGTCGGATCATCGAACACCTCGGGATGGCGGGCGCACGCAGGGTGATCGAGGTGCGGCACGCCGTCGAGAATCAGGCCGAGCAGGCTGACGACATCTCGCGGGGGAACCCGTGAGTGACGGCGCAACCACATCTCGGGCCACAGCG
>JARLGS010000801.1 GCA_031292695.1 Mycobacterium sp. | reverse complement strand
GCGGCCATCGCCCCTCCCATGGTCCCGAGACCGGCGAACCCCTCCAGCTCCATGCCGTTCTCGCGCGCAGGCTCCCGACGCTCGCATGGTATCCGTCTCAAGGAACGTGACGACCCCGGGGCGATCCGGGGTCGCACGAGTGGTCGGTTATCAACTTGCGTCAGGTCCGCCGTGCGAGGGGACGCCGGTCAGGAATCCGGCCGTGCCTGCGTCGTACAGGCCGGCAGGACGGCCCCCTCCCATGGCTACGGGATGGGGTTGAACACACCCCACGGGGTCGTTAGACCCGCTCCGTAGATGCCCTTCGTGCCGGTGATGCCAGGTATATAGGCGTCTTCGTAGAACAGGTACAGGGGCTTCTTGTTGTAGGTCACCTGGTGGGTGCCATCTGGCCTCACAATGATCCCAAGGGCGCGCTGGTCGACGCCCAACCCAGCTTCGGGCCACGTGGAGGTGAGGACCGGTGGCCAGGGCACCGCGGCGCAGATCTCATCGCAGGCGCTCTTGTCGCCACCCTTGTGGCTGTCGGTGCTCAAGGTGTAGACGGGGAAGCTCGCGTTGGGGAAGACGCTGAAGTCATCGTTCATCACCACGGCCAGTACCTTCTGGTCGGGTCCGGTTCCGCCGACCGGGGCGCTCTCGATCTGCACCTGAGCCTGACCCACGGCTGGGTGGCCCCGACTCGGCTCGACGAGGTACCAGATGCCCGTCGGACTGGTCACTGGGTCGAACAGGTTGGCCCCTTCCGTCTCGCCCGGCGCTTCATCCAGGAAGAACCGGTACAAGGGCAGACCTGCGTAGGTCACCTGCTGCACCGACGAGATGCCAGGAATATCGGTGCGGGTCACCGTCCCGAGAAGGGTCGAATTGACCCCCGGCCCTGCGATGGGCGCACCGTTGGTGAGGAGGGCCGGCCAGAGGACGCTGTCGCAGGGCTTCCCAATGGGGTTCGAGTTGTCGCTACACGCGTACGGCTCCGCTCCCGTCGTTAGCGATTGGAGCTGGTCCGACGTGAGCAGGTACAGCGAGCAACCGGTGTAGGCGCCCGAACCGATGACCAGGACCTTGCCGAAGGCCGTTGCTGCAGCCGTCACGGTCGCGGGGCCGGTCGGGGCGCTGGTCACGGGGTCGGCGCAAGAACTACCTGCACTCTCGACCTGGGGATCGCCGCTGACGCCCGCGCCGCTGGCCGATGCGAGGCCCGGTGCCACGGCGGTGTTCGGCGACATGCCAAGCGCCGACGAGAAGCCGCCGCTGGGCGTACCGCGGTCGGCAGGCAGCCCCGGCACGCCGATGATCGGCGCGGATGCCGC
>JARLGS010000800.1 GCA_031292695.1 Mycobacterium sp. | reverse complement strand
CAGATAGTCGACACACGCCTGCTCGTCGGGAAACCAGCTGATCAACTGTTGGAAAGTCCCCGGATAGTCCACCCCGCGAACCGGATGACCCTGGGGAACAACCACACCCAGATTCTACTGCACTAAAGCAGAGGGGCGGTAAACACGTTCGAATGCTATGGGCGGCGGCCGACAGAAATCTGTGTTCTGAAACAGCTGATGCCGATGTGGCCGAAGTGAATTGACATGTGAAGCCTATTCGCCCCGACCGTGGACCCTTGCTGCTGTGGCCGGTGGCCACGCGCGTCGTTTAAGACGCGTGCAACCCGCATTCTGTCTTGGCATGCCCCTGCCAGCGTCCGCTGCGCGGATCGGCGCCCTCGGCGGGCTTAGCCGTGCAGGGAGCGCAGCCGATCGACGGATAACCTTCGTAGACAAGCGGATTGACCAGTACGTCGTGTTCGTCGATGTAGTTCTGCATGTCCTCGTCGGTCCAGTCGGCCAGCGGGTTGACCTTCACCAGTTTGAATCCCTCGTCGAAGCTGACGAGCGGGGCGCTGGCGCGGGTCGGTGCGTCGCTGCGGCGTAGCCCGGTCACCCAGGCGGAGTATCCGCGCAGGGCGTTGCCCAGGGGCGTGACCTTGCGCAGCCGGCAGCACTCGCCGGGGTCGCGGGCGAACAGGTTCTTGCCCATGAGCTGGTCTTGCTGGGCCACCGTGTGCTCGGGCGTGACGTTGACGACGTGTATGTCGTAGACGGATTCGACTGCATCCCGGGTGCCGATGGTTTCCACGAAGTGGTAGCCGGTGTCCAGGAACAGCACCGGTACGCCCGGCCGCACCCTGGCGGCCAGATCGATCAGCACGGCCTCCTGCATGCTGGAGGCCACCACATAATTGCACGTCGCCCAGCCGCGCGGCCCGTTGAATCCGCCGAAATTCTCATCGGCCCAACGCAATATGTCCGACGCGCTGGCGCCTTCGAGCTCTGCCTCGCCACGGGCGGCCAGTTGACGCAATTCGGCCTCGGTCGGCCTAGTTGCCTTGTCCGTCATCGCAAATCGTCCTCCCCGGCCCGAAGGGCCCACTGCGCGAAGCGTTCGCCCTCGCTGCGGTGTTTGATGAAGTTACGCACTACCCGATCGATGTAGTCACCCAGTTCCTCGCTGGTGACCTTGTGTTGGCGCAGTTTTCGGCCGAAACCGCTGTCCAGGCCGAGGCTGCCGCCCAGATGCACTTGGAAACCCTCCACCGAGCCGCCATGGCCGTCGTCAACCATCTGACCCTTGAAACCGATGTCGGCGATCTGGATTCGTGCACACGAGTTCGGGCAGCCGTTGATGTTGACGGTGATCGGCACGTCGAGTTCGGAGTTGATGTCTGCGAGCCGGCGCTCCAACTCGGGAGCCAGAGTCTGCGCCCTGACCCGGGTTTCGGCGAACGACAGCTTACAGTATTCAATCCCGCTGCACGCCATGAGGTTTCGCCGCCAACGCGACGGCTTGGTGTGCAGGCCTAAGGCTTCCAGGCCGCCGACCAAATCGTCGACCTTGTCGTCGGGAATGTCGAGGATGACGAGCTTCTGGTACGGGGTGAACCGGATCCGGTCGGAACCCGCCTGCCCGGCCAGGTCGGCCACCGCCGAGAGGATGGTGCCGGACACCCGCCCGGCGATCGGGGCGGCGCCAACCGCGTTGAGCCCGTTCTTGAGCCGCTGGACCCCGACGTGGTCGATCGGGTGCTTGACGGGTTCGGGGGCCGGGCCGTCGATCAGGGGACGCTTGAGGTACTCCCGTTCGAGCACTTCGCGGAACTTCTCGATGCCCCAGTCCTTGATCAGGAACTTCAGCCGGGCCTTGGACCGCAGCCTGCGGTAGCCGTAGTCGCGGAACACCGACGTCACCCCCGCCCAGACCTCGGGAACCTCGTCCAGTGGAACCCAGGCGCCGACGCGCCGGCCCAGCATCGGGTTGGTCGACAGACCGCCCCCCACCCACAGGTCCAGTCCGGGCCCGTGCTCGGGATGGTGGACGCCGATGAACGCGATGTCGTTGACCTCGTGCACGACGTCCTGCAGACCGGATATGGCGGTCTTGTACTTGCGCGGCAGGTCGGCGAAGTCCGGCTTGCCGATGTAGCGGCGCACGATCTCGTCGATGGCCCAGGTGGGGTCCAGCACTTCGTCGAGGGACTCCCCGGCCAGCGGTGAGCCCAATATCACGCGCGGGCAGTCACCACACGCTTCGGCGGTGTGCAGTCCTACCTCGTCGAGACGCCGCCAGATCTCGGGGACGTTCTCCACCTCGATCCAGTGGAACTGCACGTTCTCGCGATCGGAGATGTCGGCGGTGTCCCGGCCGAACTCGGTCGAGATCTGGCCCATGGTGTGCAGCGCGGCGGCGGAGATCGCGCCGCCGTCGCAGCGCACCCGCATCATGAAGTATTTCGCTTCCAGCAGGCCGATGTTCTCGTCGCCGGTGAACGTT
>JARLGS010000799.1 GCA_031292695.1 Mycobacterium sp. | reverse complement strand
CAGATAGTCGACACACGCCTGCTCGTCGGGAAACCAGCTGATCAACTGTTGGAAAGTCCCCGGATAGTCCACCCCGCGAACCGGATGACCCTGGGGAACAACCACACCCAGATTCTACTGCACTAAAGCAGAGGGGCGGTACATACGTGCGACTCGTTCTAGCAAACCGGCCGTCGTGGCCCAGTTTGTCGGTGCCGACGCGCAGCAGCAGGCCCAAAAGAATGTGGAGGCGGTCCTTGACTTCGCTGTGAAGGCCAGTCTCGGCGGGTTCCTGGGACTGCTGGGGGCGAAGGTCCCTTAACGCCCACTCTGGGCCGCGTGTCAGTATGGTGCAAGCACCGACTGGTTCAATCCCAGTATCGCGCACCAGAGTTTGTGCAGTTCAGAGGCCATATTTAGCCTTGCTGCATAAGAGGCGTGACCACAACGGGACCGATCGGGTTCCGACAGCCGGCTGGGCACTCACCGACGCCGCCGCTGCGGTCACCGACCGTGCGATCGCGGTGCAACTCGACCGGGGCGCCGACTTCGAGGACAAGATGGCGGTCGGGCTGGCGCTGCACGGTGCGGCTGCGGTGCTGGAGGCTGACAGCGAACAGCTCTAGTCCCCGTTGGCGTGACGTCGCTCGGTGATCTATTGGACAGGTTGGACCCCGACCCGTATCGGCGGGGCGATCCAGGCGAAGGTCGCAACGAGTCGACTATGCGATGTCGTGGGCGCAAGACCATCGGGTCAGAACGCATAGATACGCGGCTCGAGCTGTCGGAGATACGCATATCCGCTGATGTTTGCGGTTCACGCTGGCCGCATGCTGGCTAGCATGAGCCAGATCAATCCACGTGCGGACACACCGCTGGTGAACTGGAGCGAGTTGGGCGTGAGCGGGCTTTTGCCGACGGGCACGGTGACGCTGCTTTTGGCCGACGTGGAGGGCTCGACGCGGCTGTGGGAGACCCAGCCCGAGCAGATGACTGCCGCGATCGCGCGACTCAACCGCACGGTGCGCGACGTTGTCGCCGCCCACGCCGGGGTGCGCCCGGTCGAGCAGGGCGAGGGCGACAGTTTTGTGGCGGCGTTCGCCCGTGCCTCCGATGCGGTGGCGTGCGCGCTGGAGTTGCAGCGGGCGCCGTTGGCCCCGATCCGGTTGCGCATCGGGGTGCATACCGGTGAGGTGCAGTTGCGCGATGAGGGTAACTACGCCGGTCCGACGATCAACCGCACGGCACGGCTGCGCGAT
>JARLGS010000798.1 GCA_031292695.1 Mycobacterium sp. | reverse complement strand
TGTAGTACGTCTCGTTGGTGGCGAGTTTGCGATTCTTGTACGTACCGCCGGTGAAGGTGTCGGCGATATTCTTCGGCAGCGTTGGACCCTTGGGCCCCTTGGCGGGGCTGCCGGCGCATTTGCTCAGGCCCAGCGGGTCGGCCCAGGTCAGCGGGTTCGGCGCATAGGCATACAGGTTGATGCCACCGGCCAGGCCGATCGGGTCGGGGGTGGTAAAACGGCCGATATCCGGGTCGTAGAAGCGGAAGGTGTTGTAGTGCAGACCCGTCTCGCGGTCCAGGTACTGTCCCTGGAAGCGCAAGTTCTGCTCCTCCAGGTAATACGGCTCGCGGGTTTCGCTGACGGTATTGCCCCAGATCCGGTAGCGGGCCTGCCAGACCACATGACCGTCGCTTTCCGTCAATTGTTCGGGCAAGCCGCTCTGGTCGTTGTGGTAATAGCGGATTTTCTGCAATGCGCCGCTGCCGTCGACCCGGGCCAGCGGCTCGTGGCCATCGTCCGCGTAGAGGTAGAGGCTGCTCAGGCCGTGCCGGTGTTCCTGCAGCAGGCGCAGACCGTCCCAGGTGAATCGGGTCTCGCCCAGGGGGTAACCGTGGTTGTCGTGCTCGCTCTTGGTGATGCGCCGGCCCAGTGGGTCGTAGCTCATGCGTACCACGGTTTCCCGCGCGCCGTCCTGGTTGCGCACCTCGATCAGACGGTGTTCGGCATCGTAGCTGAAGCGCTGGACCCGATGACTGCCGCTGCGCTTCTCGATCATCCGGCCGAAAGCGTCGTAGCGGTAGCGTTTGTCCTGGTAGGTCAGCAGCTTGTTGTGCAGCACCCGGCCGCTCTGGGGGCCGTCCAGCAGGTTGGCGGCGGCGTCGTAGGCGAAGGTCTCGTTCTGGCCCTGTACGCTGTCCTGGCTGGCGACGATACGCCCGCTGGCGTCGTGGTGCATCAACTGCCGATGGTGGCCGCCGGGCTGTTGGTCGAGGCGGCCGACCAGGTGATCGGCGGGGTCGTAGTCGAAATGTTGCTGCGCTGGTGCGGGCAACGCCGAGGGTTGGCTGATCGGGCGGCGCAGGCGCGAACGCAGGCGTCCGGCGCGGTCGTATTCGCTGCGGGTGTCGAGCTGACCTTGGGTGCGCAGCACCTCGCGGTGCAGGCGGTCACGCTCGAAGTCGCTGATGACCCGACCGTCCAGATTGATCTGGTGCAAATGGCCGCTGCCGTAATACAGCCGATTGAGCCAACGGTTGTCCGGCAACTGCGTCTGGATCAGGTTGCCCAGTTCGTCGTAGTGATGCCGCAGGCTGCCCGCCGCACTTTGTTCTTCCAGCAACTGGCCAAGGGCGTCGTAGGTGAAGCCCAGGTTCTGTGAATGGCCGTCGTTGTCGGTAAAGGTGACCGCCATCAGTTGGTCCAGCGCGTCGTAGCTGTATTCGGTGCGACCGTCGTCGGTGATTTTCGCGGTAAGGCGCCCGGCGGCATCGCGTTCGAGGTGGTGGACAATCGGTGCGACCGGCGTTGCGGGGACCGCCGCCAAGCCACTGCCATAAGGTGCGGGCAGAGAGTCGACACGGGTGACATCGTTCCGGATGTTGTAGGTGTAACGGCGGGCGCTGCCGTCCAGGTCCTGCTGTTCCACCAGGCGGTCGCCAGCATCCCAGGCGAAGCGATAGCTTTCGCCGTTCTCATTGGTCAACGCCTGCAAGCGTCCGTAGCCGTCGTAGTTGAACTGCACCTGCCGCCCGTCGGCATCGATGCGCTGGCGCACCTGGCCACGACGGTCGTAGCGGTAAGCGACGGTCTGTCCGGCCGGGTCGGTGTAGCCGATCAACTGGCCGTCGGCATTGCGTTGGTACTGGTGTGTGCGGCCGTCGGGCAAGTGGCTGCTCAGCAAGCGGCCCTGGGTGTCATAGTCATACTGGGTGCGTTCGCCCAGGGCATCGGTGATCGTGCGTAGCAGGCCGCGCTCGTCGTAACCCAGGCGTGTCGGGTAACCGGAGCAGTCGATATGTTCGAGTAACTGGCCCAGCGGGCTCCAGCGCAATGTTTTGCTTTTGCCGCTGGCGTCGATGATCTCGACGGTCTGGCCCTGGGCGTCGACGCGATAGCGGGTGCTGTGGCCTAGCGGATTGGTTTCCTGGATGCAGTTGCCGCGGCTGTCGTAGCGGAACTGCCAACTGTTGCCGGCTGCGTCGGTTTCCACCAGCGGCAAGGCCCAGTGTTCCAGCCATAGGGTCGACTCGCTGCGGCCCAGCGGGTCGAGGGTGGCACTGAGGTTGCCGGCTTCGTCGTAGCTGAACTGATACTGGCCGTCCTGGGGATCGGTGGCGCCGAGCAACTGGCGTTCGTCGTTCCACTGGAACTGCCAGGTCTGGCCGAGGTTGTCGGTGTATTCGGTGATCTGGTGCTGCGGGTTCCAGCGCCGGGTACTGGTGCGCTTGAGGTTGTCGGTGACGCGGGTGGTCCCGGCGTCCAGGTCGTAGTCGAAGGCATATTCATCGCCCTCGTCGGTCCAGTGGCGCACCACTCGCCATTCGCGGCCGTCGATCTGTGCCCATTGGTAGAGGCAGCGCAGGCCGACGGACAATTGGTGTTCGACCAGGCGTTGTCCGTCGTCGTAGGCGAAGCGCCGTTGCACATGGCCGGTGGCGTCCAGAACTTGCGCCAGGTCGCCGTGCGGGTCGTAGGCGTAGCTGACCAGCAGCTCGTTCGGACTATCCGGGTACAGGCGCTCGATGTGGCTGACCCGGTTCGGCCATGTGTCGCTATAGATCAGTTGGGCTTGGACGAGATCGAAGGTATCGCGTAGACGCAGTAGCCGTCCCGACTCGTCGTAGTCGAGATAGAGGCGGTTGTCGTTGCGGTCGCCCAGTTGGCTCAGACGCAAGTGAGTGGGCTCGCCGGGCTGGGCTTCGAAGAGTCGATAGAGACCGTCGTCGCTTTCGATCAACAACTGACCGTTGCCATGCCGACGCACACTCAAGCCTTCACCGGCACTGAACACCGCCCCGCCCCGGGGGATCGAGGCCATGTGGATACCCGG
>JARLGS010000797.1 GCA_031292695.1 Mycobacterium sp. | reverse complement strand
CATAGAACGGCGTGCCGGGAGCCGAGCCATTATCGGTGCCCGTCGTCAGGACGAAGACGCCCGCCGCGTTCTCGTTGACTTCGGCGGTGGCGACAGTCGGGTCGCCAACATTGTTGTTCAGGTTATTGAGCGTCAGGGTCAGGCCCTTGACCACGCCGCTCGGATCGTTCGCGAGTGTCGGCACCGTGATGAACACTTCACCACCGGGGCTGACCGTCGCCGTGCCGGTCTGCAAGGCCGGCAGAACGTTGCCCAACGCGGGGCCCGAGAGCGTGTAGCTGACCTGCGTGCCAGCCGGCGCATTGGGGGCGGCGAACAGGTCGAAGGTAACCGCGCTGCCCTCGTTGACCGGGGTCGCGCTCGTGACGGCCAAGATGGTCGCGTTTTCGTTGATCTGGCCGGTGGCGGTCGCTCCCGCCAGGCCAGACAGGGTCAGAACCACCGGGTCTTGGGCGCCCGCGGCGGCGTTAAACACGGTAGCCGCGGTGTTCACCGTCACCGTCGCAGTCCCACCAGCCCCAATCGTCACCGTGCCGGTGAGCGGGCTCGTGACCTGTCCCGTGCCGGTACCCATGAGCGTAAAGGTCTCCGCCGTGCCAACCGGCACGTTGGTCGTGCTGACATTGAAGACGAGCGGGCTGCCTTCGGAGACCGCGCTCGGGTTGGCGACCGCGATGTTCGAATTCTCGTTGATGTTCACGGTGTCGGTGGCCCCGGCCCCGGGGATACCATTGAGGGTCAGGACCAGCGGCGCGGCGCCGGGCGCATTGAGGACGTTGGCATGGGTGGCGACATTCAGCGTCGCCGCGTTGCCCGACACCGTCAGGGTGCCGGTGACCTGGGTCGGATCGGCGAGTTGCGCCACACCAGGGCCGCTCAGCGTATAGGAGAGCTGGGTTCCATTCGCCAGGTTCGTGGTCGCCAGGGCGAAGTTGGCTGTGCTGCCCTCGTTGATCGAGTGGCTGTTCGTGTCGGACAGCGTCGCCGTGGCCTCGGTCACTTGGACGGTCGCGGTCGCTACGTTCACAACGCCGTTGCTCAGCGTAAAGGTCAGCGGTTCCGAGGCGGGCCCGTTGATGACGGTGGGACTCGTGGTGACCGTCACGCTCGCGTTGCCGTTGACGTCAAACGTCACCGTTCCGCTCACCGGAGGAAGAACCTGACCCACGGCCGCGCCGCTCAGCGCCCAGGAGTCGACCGTCCCGCCCGGCATATTGGTGTGCAGGAGGAACGTCTCCGCGTTGCCCTGGACGATGTTGCCGTTATCGGTGATGGCATAGGTCGCGGGAGTCTCGGTCAGCGCAACGGAGGCAGTGCCCACGCTGCCGGGGTTGGCGCCGGCCGGCAGCGTCAACGTCGCCACCATGTGTCCGCTGAGCCCCTCGCCCGGCGTGCTGTTCAGCGTCACCGGGATGTTGGCCACGCCATTGACCAGAGTCGCGGTTCCGGTGAGCTGGCCGCCCACGATCTCGGACGCCGTCACGCCGGACAGCGTGTAGGCCACCGACCCGCCATTCGGCACGATGCCGTTCGACGCCAGATGGAAGATAACCGAGCTGCCTTCGGTGGTCGGGCTCGGGGCGGTATCGGTAAGAGTATAGGTCGTCTGCGTCTCGGTCAGGGCGACCGACGCAGTGTTCACGCTGGTGATCGACTCATTGGGCAGCGCCGCCAGTGTCACCGCCAGCGGGCCAGTCAGCCCCTCGCCCGGCGTGCTGCTCAGCACCACCGGGATGCTCGCGGTGCCGTGGGCACCAACCGTCACCGTACCCGTAAGCTGGCCACCCACGACCTCGGACGCGGTCACGCCGGTCAGGGTGTAGCTCAGCACCGTCCCGGCCGCCACATTGGTGGACGTGATTTGGAAGGTGACCGCGACGCCCTCGGTCGCCGTGGGGGTCCCGCCATTGGTCACATCGACGACGATCGCCATGTTGCTGACCAGCTCTCCGGTATAGAGCGGAGCGCTGGAGCCCGGCGAGGTCGCTTCGTCGGTTGCCGCGGCCGCCAGCATGCTGGTGGTGGGATTGGCGAAGATCCCGACGTTGTTGGTCTCGCCGGCATAGAGCAGATAGCCGTACAGGCCGCCCATGATCTGCATCGTGGTGCCGGGGGTGCTGCCGTTGCCCAGCAGCTGGGCCAAACCCGGAATGTCGTTCAGCAGGTTCTGCAGGTTGGCCGCGCTCGGCAGGATGCCGAACTCGTGCTGATAGACCTCGTCGATGAAGGTGGTGTAGTTGAGCGTGCTTCCGGTCGCCAGCCCATTGTAAAGAGTATAGAAGCTCGAATGCGTGTCGGTCGCCCAGTCGGCGCCCAGAATTGTCCAGACGTTCGCGTCCGAGTAGCCCAAGTTATGCAGCTCGGCAGCGGGGTAATAGATTTGGCCGTCGGTCAGTTGGTTGGCGTTACCGATGGTACCACTGGTGGAAGCCGCGATTGTTGTCAGCAGGGCGGAACTCGGCATCGCATTGTAGAATGCGTCGTATGTGACCAGCGCCGCTTCCGTCGTGTACAGCGCTTGTTCGGAACCGATCAGGGAGCTCTCATAGCCACCGAGCGTCAGAAAGCCACTATTGATCTGGGCCGCCACGGAGACATCATAGGCACCCGTCAAGCCCCCGGGTGGCAGGACGCGCAGGATGGAAAGATAGGCGTCTCCAATCTGGGTGGCGGTGTACGACATCGGATATCTCCCTTGTGACTCATTTCCCCCGATGCAACCGGTCCGCACCTTGGGTTAACGGCGGCATACAGCATTACCCATACCGCAATCAATAGATAACCCCGCGTCAACCGGTGACAAAAAGGGGAATAACGCGGTTTTTGCGGTAGCCGGCCGACCGATTGTGACAAAAATGCCACACTCGGATCGGGGAGGCGCCTGGAAAACGGGGCGAGATGACCGCCCGCCGGCCTTGACGGGCGGCGGGGTTTCGGGCCAATAGCCGCCCCACCAGCCAATAAGCATCCGGGCGCCTGTGATGTGGTCACCCCCCGGAACAGGACCACTCCATGGGACCATCCAGTCCGCAGTACGCCGACCTCTTGCTCCTGGACGATATCCTGCCGCTGGATTTTTCTCCCTTTCGGACCCTGGAGTACGGTCACTATCTG
>JARLGS010000094.1 GCA_031292695.1 Mycobacterium sp. | reverse complement strand
GGGCTAGCCCCAATACCGTTTAGTTAAGGTTACATGGGTGTAGTTTGTGGGGTATGCCTCGTGCGGGTTGGCGTAAGCCTGAGTCGGATCGCCGGTTGTCGGATTTGGTGTCGGTGGGTGTGTTGACGCGGGTGTTCCCGCCGGTGTTGGTCGATGAGGTGATCGCGGCGTCGGGGCGCACCCAGGTGCGGCATCGCGCGTTGCCGGCGCGGGTGATGGCGTATTTCGCGATCGGGTTGGGCCTGTACTCCGAGGGCTCGTATGAGGATGTGTTGTCGCAGCTCACTGATGGTTTGGCGTGGGCGTCGGGGTGGCGTGAGCAGTATCAGTTGCCGAGTAAGTCGGCGATTTTTCAGGCTCGGGAGCGGTTGGGTTCTGCGCCGTTGGCGGCGTTGTTCGCGCGGGTGGCCGCCCCGGTGGGCGGGCCGGATACGCCGGGAGTGTGGCTGGCGGGTCGGCGGTTGGTCGCGATCGACGGGACGTGCCTGGATGTGGCGGACACGCCGGTCAATGACGAGTTCTTCGGTCGGCCGGGAGTGAACAAGGGTGAGAAGTCGGCGTTCCCGCAGGCACGGTTGTTGGCGGTCGCCGAGTGCGGCACGCATGCGATCTTCGCCGCGACGATCGGCGCCTATGGCGACTCCGAGGCCAAGCTCACCGAGCACGTGTTGCCTGCCTTGTCGCCGGGGATGCTGCTGCTGGCCGATCGTGGGTTCTTCTCATATGCGTTGTGGCGCACTATGTCTAGCGCTGAGGTCGATCTGTTGTGGCGGGTAGGTACGGGCGGCAACGGACCGGCGCCGGTGCATGTCGAAGACCTCCCCGACGGTTCCTGGCTGGCGCATCTACGGGCCAGCAAGGACCGCCATAGCGAGCCGATGCTGGCCCGGATCATCGACTACACCCTCGATGATGGTCGAGACAATCGGACCGTCTACCGCCTGGTGACGACCATGCTGGACCCGGTCGAAGCACCTGCGGTCGACCTGGCGGCCGCCTATGCCCAACGGTGGGAAATCGAGAGCGTCTTCGACGAACTCAAGACCCATCAACGCGGACCCAAAGTGGTGCTGCGATCCAAATCCCCGGACCTGGTCCTCCAAGAGATCTGGGGATACTTGTGCTGTCACTACGCAATTCGCTCATTGATGAGCCAGGCCGCCGATCATGGCGGACACGATCCCGACCGCGTCAGTTTCACCGCTGCACTGCGGATCACGCGCCAGTCCGTCGCCCAGCAGGGCGCTTTTTCCCCCTAACCAGCGACGATCAGCCGACCGGCACTGGCAAGCGTTTCTGCGTCGACTCCTCGATCGACTGAACTCCGCACGACGCCGACGATCAGCACCACGGGTCATCAAACGCAAAATGCCCAAATGGCACGTAAAACGCGCGCACCACGCGCACTGGCCCCAACCTCAGCACTCAACCAACATCACCGTTCGCCCACCTTAACTAAACGGTATTGGGGCTAGTTGAGGGCTAGTTGTCCACACGCCGCCCTCTTCGCTGACATCCGGGCCCATAGCCCGGCGACGGTTGTTGCGTACGAAGCGGACCGCTGCACCTGATGGCCTATTCGTTGTCGCCGCCCGTGGTTGCGGTGGCGCCTCGGGCCGGCAGTGTCACGCGCGCGGAATGCTCGGTGGGCCATACCCAGTCGCGGACTTCGGGGATGTCATCCCCGTACGCGCGGGTGTATTCCCTTGCCGCCAAACGTTTGTCGGCCATCAGCTGGCGCAGGGTCGCGCACTTCGACCCCAATGCGGGCACGCGGTCGATGACGTCCATGACAAGGTGGTAGCGGTCCAGATCGTTGAGCATCACCATATCGAAAGGGGTTGTGGTGGTGCCTTCTTCCTTGTACCCGCGCACATGCAGGTTCGGGTGTCCGGTCCGGCGGTAGGTGAGGCGGTGGATAAGCCATGGATAGCCGTGATAGACGAAGATGATCGGCTTGTCGCGGGTGAAGATCATGTCGAAGGCGCTGCTGGGCAGGCCGTGCGGGTGCTCGGTGTCATCCTGCAACCGCATCAGGTCGACGACGTTGACGAACCGCACTTTCAGTTCAGGCAGGTGAGTGCGCAGCAGGTCGACGGCGGCCAATGCCTCCAGAGTCGGGACATCGCCGGCAGCCGCGATCACAACGTCTGGATCGGTGCCGAGCACCTCGGTGCCGGCCCACTGCCAGATGCCCAGGCCGCGGGTGCAATGCGCGACGGCCTCCTCAATGGTCAAGAAGTTGGGCGCCGGTTGCTTACCGGCGACAACGACGTTGACGTACTGCCGTGAGCGTAGGCAGTGGTCGTAGGTGGACAGCAGTGTGTTGGCGTCCGGCGGCAGATAAACCCGCACGACATCGGCGCTCTTGTTCACCACGTGGTCGATGAAACCGGGGTCCTGGTGTGAGAACCCGTTGTGGTCTTGGCGCCAGACATGGCTGGACAGAAGGTAATTCAGACTTGCGATGGGGCGCCGCCACGGGATGTGGTTGGTCACCTTGAGCCACTTGGCGTGCTGGTTGAACATCGAGTCGATGATGTGGATGAACGCCTCGTAGCAGTTGAACAAGCCGTGCCGCCCGGTCAACAGATAGCCCTCCAGCCAGCCCTGGCATTGGTGCTCAGAGAGCATTTCGATCACCCTGCCGGCCCGCGCGAGGTGCTCGTCAACTTCGGGGGAGAGGTAGTCGGCATTCCACTGCTTGTCGGTCACGTCGAACACGGCCTGTAGCCGGTTCGACGCCGTTTCATCCGGACCGAAAATCCGAAAGTTGTCCGGGTTGAGCCGGATGACCTCGGCAAGCCATTGCCCGAGAACTCGGGTGGCTTCGGTGAACGTGCTACCAGGCGCTGGCACCTCCACCCCAAACTCGCGAAAGTCGGGCAACCGCAGGTCTTTCAGCAACAGTCCGCCGTTGGCGTGCGGGTTCTTGCTCATCCGCAGTGCGTCGGCCGGGGCCAGTTCGGCGATCGCCGGATCGAGTTTGCCGTCGGCGTCGAACAGCTCGGAGGGGCGGTAGGACGCTAGCCAGTCGGCGAGCACCTGGAGGTGTTCGGGGGTATCGCGGGCGCTGGCCAGCGGTACCTGGTGCGCGCGCCAGGAGCCGGTGGTCTTTTTGCCGTCGATGTAGGCCGGGCCGGTCCAGCCTTTCGGGGTCCGGAACACGATCATCGGCCACGCGGGCCGGCTCACCTTACCGGGGTCGGTGGCCGACGCCGTGGCCTTGATAGCTGCTATCTCGTTGAGTACCTCGTCGAGCAGCGCGGCGAACCGGCGGTGTGCGTCGGCCGGAGGTGTCTGCTCAGTCACCTCGAAGAAATGCGGCTTGTGACCGTAGCCGATCAACAGGGCGCGTAATTCTGCCTCCGGGATCCGGGCCAGCACCGTGGGATTGGCGATCTTGTAGCCGTTGAGGTGAAGGATCGGTAGTACGACGCCATCGTTGCT
Organism: Mycobacterium sp.; assembly: GCA_031292695.1. GTDB lineage: Bacteria > Actinomycetota > Actinomycetes > Mycobacteriales > Mycobacteriaceae > Mycobacterium. Next base: position 16,630 of record JARLGS010000094.1, on the reverse strand, counting down.
CGGGTGTAGCAGCTTGTTGGAGTGCCAACTGGTCGCAAGCGCACCAGTCTCTGCCTCGCCATCGCCGACCACCGTTGCTACCAACAGCTCGGGGTTGTCGAATGCCGCGCCGTAGGCATGCGACAGGGCGTATCCGAGTTCGCCGCCCTCGTGGATCGAGCCGGGGGTTTCCGGTGCGACGTGGGACGGGATGCCGCCCGGGAAGGAGAACTGTCGGCACAATCGGCGCAATCCCTCGGCGTCAGCGGTGATGTCGGGATAGGTCTCGGTGTAAGTGCCCTCGAGGTAGGCATTGGCCACCAGGCCCGGACCGCCGTGGCCCGGGCCTATGACGTAGATCGTGGACTGGCTGCGCTGTGCGATGACCCGATTGAGATGCGCGTAGAGAAAGTTCAGACCCGGTGTGGTGCCCCAGTGCCCGAGTAGCCGAGGCTTGATGTGGTCGCGCGTCAAGGGCGACCGCAGCAGCGGATTGTCGAGCAGGTAGATCTGGGCAACTGACAGGTAATTGGCGGCGCGCCACCACCCGTCGAGCCGCGACAGGGTGTCATCGTCGATCGGTGTGACGTCCGCAGTCTGCCAAGAACCTGTTGCGCCAGTCATCGAAGAACACTCCTAGGGACGTCACGATGGTATCGATCAAACCCCATCTAACCGTGACCCACCAGTTCCCGCAGACCGCGGCGTGGCGCGGTATTCGGCCACTGTTGAGCTGTTGCCGAGGTGGCAATGTGTCAGCAGTGTTGTGAATACACCTGCCTCCCTGCGCAATCCGCGAGTGCGGTGGGGTCCGGACCCAAGCCGCTCCGTCCGCGCAGTTCCAACGGATACCCGCACCAGCACCTGGGTGCAGCCACCGTCGCAGTACACCCACCCGGGACCTCTGGCCGTTCGGAACGGCAAACCCCAACGCCCAGTTGGGGCTCGGTGACTCCGCTGACCCCGCCGGTTTCCCCTGGGTTGGTGCGGCATTCCCTTCTTCGACACCGTGCGTTCGTGCCAGCGGATGACGTGGCGACTGGGTGATGGAACTAGGGACTAATTGCCTTAGTGCAGAAGCGGTTTGACAACCATCCTTGGGGCATGCCCGACACACAGTGCCCTTCCGCGACTGACCGTCCGTGCTCCAACGCGCCGGCCTCTCAGTCATCTACACCCGACCGTTTGCGGCTGCGGGAAAGCAGGTCGCCAAGCGAGCCCATCGATGGGGTCTGGTGGCCCTCGTCGGAGAAGCTGGCCGACGAGCTGGCCGACCTGGTGCCAGCCCTGTACGCCCATCTGGGCGCCGTCGCTGCCATCGGCTATGGCCGTGACGATTGGGCTGACAACCCGCGGTATGTCGATATCGATGGACGCTCGATCGAATTACAGGGTTTCAGTAGCCATGAGCCTGCCTGCGTGCTGGTGATCGGTGAGAACGGCCATCACCTGACGCTACGTGTCATCGATCCGGACACCGACAATTCGCAGGCCGGCCAGGCGCTGCAGGAAGTTTCTCGCAACGCTGCGGCGCCGCTCGGCCCGGGTGCCCCCCGTCTCGAAGCGTCGATCGCCGACGTCGCACGCAAACTGGCGCTCTATGAAGGCCGCAACGACGCCGTGCGGGACGCAGAGATTTTGCTGTGGTGCGACGAAACCGCACGGCAATTCGAGGACGCCCGTGTCCGGGTGTTCGTGCCGCTGCTCGTCGAACACATCGTTACCGACCGCATCCACCGAGAGCGTCACGCCGGTGCTGTGCCATCGGGGTCTGCGGAGGCGTGAAGGAAATGTTTACGTCGTTCGCGCAGTTGGGTTTTCAGCTCGTCGAATTGCGCATCCTCGGCTTTCAAGTCGGTTCGCGCGGCGGTTCTACGCTTAGGCCGTGCTGCCTTGCGTCGAACAGGTTCAGGGGCGCACAGCTCGACGACGGCCGATGAAGCCCCCAAACCCGGCGCTGGCAAGTGCCGGGACGACAAGTACGAACAACGAGGCGGCGCCCTCGAACCCGCCAGGCTGCGGGACCGGCGTCCGTGGGTCCTCGTTGGTGAGTTGGCCCGCCGATGCCTCCAACGCATTTCCAACTGCGCGAAGCTACGTTCCGGGCATGACATCCTCCGGCCGTATTGGCGTGACGATCGTGATCGGTTTTCTGATGATGCAGCTGACCGGCTGCAGCTCGACCATCAAGCCCGACGGCGCTGCTCAGTCGGTGACCGACATGGTGTCCAGCAAGACGAGTTTCCACCCCACGGACGTCACCTGCCCATCTGGTGTCGACGCCAAAGTCGGCGGTGAATTCGACTGCCACTTCACCGGCCCGGACGGCCCGTACACCGCTCATCTGAAGATCACGAGCGTCGATGGCGAGAAGGTCGGATTCGACATCACGACAAATCGAAGCTAGCGCGCAGTCGGCTCCGACTGGGCGGCGTACCCGCGCGGCAGCACGCAGCTGTCCACGCATGCGCAGGCCAGGAGATCGCCGAGCCGACCGGAGGCGGGCTGCTGCAAATCCAGTGCCGACCCCAAGGCGGGCAGCCGCAAACTGGTGTAGTTCACGTTCCAGTCGAGGATCGCCTGGTCGACGATCTGGTCGAGGTAGTTGCGCAACTCGGCTGCCGATGATGTCGGGAACAGGGTGAGCGTGCCGAGGGATTCACCCTGTGGGGCAAGGATCGGGTGGCGGAACGGCTCGCCCGGTTGGTGGTCGATCTGTGGCCGCAAGTAAGCCAAGGTGACACCGGTCGGATCGTCGAATCTGGCGCCGCAGTCGTGGGGGACGATCTGCCCGAGGCCGTTGCCTGACTCGCTGACGGTGGTGGTGCCGGCGACGTCGATCGTCGGGGCGCGATCGCCTGCGGTGAGGTTGTAGGTGCTGCGCCCGCCGTTCTTGAACCCGAGGAGCACGCCGAGGCCCGACTTTTGACGAGCCTCGCCCAGGGCTTGTCCTGACGGGTCGGCGAGTTCGACGCGAAGGGCGTTGGCCGTATTCCGTTTTACGGTGGCGATCACCTTGGTTTGGCTGTTGAGGATAGTCATCTGGGTGGTAACCCCTTCGAGATGTCCAGTCGGTCGACATTTGTACCGCCAAAGCTAAGGACGGCGGTTGGAAATCCGTTGGGATGCCGTGGACCTCGAATGCATGAGAACGAGATTTCCGAAAAAGTAGAACAATCCTATTTTTTGGCTAGAATGTTGATGTCATGGCCGAGTGGTTCCTATTCCTGCCGCAGTCGCGGTTGAGCATGAGTGAGATCGTCGAGCGTGCTCAGGTGGCCGAGGCCGTCGGTTTCGACGGAATCGCTTTCATCGACCACCTGGAAACGCCCGGTGCGCCGCATCAGGGCATCTGGGAGGCCACCATCGCCGCGACCTGGGTTGCCGCTCATACGCAACGCTTGCGCATCGGTCACTTGGTGCTCTGTGATGCCTTTCGGCATCCGGCGGTCCTCGCCAAACAAGCCGTCACGCTGTCCGCCGCCTCCGGGGGCCGGTTTGAGCTCGGCCTCGGATCGGGTTCCATGCCCGGCGAATTCGCCCGCTTCGGCATCGAAAGCGGCGACAATGCGGCAGCGCGGTTGCAGCGGCTCGAGCGTGACCTCCAACTGATCCGCAAGTACTGGGGTGACAGCGACGAGGCCCAGCTGCCGCGCCCGGAACACCCGATCCCCGTGGTGCTCGGTGGCGTCGGCCCCAAGACGCTCGGACTGGTCCGCGAATATGGCGACTGGTGGAATCTGCCGTGCACTGAGGTCGACCGGCTGGCTGAATTGCGAGAATCGGTTGGCTCCGCGCGGATTTCAGTTCAGCAGATGGTCGGATTCGTCGGCAATCACGCGGATCGGTCCGCGGTCGCTGGCCTCGCCCAGCGACGATTCGGCCACCTCGGCGACGGCCTGGTGTGTGGTACCGCCGACGACCTGGTCGCATACTTCGCCGGCTTGTCCGACCTTGGCGCCGAGCGGTTCTACGTCTGGTTCTCCGACCTGGCCCAGCCGGGAACGCTGAAGGAATTCGCGAAGACGGTGGTGAACGCCCCGTGAGTTTCGTTGAGCGCCCCGATTACCGCATCGACATGGAGGCAGCCATGGCACCGGTCTCGTCGGTCACCGGCATGCTTGACGTGTTCGACGTCAAGCCCATCGGTGAGGGCCGCTTCAGCGGCTTCAGTGACGGTGGTGAACGCCGCGTCGTCGATGGCACTCAGTTGCTGGCGCAGTCGATCGTCGCGGTCGCAAAGCAATTGCCCACCAAGGTGATTCGGTCGGCGCATGTGGTGTTCTGCCGCGCTGTGCAAGTGGAGCCCGAGGTGCACTTTGTGGTCGACGTGGTCAACGACGGCCGCAGCTTCGCGACCGCGGTCGTGGCGGTGGAGCAGGAGGGGCGGCGCTGCGCGACCGTGACCGTCCTGGCCGACACGCCGTCCGCTGACGTCATCCGCCACCACGCGCCACGCCCCGATGTCACGCCGCCGGCGGCAGCGATCCCATGCCATATGCCGATGGTCGGCCGTGAACTGCGTCTGGTCGACGTTGTCGACGTCAACAGCCCGGATGAGGTCGGCCCACCGGAGTTGCACGCCTGGCTGCGGTACGACCCCATTCCAACCCGCGACGACCTCGCCAAGGCGCTGATCGCGCATTTCACCGGGCACCTGTCGATTTCGGCGACCATGCGTGCCCACGCCGGTATCGGCACCAGCCAAGCCCATCACACCGTCTCGACCGCGCCGATGTCGGTGAGCGTGCACTTCCACGAGCCGGTCGGGTGGGGCGGCTGGCTGTTGTACTCGCACGACAGCACCCAGGTCGGCGCCGGAATGTCCTACGTGCGTGGCCAGGTCCACACCGAGGAAGGGCAGCTCATCGCCTCCTTCGGGCAAGAGGCCATGATCCGTCCGTTGCGGGAAACCGACGCCGGGTTCGCGCCTTCGTCTCGGCTCTGACACGGCACGTGTTGTTGTCCGACTGGCGGAGGCGGTGGGCCGGCGACCGCTACTCTGCCGCTGCGCGACTGGTCGTGGTTTTCTCCGCATCCGCAACAGGCATGCCGAGAACGCGGCCCGTCATCTCTCGCAATTGCGCCCGCAGCGTGTCGTCGTCGACGTCGGCCACCAAGGGATGCATCACGGCCACACTGATCGCACTTGACAACAGCGCCGCGTGCAAACGAACTGCGACACCGTCTTCGGTGCCCAGTAGGGCTGAGTAGAGCCGCTCGACGAACCTCTGGAAGGGTTCGTGCTCGGCCTGCAGCCGGATGATGACGGGATCGAACTGCAACACGTTGACCGTGCCCCGCCGTTCGATGGCCAAGTCGATGACCCCGTCCAACAGCACTTCTCGCGCCCGTGTGGCCTGACCGGCCGCCTCCGCGGCTTCCAGCGCACCCTCGAGCCTGCCGAGTTCGCGCTCGGTGATGGCGACGACGATTTCTTCCTTCGTCTTGAACTGCCGGTATACGGCGGCCTTCGTCACGCCCATCGCGTCGGCGATCATCTGCAGCGAGGTGCCGCTGACGCCGTGCTCGGCGATGAGGTGCAGCGCCGCGTCGAGCACCCGGGTCTGCGCCGGACTCCGAGTGATTTCGCTGAACCTTGCCACAGGCAAAGGATATCGGAGGATTGACCGCCTAGTTGCCGATCGGCTACCGTCGAAGTAGCCGATCGGAAACTAGGCCGGAGGGGGAAGGGAGCGTAACGGTGGACCTTCGGCCGCAATGGATAAGCCTCTGGCTCGTACCTGTTTTCGGCTCGGCGATGCTGGTGGCTTTCGCGGCGTTTCCCGGCTTCTTTCCACCCATGTCGCCGAGCATGACGGCCGGGCAGGTGGCCGCGTTCTACGCACAGCACTCCGCGTCCATCCGGTTCTCCATGATCACGTTCAACCTCTGCGCGATCATGCTGATCCCGTTCTTCATGACGGTTGCGGTACAGATGAAGCGAATGTCGTTGCCCAGTCACGTATTGGCCTACAGCTATCTCGGTGCCGCTGCCACCGGCGCGACCTTGTTCGCGATCGCCGACATGTTCTGGCTCATCGCGGCCTACCGGCCCGAACGGGATCCGCAGCTGGTCCTTTTGCTCAACGACATGGCGTGGCTCGTCTTCATAGCGCCGGTGGGCGCGGTCGTCGTGATGAATCTCTGTCTGGCCCTGGCGGTTTACCTCGATACTCGGCCGCAACCGATCTTTCCGCGCTGGGTCGCGCCCTTCAACATTCTCACCGCGGCGGCGATGACCCCCGCCGCGTGCGCGGTGATCTTCAAAGACGGGCCGCTGGCCTGGAACGGCGTCGTCTCGTTCTGGCTGAGGTTGGGCGCCTTCGCTGCCTACATCGCGGTGATGTTCGTCGTCGTGCGGTCGGCGATCGCGGCGCAGGCGAGAGAGCAATGACGGTAGCGCCGGCTTGGACGCGGAAACCCAAGATCGACCAGTGGATCGCTTGGTGGACGATACCGATCTTCTACAACATCTTCGGATTGATCTTCGTCGTGCTGACCCGGGTGATGCCGCCGCCGCGCCCCGACCTCACCGACCGGCAGATCGTTGCGTTCTTCGCCGACCACTCGCTGAGCATCCGCATCGGTTTCGCCCTACTGATGTTCTTCATCGGATTCGCCAGCGTGGCCAACGGCCTGATCGCGCAACAGATGAAGCGAATGTCGGTCAGTCCGGTCTTCGCCTATGCCTATATCGCCGCCCTGGTGGTCGGGGGATTGCCGGGCTGTCTGATCCCGGCGTTCGCCTTCGTGGCGGCGGCGTTGCGGCCCGATCGCGACCCGCAGATCATGGTGATGCTGTACGACTGGTGCCTGCTGTCATTCGTCGGCTCGCTCGGGTGCTTCTGCACACAGAACCTGGTGCTTGCGCTGGCGATATTTCTGGACAAGAACGGCATCCTGCCGCCGTGGCTGGCTTACATGTCGATCTGGATGATCGTCACCGAGCTGTTGGCCAGTCCGGTATTCATCTTCCGGTCGGGCCCGTTGGCCTGGAACGGGTCGATCAGTTTCTATCTCGGAACGGTGGTGTTCGTGGTGTGGGAATTCTGCATCATTCGCCTGCTCTACGTGGCGATCAAGAAGCAGTCGCCCGATGAGCAGATCCAGGACTGATTGATGGCCACCGTGTCCGCGCCCCGGCTGCCCGCCAGTAGGGACATGTGGGTCTTCGTCCTCGGCGACTTCGTGATCTTCGGCTGTTACTTCGTCATCTTCATGGTCTACCGCCACCAGGAACGAGACCTGTTCCTGGCGTCCCAGCGACACTTGAGCCTGAACATCGGAGTGCTGAATACGCTTGTGCTGCTGGCGAGTTCATGGTTTGTGGCGCGTGCTGTCCAGCTGACGCGTGGCGGTTACCACGCGCGGGCGCTGAGGTTCACCGTTGGCGGTGGCCTGTGCGGCGCCGTCTTCATGGCGCTCAAGGCTTACGAATGGTCTACGAAAGTCGCTCAGGGACATACGTTTCCGAGCAACGACTTCTACCTGTTCTACTACATGCTCACCGGTGTGCACCTTTTCCACGTCGCCCTCGGGCTGGTGTTTCTCGCCATCGTTGCAGTTGAGCTGCGCGACCCGGCGCGGCGCCGGGTCGGCATGGTCGAGACGGGAGCCACCTACTGGCACATGGTCGACCTGTTGTGGGTGGTCATCTTTGCGCTGCTGTATGTGATGCGGTGAGCATGACGCAGAGCAAGTCCACCACCGTGGTCTGGGCCGTGCTGTCCGCCATGACGGTGGTGTCCTGGTTCCTGGCGCCCGCACACCGGCACGGGGCCGCGTCGGCGAGCACGACAGTCACCATTGCTGTGCTGATGCTCGCGGCCGTCAAGACCCGTTTGATCATCCGGCACTTCATGGAAGTGCGCTGCGCGCCGAGGTGGCTGAAGCTGGCCACCGACGGCTGGCAGGTGGTGCTGTTCGGTGCGATCCTCGCGATCTACTTGTGGTGACGTTCCGCGGCCGCAGCCAGCCCAGCGCGGTAGCCGAAAACCATTGCGGGGCCCAGGGTCCCGCCCGCTCCACCATATGCTTTGCCGGTCGCGCCGGCCATCGCGTTGCCGGCGGCATACAGTCCCGGAATCGCCGATCCGTTCACGTGTAGCACCCGGCCGTCCTGGTCGGTGCGCGGTCCGCCCTTGGTTCCCATTGCGCCGATGGACACGGGCACCGCGAAGTAGGGCGGTGTGTTGATCGGGCCGAGTGTCTTGAGCGCCGGTGTGGCGCCGCAGGGGTCACCCCAGTACCCGTCATACGCACTTGCCCCCCGGCCGAAATCGGGATCCTGCTCGACTGCGACGTTGGAATTCCAGGTCGCGAGGGTGTGGGCAAGGCCCTCGGCGTCGATGCCGGTCTTCGTGGACAGCTCGGTCAGATCTGCGGACGGTGAGAACCATTCCGGTGCAGCACCGTCGGGTTCGACGCCAAGAAATCCGTATTGCTTGAGATGCTGGGAGTCGAACACGATCCACGCCGGATCGTTGGCGTAACCAAGTTTCGGGTCGAGGAAATGGAACGGGCCCGCCATCGAGTTGTATTCGCCGGCCTCGTTGAGGAACCGGTTGCCGGCCCGGTTCACGATGATGCTGCGCGGCCGGGTGCGTTCGAGACGCACACTGCGACTGCGCGGATGACCGTCGAAGGTGTCACCCGGCAGCTGCACGATCGGTACCCACCAGGCCTCGCCCATGTTGGCCAGGTCGGCGCCATGTGCCATTGCCATGCGTAAGCCGTCACCGGTGTTGTACGGCGGCGAGACCGCCCCGCGCATGGGCCCGCGCAGGTATGCCTCCACCAGTTTGGGTTCCCACTCGAATCCGCCGGTCGCCAACACGACGCCGCGATGAGCGTGTACTCGGAACTCGCTGTCGTGCTGGGAGATTCGCACACCGATGATACCGAGTGGGTCGGCGATCAGCTCGACGGCGCGGGCCTCTGTCACGGGCGTCACACCGCGGTCGAGCAGGGCTTTGAGCAGCCCCGCGATCAGAGCGGTGCCGGCCACGCAGCAGTCGCCGGAGCCGTCGTCGAGTGCAGCGTGGATACGCGCCCGGGTCTCTGCGTCGATGCCGACATTGCTGAAGTCCGCCGGGAACGACGTGATTCGCTCGCGCCATTCGCCGAGCTGTGAAATCTCGAACGGCGCGGCGTTCAGCGATCGGCCGCCGGCGGGCTTGCCGCCGGGCAGTTCCGGTTTGTAGTCGGGGAACCCTTCGGCCACGACGAATCTCAGACCGCTGTGTGCCTCGACAAAGTCCAGCATCTCCGGCCCGGTACGGACGAAGGTCTCCACCAGTGCGTCGTCCAGGTAGCCGAGGGATTGCGCGCGTAGGTAATTCATCGCGTCGTCGGTCGACAGGTCTTCACCGGACAACCGGTCGTGTGCGGGGATCCACAGGATGCCCCCGGACACCGCAGTGGTGCCGCCCACCGTCGGCGACTTCTCATAAACCGCGACAGAAGCGTCGTTGACGGCTGCTGTCAGCGCGGCGGTCAAACCCGCGCCGCCGCTGCCCAGCACCACGACATCGACCTCATGATCCCAACCGTGCATCGGTCTTCCTTCCCTTTCCTCAGGCGAGGATTGCCGCTAACTCGTTGGCCGCCTTGATGACTGCGTCGCGGCCGGCCAACACGACGTCCTTACGGTGCGAGATGAGGTTGATGCAGGTGGGTGGCGAGGGCGCGCGTCGGCGTACCGGCACGGCCAATCCGTAGGTATTCGGCTCGATCTCACCGTGGGTGATGACCCAGCCCTGCCGGCGTGCGGTAGCGACGAGGTCACGTTCGTCGGGTCGCGGCGGCAGTCCGGCCAGCAGAGCGATCCCCGCCGCGCCGCGGTCCAACGGGTAGTGGCTGCCTTCGTGAAACGCCAACTGATAGTGCACCTTCGTAGGCACGATGACGGCGATCGCCACCTGGCGATCGCCTTCCGCGACGAGCAATGACACGGTGCTGCCCAACTCGTCGGCGAGCGCACGCAGCGTCGGCACGCTCAGCCCGCGCACGTTGTGGTCGAACGATGCGCCCAGTAGGGCCAGCCCCGAGGCGGACCGGTAGCGGCCGTCGTCCCCCTTGGCCACGTACCGGTATTGGGCCAGTGTCGCGAGCAGGCGCGAGGCGATGGTGCGGTGCACGCCAATCTCTTTGGCCACATCCTGCACCGTCATGCCGGTACGAGCTGTCGCGACCAGCTGCAGTGCCGCGAGACCGCGTGCGAGTGTCTGCGAGCCGGGTGCGGTGGCTGACGTGCCGGACTCCTGGACCGCCATGCGGGCCTCCTTGACATACGTCGTTCCGAGAGTGATGCTCTGACTATAGTGCACGACGATGTGCGATAAATGAGCGTAACGCTTACCAAATAGGAGAATACGATTCTCGTGACTGAATACGAGAGCGTCTGGAGCGATCTTCAGGGCGTCGCGTTCTCGCAGGGCTATCTGAACGCCGGCGGGGTACGGACCAGATACCTGCACGCGGGCGATCCGGGCGACCCGGTGCTGGTTTTCCTACACGGCTCCGGGGGACACGCGGAAGCGTATGTGCGAAATCTCGCGGCCCACGCCGAGCACTTCTCGACGTGGTCGATCGACATGCTCGGCCACGGTTACACCGACAAGCCTGGACATCCACTCGAAATCACCCACTACGTCGAGCATTTGATGGCGGTACTCGAAACGGTCGGGGCCGACAGCGCATTCATCAGCGGCGAGTCGCTCGGCGGCTGGGTGGCGGCCCGGGCCGCCATCGACCATCCAGACCGGGTGACCAAGCTGGTGCTCAACACCGCTGGCGGGTCGCAAGCCGACCCCGCGGTGATGCAGCGGATCATCACGTTGTCGATGGCAGCCGCCGAGAACCCGGACTGGGAGACGGTGCAGGCTCGCGTCAAGTGGCTCATGGCCGACAAGTCCAAGGGATACGACGATATTGTCGCCAGCCGTCAGCGCGTCTACCGGCAACCGGGATTCGTCGGCGCAATGAAAGACATCATGGCGCTTCAGGATCCGGATATTCGCGCCCGCAATCTGCTCGGGCCGGCCGAGTACGGCAAGATCACCGCGCCGACGCTGGTGGTCTGGACCAGCGATGATCCGACTGCCGACGTTGACGAGGGCCGGCGCATGGCATCGATGATTCCCGGCGCCCGCTTTGAGGTGATGCCCGGTTGCGGCCACTGGCCGCAGTACGAGGACGCCGCGACCTTCGACCGCCTGCATCTCGACTTCCTGCTCGGGCGCTAGCGTGCACGCCATCCCCGATGCTGACCGCGATGCCGACTTCGATGTCGTCATCGTCGGAGCCGGCCCGTCGGGCCTGACGCTGGCGAACATCCTTGGCCTGCAAGGGGTGCGGACACTCGTCGTGGAAGAGCGGGACAGCCTCATCGACTACCCCCGCGGTGTGGGCCTCGATGACGAGTCGCTGCGCACCTTCCAGTCCATCGGTTTGGTGGCGGCGGTACTTCCGCACACCGTGCCCAACCAGATTCTGCGGTTCTTCGATGGCAAGCGCAGACTGCTCGCCGAAATGGCGCCCCCGGACGCCATGTTCGGCTGGCCCAGACGAAACGGCTTCGTCCAGCCGATGGTCGACGCCGAATTGCTCACGGGGCTGGATCGATTCGACCATGTTGAGGTGCGCTGGGGCCGGCGTATGGAGTCTTGTGCCGAGACCGCGGCCGGGGTGCGCGTCGGGCTTGCCGACGGCGCCACCGTGCGGGCGCGCTATCTGGTGGGCTGTGACGGCGGGCGCAGCGCAACCCGGCAATTGATGGGGGTGACTTTCGACGGAACCACCTCTGCCACCCGGTGGTTGGTGGTGGATGTTGCCAATGACCCACTGGGCCACCCCAACAGCGAAGTCGGCGCCGATCCGGAGCGCCCCTATGTCTCGATCTCCATCGCGCACGGCATCCGCCGTTTCGAATATCTGATTCACGCCGACGAGACGGACGAACAGGCCAACGACCCGGGTTTCGTCCGCCGGATGCTGGCCCAGCGGGTGCCGCATCCCGATCGTGTCGAAGTGATCCGGCACCGGGTCTACACCCACCACTCACGGATCGCTGGAGCGTTCCGGAAAGGCCGCCTGATGCTGGCCGGAGACGCTGCCCACCTCATGCCGGTGTGGCAGGGCCAGGGCTACAACAGCGGTATCCGCGACGCGGCAAACCTCGGCTGGAAGCTGGCCGCTGTGGTCACCGGGACTGCCGACGACTCGCTGCTCGACACCTACGACCAGGAGCGCCGCAAGCACGCCCGGGCGATGATCGACCTGTCCACGATGGTCGGCCGGGTGATCTCACCGACGAGCCGCGGCGTGGCGGGACTGCGGGATCGAGTGCTGCACGCGGCGAACTATGTGCCATCGCTCAAGCGATACGTGCTGGAGATGCGATTCAAACCGATGCCGCGCTACGAGCAGGGCGCCGTCCATCACGACAAACCGGCGGCACCGGATTCGCCGACGGGCACCCTGTTCATTCAGCCGCGCGTCGACACCCGCGACGCAGCCGATGTGCTTCTCGACGACGTCATCGGCCCTGGATTCGCAGTGCTGTGCTGGAGCAACAATCTGCGCGCGTTGCTCGGCGACAAGCCATTCAATCGATGGAAAGTGTTGGGGGCCCGGTTCATTGCAGTTCGGCCGATGACTCAGCTGCACTGGACCGGCCATGATGATCCGGACGTTGTGGTGGTCGGGGACCGCACCGGTGCTCTAAAAGCCTGGTTCGATGCGCACACCGACTCCGTGCTGTTTCTCCGCCCCGACCGCTGCATCGCGGGCGCGTGCGTTGCGCAGCGGGCACCGGAAACCAGTGCCGCGCTGTTCGACGTCCTGCGCCTCACGCGGAGAGGAGGTGACGGTGTCACTCGCCCTCTGCTGCATGTCTCACAGCCCGCTGCTGAATCTTGAGGGACCGCCGGCCGAACTGGTTGACGACATCGAGTCGGCGCTCGCGAAGGCGCGGGCGTTCGTCACCGACTACGACCCCGAACTGGTGGTCATCTTTGCGCCCGATCACTACAACGGCTTCTTCTACAAGGCGATGCCGTCGTTCTGCATCGGCACCGCCGCCGAAGGCGTCGGCGACTATGGGACCCAGGCCGGTCCGCTGAACGTGCCCGCCGATATCGCCATGGACTGCGTGCGCGCCGTCCTGCAATCGGATGTGGACGTGGCGATCTCAGCGAGCATGCAGGTCGACCACGGGACCGTGCAGCCGCTGCAGGAGCTGTTCGGCGATGCGACATCGCGCCCGGTGATCCCGATATTCGTCAACTCCGTCGCAACTCCGCTCGGCCCCGTGCGCCGCGTGCGGGCACTCGGCTCGGCAGTTGGTTCGTTCTTGGCCACCCTGGGCCGCCGGGTTCTGGTCGTGGGCTCCGGCGGGCTTTCGCACGATCCTCCGGTCCCGACGCTGGCGACCGCGCCGCCGGCGGCGTTGGCACGCATCGTGCACGGTCAGCCGATGACCATCGAGCAGCGTCAGGCCCGGCAGGTTGCCGTGACCGATGCAGCCCGGGCTTTCGCCGCCGGGGACAGCTCGTTGCGACCGCTGAACCCGGACTGGGATCACGCTTTCCTGCGCCTGCTCGACGACAACCGGATCGCCGAGACCGACCACTGGTCGGCGGACTGGATCGCTCAGGAGGCAGGCAACTCAGCGCACGAAATCCGCACCTGGATAGCAGCTTTCGCGGCGCTGGCGAGTCAGGGACCGTACCGGACCGAGCAACGGTTCTACCGGGCGGCGCCGGACTTGATCGCGGGCTTCGCAATCAGAACGGCGGTGACGCATGGCTGACACCTTCGACCTTGTCGTCGACGTGCTCGTCGTCGGTTCTGGCGGCGGTGGCATGACGGCCGCACTGACCGCCGACGCATCCGGTCTCGACACGCTGATCGTCGAGAAGTCGCCGCAGTTCGGCGGATCCACCGCGCTGTCGGGAGGGGGCATCTGGGTTCCCGGTGCGCCGTCGCAGCGTCGAGCCGGTTATGCGCCCGACCCCGAAAGCGTTTTCGACTATCTGCGCCGGATCACCGGCGGCCTGGTCAGCGATGCCCGGTTGCGGCAATACGTCGACGCGGCGCCAGAGATGATGGAATTCCTGGAGCGGCTCAGCCCGTGGTTCGAGTTCGTCTGGAAACCGGGCTACGCCGACTACTACCCGGAACTTCCGGGCGGCTCCGAACTCGGCAGCACCATCAACGTGCCGGAGATCGATCTGCGTGTCCTCGGCGACGAGGAAGCGAACCTGTTGCAGCCACTGGCCCTGGCACCCAGGGGAATCTGGTTCGCGCCCAAGGACCTTCGGCTCTTCTACCAGGTACGCCAGAACTGGCGAGGCAAGGCTGTGCTGCTGAAGCTGATCTGGCGGATGGTCCGGGCGCGAGTGTTCGGCGACCGGATGGCCGCCATCGGCCAGTCGCTGGCGGCGCGGATGCGCCTCGCGGTCAAGGAGCAGGGCATTCCGCTGTGGCTGAATGCGCCGCTGACCGAACTCATCACCGACGTCGACGGCACCGTCACCGGCGCGGTCGTCGAACGCGACGGGCGCCTGTGGCGAATCGGCGCACCCCGGGGGGTGATCCTGGCGACCGGAGGCTTCGATCACGATATGGCCCGCCGGCGCGAGCACTTGTCCCTGCTCGAAAAGGATTGGAGCTTGGGCAATCCCGCGTCCACGGGTGACGGCATCAGGGCAGGGGAGAAGGTCGGCGGTTCGACCGACCTGCTGGACGAGGCCTGGTGGTTCCCCGCCATGTGCTGGCCGGACGGTCGCCTGCAGTTCATGCTCAATGAACGAATGATGCCGGCCCAGTTCGTCGTCAACGGTGACGGCAAACGCTTCATCAACGAGGCGGCGCCGTATATGGATTTCGCCCACGCGATGATCGACGGGCAACAGCAAGGTGCCACCCACATCCCGTGCTGGCTCATCACCGACGTCCGGTCCTTCCATCGCTATGTGGTCGGGGGCCATCTGCCCATTCCGAAGATTCCGTTCGCGCCGGTTCCGACCGGGCGGAAGGTACCCAAGGCGTGGCTGGACTCCGGCATCGTCAAGGAAGCCCGCAGTTGGGCGGAGCTCGCGGCTCAGATCGGCGTCCCCGGTGACCAATTGCGGGAAACGGCAGAGCGTTTCAACACGCTGGCAGTCACCGGACACGACGACGACTTCAATCGCGGGGACAGTGCCTATGACAACTACTACGGCGACCCGACGTTGCCGAACCCGAATCTGCATCCGATCGGGAAGCCGCCGTACTACGCATTCCAGATCATCCTCGGCGACCTCGGCACCTCAGGCGGACTGCGTACCGATGAGCATGCCCGGGTGCTGCGTAGCGACGACACCGTCGTGTCCGGGCTGTATGCCGTCGGGAATACGGCGGCCGCGGTGATGGGCCGGAGCTACGCGGGGGCCGGCGCGACCATCGGCCCGGCCATGACGTTCGGCTATGTGGCCGCCAAACACATTGCCAGCACGCACGACAACGACACCCCAACACCCAATTCCGCAGATCCAACTGTCTTCCAAGGAGGAAGTAAGTGAAGATTTCCCTGTTTTACGAATTCCCGTTGCCGCGTCCATGGAGCGCCGACGACGAGCGTCAGTTGTTCCAGGACGGCCTCGACGAGGTGGAGGCCGCCGACAAGGCGGGTTTCTCGACGGTATGGCTGACCGAGCACCACTTCTTGGAGGAGTACTGCCACTCCACCGCTCCGGAGATCTTCCTGGCGGCGGCCAGCCAACGCACCAAGGACATTCGACTCGGGTTCGGCATCATGCACCTGCCTCCGGCAGTCAACCACCCGGCCCGTGTCGCTGAGCGGGTGGCCACCCTGGACCTCATCTCTGGGGGCCGCGTGGAGTTCGGCACCGGTGAGTCGTCCTCGGTGGGCGAGCTCGGTGGATTCGGCATCGATCCCGCAGACAAACGCACCATGTGGGAAGAGGCGCTGGATGTTTCGATCCGCTGCATGATCGAGGAACCGTTCAGCGGATTCAAGGGCCGGCACATCGAGATGCCGCCCCGGAACGTCGTTCCGAAGCCGTTGCAGAAGCCGCATCCGCCGGTGTGGGTCGCCTGCACCCGACCCGCCTCGGTGGCGATGGCGGCACAGCGGGGCCTCGGCGCACTGAGCTTCGCCTACACCGGTCCCGGCCCGCTGGCCGAGCGGGTCAACGGCTACTACAAGGAGTTCGAGGAGAACGGCTCTCCGGTCACGCCACAGATGAACCCGAACATCCTGGCCATCGGCGGCGACTTGTCGATGATGGTCGCCCCGACCGACGAGCAGGCCGTCCAAAGGCTGGGGAAGGGCGGCGGCTTCTTTGCTTTCGGGATCATGCACTACTACATGACCGGCATGCACACACCAGGACGGACCGGTGTGTGGCAGCGGCACCTTGCCGAAATCGAGAAGGATCCGAGCATCGTCTACGGCCCAGGGCGCGGTCCCATCGGGAGCCCTGCGACAGTGCGCGAGTTCCTGCGCGGCTATGAGGAGAGCGGTGTGGATGAATTGATCGTGCTGCTGACTCCGCGCGCGCACGAGGCCACGATGGAATCCATTGAGCTCATGGGCAAAGAGGTGCTGCCTGAATTCATCGAACGCGACGAGCAGGCGCGC
>JARLGS010000796.1 GCA_031292695.1 Mycobacterium sp. | reverse complement strand
CTGCCAGAGCTGGACCGTGCTTGCGTTGGCCGTCCAGAGGTCGAGCGGCTTGTTGAAGCCCACGGCGATCGTGTCGGGCCGCGGGATCAGGTTGTTATTGATGACGACCGCGCCGTTGTTGGCCGTGACGGAGGTGACCGCCAGCGGCGTCGCGTTGGCCGGGGTCGGGGCAAGCGTGAACGAGCTGTAGAACGTCCCGAGCGCGCCGCCCTGGCTGGTCAACGTGTTCCCCGCCAGGTCGGCCAGGGCGGCCGAGACCGTGATCAGGTAGACATCGGCGCTCAGCGGCTGGTCGGCCGTGAGCGTGATCGTCGAGGTCCCGTCAACATTCTGGTGGTACACGAGTGTAGCGGGGACGGGCAGATCGCCGCTATCGACGCCCGACGGAGCGCTCCACAGGCTGCCCGTCAAGGCCTGGGTCGTTTTGCCGTCCGGCCCGCTGGGAGTCAGCATCGCCGCGAACGGAGCGCTGGCGAACCCGCTACCGTCGGACTGGTCGGCGGTCAGCCCGACGAGCCAGTGGTTGAAGGTGACAATGACCTGATTGTTCGGCAGGACCGTCACGTAATCGCCCGCGGGGTTCACGCTGGCCGTCAGGCTGGTCTGCACGATGAGCGGGCTCGACTGCGACGCTGCGCTCTCCGCCCCGATCGCGCTGCCCGCGGTGGTGTACGCGACCTGGTAAGTCCCTTCGGCCAACGTGTGATTATTGACCGTGATCTCGCCGTTCGTGAGCTGCACCGGGCCGGCCAGCAGCACGGGGCTCGACGGGTTCGTCACGTCGTACAGCCGGTAGAAGAGCGCGTCGACCGGGCTGGGAATGTCGAAGACCAGCGGAGACGCGGCCGATCCGTTGTCGCTCGTGTAGCCCTGTGCGCTCCCCTGGCCCGTCTGGCTCGGTGGCGCCAGCGTGGGCGCTCCGGCCTGGGTGTTCGTCAACGTGACCTGCGTGAGCGTGGTCGACGCACTGCTGCTGAAGTTGCTGTCGCCGCCGTAGGCGGCCGTGACGCTGTGGTCGCCCAGGGCAAGCGACGACGTGGTGAAGGTCGCTTCCTCCTGACCACCCACGTCCGTCAGAGCCACGGGTGCTTGGGGCGTGCCATCGACCGTGAACACCACGTTGCCGGTCGGCGTTCCCGTGGTCGCTGGCGCCACGATCGCGGTGAACGTGATGCTGGAGCCCACCGGACCTGGGTTCGCCGACGACGTCACGGTGGTCGTCGATGTCGCCTGGGTCACCACCTCCGTGGCCGGGTCGGACACACTCGCCGTGAAGCTGCCGTCACCGCTGTAGGCCGCTGTGACGGCATGACTCCCGGCGGCAAGTGCGGAAGTCACGAAGGTCGCCTCCTGCTGGCCCGCGACGTCGGTGAGTGCGACGGGTGCTTGTGGCGTGCCGTCGACCGTGAACACCACGTTGCCGGTTGGCGTTCCTGTGGTGGCCGGCGCGACGATCGCGGTGAAGGTGACCGTGGAGCCGAACGCGGACGGGTTTGG
>JARLGS010000795.1 GCA_031292695.1 Mycobacterium sp. | reverse complement strand
CTGCCGGTGGGTCACCGCACCGGCCACCACAATGCGGGTGCCGTCGGGCACCGCCAACAACCGGTCGGCGGGCACCACGTCCAGCGCGTCGAGGTCCTCGCGCAGGAACTGGGTCGGATAGCTGTCCGGGGAGATCCCGGTAGCCCACACATCGGCGGCCGCCAGTTCCAACTCGGTCATTCCGGGCAGTGCCGGAATACCGCCGGCCGACCCGACGCCGGGCAGCCGGTCCGGGCGCTCCGCCGCCGCCGCGCCGGCCGCCCACAGCCCCTCCCGCCTGGTGATCCCGAAACACCCCAACGCTCCCGCGGTGGCCAGCGCCTCGGCCTGCGGCACCGACAACTGCACCCGCCCGGTCAGATCGAGCAAGGTACCGAACGGCCCGTTGGCTTTTCGCTCATCAACGATGCGTTGCGCCAGTTCGTCACCGATATGCCGGACCGTCCCCAAGCCCAACCGCACCTCGGTCCCACGGTTCTCGCAAGTCGCATACGCCAGGCTGGCGTTCACATCCGGCCCGTGGACCAGTACCCCGTGCCGGCGAGCGTCGGCCACCAACGACTGCGGCGAGTAGAAGCCCATCGGCTGAGCCCGCAACAATGCCGCGCAGAACACCGCGGGGTGGTGCAGCTTGAACCATGAGGAGGAGAACACCAGCGACGCGAAGCTCAGAGCGTGACTCTCCGGAAAGCCGAAATTGGCGAAAGCCTCGAGCTTTTCGTAGATCCGGTCGGCCATCGGCCCGGTGATGCCGTGCAGTTCGCGCATACCGTCGTAGAACCGTCCGCGCAGCCGCTGCATCCGTTCGGTCGATCGTTTGGAGCCCATGGCCCGGCGCAGCTGGTCGGCCTCGGCCGGCGTGAAACCCGCACAGTCGACGGCCAATTGCATGAGCTGTTCCTGGAACAGCGGCACCCCCAGCGTCCTGTTCAAAGCCGGCTCCATCGACGGGTGGTCGCACTTCGCCTCCTCCAACTTGTTGTGCCGCCGGATGTACGGATGTACCGAGCCACCCTGGATCGGGCCAGGCCGGATCAGAGCCACTTCGACCACCAGGTCGTAGAACTTCGCGGGTTTCAGCCGGGGCAGGGTGGCCATCTGTGCTCGCGACTCGACCTGGAACACCCCCACGGAGTCGGCCCGTTGCAACATCTCGTACACCGCAGGCTCGGACAGGTCCAACTTGGCCAGATCCACCTCGATGCCCAGGTGCTCTTCGGCCAGATCGATCATGTAATGCAGGGCCGAAAGCATGCCCAGCCCGAGCAGGTCGAACTTGACCAAACCGATTGCCGCACAGTCATCTTTGTCCCACTGCAGCACGCTACGATTCTCCATCCGCGCCCACTCCACCGGGCAGACGTCGGCAATGGGCCGGTCACAGATCACCATGCCGCCGGAGTGAATCCCCATGTGTCGCGGCAGATTGCGGATCTGCAGCGCCAGGTCGACCACCTGTTCAGGGATGTCTCGAAGATCCGGGTCGTCCGGCGACATCCCGTTCCACCGGCTGATCTGCTTGCTCCACGCATCCTGTTGACCCTGCGAAAACCCAAGGGCCCGAGCCATATCCCGGACCGCACTGCGGCCACGGTAGGTGATTACATTGGCCACCTGCGCGGCGTAGTCCCGGCCGTACTTCTGATAGACGAATTGGATGACCTGCTCACGCAGGTCCGATTCGATGTCGATGTCGATGTCCGGTGGGCCGTCCCGCGCCGGGGACAGGAACCGCTCGAACAGCAACTCGTATCCGACCGGGTCCACATTGGTGATGCCCAGGGCATAACAGACCGCGGAATTGGCCGCCGAACCCCGGCCCTGGCACAAGATGTCGTTGTCCCGGCAGAACTCGGTGATGCTGTGCACCACCAGGAAGTAGCCCGGGAAGTTGAGCTGTTCAATGATTCTCAGCTCGTGTTCGATCTGCTCATACGCCTTGGACTGTCCCGATGGCGGGCCGTAGCGACGGGTCGCCCCGTCCGCCACCAACTCCCGCAACCAACTGATCTCCGTGTGCCCTTTCGGCACGTCGAACGGCGGCAATTGCGGTGCTATCAAACGCAATTCGAATGCACACTGCTCCCCCAGCTCGGCAGCAGCGGGCACCGCACCCGGATGACGGGCGAACAACCGGGCCATCTCAGCCCCCGACCGCAGGTGGGAACCGCCCAGCGGGGCCAGCCAGCCTTCGGCCTCGTCCATCGAGTTGCGGGCCCGGATGGCGCCCATCGCCATGGCCAGTTTCCCGCGCTCCGGTGCGGCGAAATGCGCTGCGGTGGTGGCAATCACGTCGAGGCCGAACCGCGGCGCCAGCGCGGCCAGCACGGCATTGCGCTCATCGTCGAGTGGGTGCCCGTGGTG
>JARLGS010000794.1 GCA_031292695.1 Mycobacterium sp. | reverse complement strand
TGAAAGGCTACTACGGCAACATCAGCGAGAAGCAGTTCCGCAAGTACTACGAGGAAGCCAACCGCAAGGCTGGCAAGACCGGCGAGAACTTGCTGCAGATCCTGGAAAGCCGTCTGGACAACGTCGTGTACCGCGCCGGCCTGGCGCGCACCCGCCGGATGGCCCGTCAGCTGGTCAGCCACGGCCACTTCACCGTCAACGGTGTCAAGGTGAACATCCCGAGCTACCGGGTGTCGCAGTACGACATCGTCGACATCAAGTCGAAGTCGCTCAACACCCTGCCGTTCCAGATTGCCCGTGAGGTCGCAGGCGACCGTCCGGTGCCGTCGTGGCTGCAGGTCGTCGGCGAGCGTCAGCGGGTGCTGGTGCACCAGCTGCCCGAGCGCGCGCAGATCGTGGTGCCGCTCACCGAACAGCTCATCGTCGAGTACTACTCGAAGTAATGTCTTCGGGCCGCTCGGCCCGAAGACCCCAGACGGCATCAAATAGCGGGTGCCGAGAAGGAGATAGAAAACCATGCTGATCTCTCAGCGACCCACACTGTCCGAGGACGTGCTGGCCGACAACCGGTCCCGGTTCACCATCGAACCGCTGGAGCCGGGTTTCGGTTACACGTTGGGCAACTCGCTGCGGCGCACGCTGCTGTCGTCCATCCCGGGCGCAGCGGTCACCAGCATCCGCATCGATGGTGTGCTGCACGAGTTCACCACCGTCCCCGGGGTCAAGGAAGACGTCACCGACATCATCCTGAACCTCAAGGGCCTGGTCGTGTCCTCCGAGGAGGACGAGCCGGTCACCATGTACCTGCGCAAGCAGGGCCCGGGTGCGGTCACCGCCGGTGACATCGTGCCCCCGGCCGGTGTGACGGTGCACAACCCGGACATGCACATCGCCACCCTGAACGACAAGGGCAAGCTGGAGGTCGAGCTCGTCGTCGAGCGCGGCCGCGGCTATGTCCCGGCCGTGCAGAACAAGGCTTCGGGTGCCGAGATCGGCCGTATCCCGGTCGATTCCATCTACTCGCCGGTGCTGAAGGTCACCTACAAGGTGGAGGCCACCCGCGTCGAGCAGCGCACCGACTTCGACAAGCTGATCCTGGATGTCGAGACCAAGAACTCGATCGCCCCGCGTGACGCCCTGGCTTCGGCCGGCAAGACGCTGGTCGAGCTGTTCGGTCTGGCCCGGGAACTGAACGTCGAGGCCGAGGGCATCGAGATCGGCCCGTCGCCGGCCGAGGCAGACCACATCGCCTCGTTCGCGCTGCCGATCGACGACCTGGAGCTGACCGTGCGGTCGTACAACTGCCTCAAGCGCGAGGGTGTGCACACCGTCGGCGAGCTGGTCTCGCGTACCGAGTCGGACCTGCTGGACATCCGCAACTTCGGCCAGAAGTCCATCGACGAGGTCAAGATCAAGCTGCACCAGCTGGGTCTTTCGCTCAAGGACAGCCCGGCCACGTTCGACCCGTCTCAGGTTGCCGGCTACGACGTGGCCACCGGCACCTGGAACAGCGACGCCAGCTACGAACTGGACGCCGACCAGGACTACGCCGAAACCGAACAGCTGTAAAGAAATTCCGTCCCGGCCCTACCTGATACGGGGGCCGGCCCCAATTAGGAGATAGTTGCAATGCCTAAGCCCACAAAGGGTGCTCGCCTCGGCGGTTCGTCCTCCCACCAGGCGGCGATCCTGGCCAACCTGGCCACCTCGCTGTTCGAGCACGGCCGCATCAAGACCACTGATGCCAAGGCCCGGGCGTTGCGTCCGTACGCCGAGAAGCTCATCACCCACGCCAAGAAGGGTGCGCTGCACAACCGGCGCGAGGTGATGAAGAAGATCCGCGACAAGGACGTGGTGCACACCCTGTTCGCCGAGATCGCGCCGTTCTACTCGGACCGCGACGGTGGCTACACCCGCATCATCAAGGTCGAGAACCGCAAGGGCGACAACGCCCCCATGGCGGTCATCGAGCTGGTCCGGGAGAAGACCGTGACCTCTGAGGCCGACCGCGCCCGGCGCGCCGCGGCCGCTCAGGCTGCTGCTGCGGTCGAGGCTGAGGCTCCGGCTGAGGAAGCCGCTGCCGCGGTTGAGGAGACCACCGAAGCCGCTGAGGCCGCTGAGGCTGAGACCGAAGCTCCCGAGGCTGAGGCGACCGAGGATGACGCCAAATCCTGATCACGCTGTGAACAACATGCCCGCCACCGAATCAGGTGGCGGGCATGTTCGTTTGCGGCTCGATATCGCTTACGACGGAACCGAATTCGCGGGTTGGGCGCCGCAGACCGGGCAACGCACGGTGGCCGGTGTCATCGAGGAGACACTGTCGACGGTGTTCCGTCAGCCGGTGCAGCTGCGGGCGGCGGGGCGTACCGACACCGGCGTGCACGCCGCCGGGCAGGTGGCGCATGTGGACGTGCCGTGTGACGCACTCGATTACGCCTATCCCCGCACACCGCGTCCCCGCGACCCAGAGTTCCTGCCGTTGGTGCGCCGGCTGGCCAGGTTCCTGCCCGCAGATGTGCGGGTGCGTGAGATCGTCCGGGCCCCTGCGGGATTCGACGCCCGCTTCTCGGCGCTGCGCCGGCACTACGAATACCGACTGTCATTGGCGCCCTGGGGCATCGATCCCCAGCAGGCCCGCTTTGTGACGCCGTGGTCGCGGCCGCTGGACGTGGCGGCGATGACAGCCGCGTCGCAGGAGTTGTTGGGACTGCAGGATTTTGCCGCGTTCTGCCGGTTCCGCGAGGGTGCGACGACCATTCGCGATTTGCAGCGGCTGGAGTGGGCACGCACGGGCGATCTGGTGACGGCGTACGTGACCGCAGATGCCTTCTGCTGGAACATGGTGCGCTCATTGGTCGGTGCGCTGCTGGCCGTGGGGGAGGGCCGTCGTGAGCCGGGTTGGATCGCGGGGCTCTTGGCGGCCGACCGCCGGTCCAGCGAGTACGCCGCCGCGCCGGCGCGCGGTCTGACGTTCGTGGCGGTGGACTACCCGCCCGACGATGAACTCGCCGCGCGGATCGCCGTCACGCGGGACCTGCGCACCCTCTGAACCCTTCCGCCCAAACGTACGTTTGGGCCGAAAAGTGCGAGAAGAACCGGCCATTTCGTCGGGTTCGGCGGACCAACCTACAACCGGGCCGCGACGAACTTCGCAGCCTGATCCACCATGCCCGACTGGATGTAGCCCGGCGCCAGGTGGTCCTGCCACTCGGACCGCCATTTGTACGGGCTGCTCGGATTGCAGATCGGGTCGTCGGTGTGGCAGAGGTCGATGGTGCGGTTCTGGTAGGCCGGGCTCAGCGCGCCGATGGGTGCGGCCCAGTTCGCCCCGTTACCGAACAGCGCCACCGCGGCGATGTGCTGGTCGGTACCGGGCGGCAGCGGGCTGTTGAAGGTGAACGCCGAAATAGGCACCGCCAGAACCAGATCGGTGGCGGCCGCGCCCAACGAGTAGCCGCCCAGCACGAGCTTGGTGGCGGGACAGTTGCGGCTCATCCACTGCACGTGCCGGCTCATGTCGTTGGCGCCCACGTCGACCTGGGTGTCCGCGGGGTAATTCACCGGATAGAGGCCGACATTCGGGCCGCGGAGGCTGCGCAGGGCGGTGACGAAGGCGGCACCGACCTGACCGGGGCCGGGCGGTTCCATGCGGCCACGTGCGAACACCACTTCCGCCGGCGGGCAGCTGGCGGCCTGGGCGACACCAAGGGCCGTGGAGGCCGCGGCCATTGGTGTCATCGCGACAGTCAGAGTGGTGACCAGCACGACGAACATTCGGCGGCCGATCACGAATCCGATGGTATCCCGACGAATTGACGGTGTCGTCGAGAAAAGGTGCCAGCCTTACAACAATCCGGCGACGAAGTTGGCCGCATCGTTGGTGGGCCCACCCGCGTAGGCGCTGTGCGCGGGCACGCTCTGACCATCGGTCTGGCAGATCGGATCACCCGGGTTGCAGAGGTCGATGACCTTGCCGCCCCACACCGGGCTGGATGTCAACGGCAGACCCAGCTTGGCGGACGGATTGCCGAACACCGCGATCGCGGCGATGTGCCCGGCCGCGTCCGGCGGCAACGGGTTGTTGAACCCGACCCCGGGCACCGGGACGGCGCCAATGACATCCATCACCGCGGCGCCCTGGGAGTAGCCGCCGAGCACCTGCCGGGTGTTGGGGCAGTTGTCGGCCATCCACTGGATGTGGGCGCTGGCGTCGTTGGCGCCGTCGGCGGCGGCCAGGAAGTCGTAGGACGCCGGGTAGACGACCGAGTAGGCCTCAACTGAACGGCCACCGACCTTCTTGCGCAACTGGTTGACGAATGCGCCGCCGACCAGGCCCAGACCGGGCGGCTCGGTGGTACCGCGGGCGAAGGTCACCTCGATGTCAGGGCAGCCGGCGGCAGCGGCTACGCCGACGACACCCAGTGCGGGCGGTGTCAGGACGGTGATTCCGGCGACGATGGCGGAGGCTGCGGCGCCGGACAAGGTGCGGCGCAGGAGTGCGTTGATCACACCAAATCGTAACTGCGGTTCCGGATTGACGGCCCGGCGATGGACCGTGAGCCAAGTCTCAGAGGTTCGCGGCGATGAACTGTGCGGCCTGCGGAACGAAATCGGACGTTTCGTAGTGGGTGTGCGCGAACGGATTACGGCCATGCGAGCAGATCGGATCGCCGGGGGAGCACTGGTCGATCGATCGATTGGCGAACAGGCCCATGGAATCCAGCGGATGGCTGAACTTGGCCGACGGATTGCCGAAGACCGCGGCGGCTGCGACTCGGCTGGCGAGGTTGGCCGGCAGCGGCGGTGCCGAGCCGACCTCGCCGACCTTGTCGCCGAGCGGCGGGACACCGGCCAGCATGTCGACGACCGCAGCGCCCTGTGAGTAGCCGCCGAGCACGATCTTGGTGCCGGGACACTGCTGAGCCATGGTGGCGATGTGGTTCTGCGCGTCGGCGGCGCCGTCCTGAGCCATCAGGAAGTCGTATGTTGCCGGGTAGTCGACGCCGTAGCTACCGACGGTGCGACCACCGACCAGCGGTTGCAGGGCATCGACCAATGCGTAGCCGACCCGGCCGATACCCGGGTCCTCGCTGGTGCCGCGGGCGAAGACGATCTCGATGTTCGGGCAGGCCGCGTCGGCCTTGGCCGGGGAAGCAGGCAGCAGCGCGGTGCCGGAGAGAACAGTGGCGGCGATAGCGGCCACACGGACCGACGTGCTGAGCAGGCTCACGCGGCCCATCTTCACATACCGTGATCAGGTACGGCCAATTGTTTGCCCCGCTGGCAAACCCTCGGGGCTGTCCGGCCAATTGTCGTGCCAAGTGGCCTCGCTGCGGTCACCTTGGCGAGCGAGCGCCAGACCGGCCAGCACCACGGCACCGCCCAGCAATTGAGTGGAAGTGATCGCCTCGCCCAGCAGCGCCCAGGCGGACAGGACAGCGAACATCACCTCGGACAGGCCGACCAGTGACGCGAACCGAGGCTGCAGCCGGGCGATACCCATGATGCCGAAGGTGTACGCCATCGCGGTCGGAATGACAGCCAGCGCGATCACGGGTACCAGCCATGATGTCGCGGTGCCCGCGAGCGTGGTGTCCCGGGCGGTGAAGACCAGCGGCATGACGCCGCTGAGACCCAGCAGGCCGACCGTGCCGGCGCCGACCACCAGGCCGCCGGCAGCCAGGGTCACGGAATGCAGGCCGGTGCCGTCCGCACTGGCTTTGTCGGACATGACGAAATAGCAGGCGGCGCACACTGCGGAGCCCACGCCCCAGCCGATGCCGGCCAGGCTGATCTGCCCGCCCGGGCCGTCGCCGGGCCCGATCAGACCGAGGACCAGGGTGATGCCGGCGATGGCGAAGGCCACCCCGGCCAGCGTGAGATTGCTGGGGCGGCGGCGGCTGGTGGTCCACAGCCAGCCGACGACCAGCAGGGGCGCGGCGTACTCGAGCAGCAGTGCCACCCCGACCGGCAGATACGTGACGGCGTTGAAGTAGCACAGTTGGGCGCCGGCGATCGGGATGACTCCGTAGGCGATGACGGTCCGTGCGTGGCTGAGCGCCTCCCGCAGCCAGCCCCGTCGCAGGATGGTCGCGACCACCGCCATGACCAGCGCACCGCCCGTGAGCCGTGCGACGACAGCCGCGGTGGGACTCCAGCCGGCTTCGATCAGCGACTTGCCCAGTGCGCCGGACAGGCCGAACGTGACGGCCGACGCGATCGCGAACATCATGCCGGTCCGGAAGTGGCTTTCCGGCTGTGGTCCGTTCGACGCAGGCATCAGCCACCTCCAATGGTGTAATGAGTCAACTGGGGATTGGTCATGACGCTACGTAGGCCAGGAGTAACGAGTCAAATGAATTTCAGTCATGACACCGAGCTCACGCTGCGCGCGGCCTGTGTGCTGATCAACAGCGACCGGGTCGACGGCGACCAGCTTGCCGACCTGACTGACCTCGACGAGTATCTGGATGGCTTCGGCTGGACCGGGCGGCGCGATCGCGACACCGCTGAACTGGTAGCGGTGCACCGCCTGCGGGAGCGCCTTGGTGCGCTCTGGGCCGCGGCGGGCAACGAGGAGGCAGTGGTCGGACAGGTCAACGCCCTGCTCAGCGACACCCGGGCGGCGCCCTGGCTGACCCGGCACGCGGAGATGCCCGAATGGCATCTGCACCTGGCCTCCGATCGGGACCCGCTGGCCCAGCGGATGGGCGCCGAGATGGCGATGTCGCTCGCCGATCTGATCCGGGCCGGTGAATTGCGCCGGCTCAAAACCTGCGCCGCCCCGGATTGCACCGCGGTGCTGATCGATCTGTCGCGCAACCGGTCCCGCATCTTCTGCGACACCGGCAATTGCGGTAACCGGCAGCACGTCGCGGCCTACCGGGAACGGCGCGCCAGAGAGGGCTGACGGCGGTGCCCCGACGCGACGGTCGCGGGTTGGCCCAATGCATCGCGTGACGCGCGTCCGTCTCCTACCGTGATCACCGACACCTGACGCGCGACCGGCGCTTGATCGCCGTCAGCGACCGAGTGAAAGGACAAGGCCATTGGCCGAATTCGTAGCGGCCATCGACCAGGGCACCACCAGCACCCGGGCGATGATCTTCGACCACGCCGGTCGTGAGGTCGGACGTCACCAGCTCGAACACGAGCAGATCCTGCCGCGGGCCGGCTGGGTCGAGCACAATCCGGTCGAGATCTGGGAGCGCACCTGTTCGGTGCTGTTGACCGCCCTGAACAACACCAAGTTGTCGGCATCCGATCTGGTCGCCCTCGGCATCACCAACCAGCGCGAGACAACCATGGTGTGGGACAAGAACACCGGTCGTCCGTACTACAACGCCATCGTGTGGCAGGACACGCGCACCGACCGGATCGCATCGGCGCTGGACCGCGACGGGCGCGGCGACGTCATCCGTCGCAAGGCCGGTCTGCCGCCCGCGACGTACTTCTCCGGCGGCAAGATTCAATGGATCCTGGAGAATGTCGACGGGGTGCGGGAGGCCGCCGAACGCGGTGACGCGATCTTCGGCACGTGCGACACCTGGGTGCTGTGGAACCTGACCGGCGGTATCCGCGGCGGCGCGCACGTCACAGACGTCACCAATGCCAGCCGCACCATGCTGATGAACCTGGAAACCCTGGACTGGGACGACGAACTGTTGTCGTTCTTCGGGATTCCGCGGCAGATGCTGCCCACGATCGCGTCGTCGTCGGTGGCCGAGCCCTACGGCCTGACCGCGGCTGACGGTCCGCTGGGGGCATCGGTGCCGGTGACCGGCATCCTCGGTGACCAGCAGGCCGCGATGGTCGGGCAGGTATGCCTGTCGGCGGGGGAGGCCAAGAACACGTACGGCACAGGCAATTTCCTGCTACTCAACACCGGTGAGAAGATCGTGCGCTCCGAACACGGCCTGCTGACCACCGTGTGTTACCGGTTCAGTGACGCGAAACCCGTTTACGCACTGGAGGGTTCGATCGCGGTCACCGGGTCGGCCGTGCAATGGCTGCGGGACCAGCTGGGTATCATCGGCGGCGCCGCGGACAGTGAGACGCTGGCCCGCCAGGTCTCCGACAACGGTGGCATGTACTTCGTGCCGGCATTCTCGGGATTGTTTGCGCCGTACTGGCGTTCGGACGCGCGCGGCGCGATCGTCGGCATGTCGCGGTTCAACACCAACGCCCATCTGGCCCGGGCCACGCTGGAGTCGATCTGCTACCAGAGCCGCGACGTGGTCGACGCCATGGCGGCCGATTCCGGCGTGCGTCTGGAGGTGCTCAAGGTCGACGGCGGCGTCACCGCCAACGAACTGTGCATGCAGATCCAGGCCGACGTGCTGGGCGTCGAGGTGGTGAAACCTGTTGTCGCCGAGACCACTGCGCTCGGGGCGGCCTATGCCGCGGGGCTCGGTGTGGGCTTCTGGTCGGACCCGGACGAACTGCGGGCCAACTGGCAGGAGCACAAGCGCTGGGCGCCGTCGTGGGATGACGCGCAGCGCACCGCGGGATATGCAGGTTGGCGGAAAGCCGTCGGCCGCACCCTGGACTGGGTCGACGTGGACTGATTTGTACACGTTTTGTCACGCCGAGTGTGACGGCACGTGCACAAATGGAAGGGGAATTGGCGTCGGGGCGCCCGTGCGGCCGCGGTTAGGCTGCTTGCCGGGGGATGGACATGGCTCGGGGGCTCGAAGCACAACTACAGGCCAGCGGCCGGCGCTTTCAGATACGTCGACTGATCCACGCGCTGGTGCGTGGTGAGACCGTCATGGTCGACGAACCCATTCGCGCGCAATCAGTTTCGTACGCGGTGGGGTGGATGGCCGGG
>JARLGS010000793.1 GCA_031292695.1 Mycobacterium sp. | reverse complement strand
GCCGTAATCACCCTGCGTGGTAACCGAATCGACGTCTTGAACCATGTATGCGGGGCCCTGGTTGACTGCCGTCCGCCGGTCGAATGAGGTCTTGACCGCCGCCGAGGTGAACGGGGTGCCATCGTGGAACTTGACGCCTTGGCGCAGGGTGAAGGTGAACACCCGGTGGTCCGGTGATTCGGTCCATGCGGTGGCCAGCAGCGGCTCTAGTTCGGGCTTGTCGTCGCCGCCCTTGTACTGCAGCAAGCCTTCGTAGGTGTTGGTGGTCAACAGCATGCCCTGGGTGGCATAGAAGATGTCCGGGTCTGGCGGTTGCCCCGGGTCCTGCAGGAAGGACAGGTGCAACACTTTATCGGTGGGCGCGGCGCTCGGCGCCCCGCCGCCCGAACCCGAACTGCTACAGGAGGATACGGCCAGTGCCGCAACGGCAGCCAACGCAGCTATGGACTTGACAGGGGTACGACGGATCATCGGGCGGCTCCTTGCAGTTCAGGGGTGGATACGGAGTGCACGCCGAAGGCTTCGATGATTTCGGCGGTGGTGCGGACCGCACCGGTTTGCAGATATTCCATGGAGTCCAGCGCGCCGTCGTGGCGGTAGGTCGAGGAGCCGCCGACGCAGTCGGACACCACCCGGACGTAGTAATCACGTTGGTGCGCGTCGGCGAACGTGTAGTGCACGCAGACGTCGGTCAGATAGCCGATCAGGATCAGCGTCGAGGCCTGCAGTCCACGCAGCACGATGTCGAAATCGGTTCCGATGAAACCGGAATACCGCCGTTTGACGATGTGGAACTCCCGGTCGGAACCGGGCCGAGGACGCAGCGACGGCTCCAATTCCGTACCGCGGTGCCCCTCGACACAGTGCACGCCCTCCGATCCGTCCAACTCCCGGCCGAAGTCCACCCCGCTGGGGCGGTGAACTTCCTGGAAGAAGACCACCGGGATGTCCGCGTCGCGTGCCGCTTCGACCAACGACTCGGCCCGAGCGACGCGCTCGGCATGGCCCGGCATGACGCCGATGCCGAACTCGTCGGCCGTCATCCCGTTGCCGCGCTGGATGTCGACCACCACCAGCACCGGATTACCCACGATGAGTGGCTGTTTGGGCATCTATCCTCCTGTCACCGCGATACGTGGATCCGCGGCGGCCTGGAGCAGGTCCACCGCGGTGTTGATGACGACGTAGAGGACGCCGAGCATCAGCGTCACACCGGCGATCGCCGGGAAGTCCGCCACCGGAATGCTCTGCGCGACGTACTGGCCGATACCCGGCCAGCCGAACACCTGCTCGATGACCAGCACACCGGAGAACATCAGACCGACCTGAAGGCCGGTCATCGACAGCGCTGAGCCGACGACGTTGCGGAGCACGTGGCGCACCAAGATCTGCCTCTCGGACAATCCTTTTGACCGCGCGGTCCGGGCGTAATCACTGTCCACATCGGTCAGCAGACACGACCGCAACACCCGGCCGATGGCGACCGCGGGACCGATTGCGATGACGATGCCGGGCAGCAACAAATGGTGCAGCGCATCAGCCACCACGTCGAACCGGCCGGCGAACAGCCCATCAATGGAGAGCATTCCGGTCGGCCCGGTCGGCGGGTCCGGCAGCGCGGTCCGGCCGTTGGCCGGCACCCAACCGAGGCGCTGGTAGAAGACGATCAAGCCGACGATGCCGAGCAGGAACATCGGGGCCGAGGCACCGGTGAACAACACCGCGCGCAACAGTCCGGCGCCCGGCCACTTCAGTACCGTCCCGAACGCCAGCAGCCCGGCGAGCAGCAGTGCGACGACGATGCCGAACAGCGCGAGTTCCAATGTGGCCGGAAAGAAGTCAGCCAGGTCGGCCGCCACCGAGTGGCGGGTGCGATACGACGTGCCGAGGTCGCCGTGCACCGCGCCGGTGAGGTAGCGCCAGAACTGCACCAGCATCGGGTCGTCGAGCCCAAGTGCCTGCTTGCGCGCGGCCACCGCGGAGGCGGACGCCTGGGCGCCCAGCTGCGCCTTGACGGGGTCCAACGGTGAAATATGTTGCAGCACAAACATCACCAGCGCCAGGCCGACCAGGATGGCGACGGTAGCCGCCAGCCGAGATGCGACGAAGGATTTCACGCTGCCTCCTTCATCAGGTTGCGCAGGCTGTCACCGGCGACGTTGCCGACCAGCGCGAGCACCAGCACGCCGATACCCGGCATCACCGGTACCCACCACTGCTGCAGGAAATAGCTCAGATTGCGACCGGCGTCAGCCCCCAGTTCCGGCGCCGGCGCCGACTGTCCCAGCCCGAGGAACGACAGCGCGGCCAGGGTCAGGATCAACGTCCCGATGTCCAGACTGGCAGCGACCAGCGCATTGGGCACCGCACCCGGCAGCAGGTGCCGCAACACCAACCGAATCGGCCCTACCCCAGCCAATTTCGCGGCCTCTACGTGCGGACGAGCCACCAGTTTCGCCACCTCACCGCGGACCAGCCGCGCATAGAACGGCCACCACACGATGGACACGGCGATCAGGGTGTGGACGAAGCCGGGGCCGAGGGCAGCCACCACCGCGATCGCCAGCACCGGGGCGGGCAGCGCCAGGAAGCCGTCAGTGATCCGCATCAGCAAGCCGTCGATCCAGCGCACCGAGTTACTGCAGGCGCCGGCGATCAGTCCGATCAACCCACCGAAGAGTAATCCGATGGCCACCACCGCCAGGGCCGCGAACCAGCTGGCCCGGACGCCGTACAGCACTCGGGACAGGATGTCGCGGCCGATGCTGTCGGAGCCGAGCAGGAATCCCGGGCTACCCGGTGGCTGTAGTGGCATGCCGGCCGGCACCAGCGGATCGTGGGGGGCGAGCAGCGGCACCGCCAGCGCCACGATGGTGACGATTGCGATCGTGCTCACACCCATCCAGTTCAGCAGTGTGCCACGGGGTTTCGGTAACGACGACAAGCGCAGTCCGAGTCCGCGCACTGTTCCCACGGTGGGTATCGCGATCGCCATCAGCCGGCCTTCCGTTCGATACAGGCAACTTGGTGCGGACTGCCGGGCACGCTTTCCAGTCGGACATCGAGCAGCGGGTCGGTGCAGGTGTCTGTGGCAATGGGGCATCTCGGGCTGAATGCGCATCCCGGCGGGGGTGCCAGTGGACTGGCGGGTTCACCGGGCAGGACCCGGGACTCGCGACCCAGGTCCGGCAGGGCGTCGACGAGCGCCTGGGTATACGGATGGGTCGGCCGGTTGATGACGTCGTCGGCAGGTCCGAGCTCGACAATGCGCCCCAGGTACATCACTGCGATGCGGTCGGCCACCACGCGAGCCACCGACAGATCGTGGGTCACGAACAGCACCGACATGTTCAGGCTGCGGCGCAACTCACCGATCAGGTTCAGCACCGAAGCCGCCAGCGACACATCCAGCGCGCTGGTCGGCTCGTCGCACAGCAGCATTTCCGGCGGCACAATGGTGGCCCGGGCCAACGAAACCCGTTGGCGCTGACCGCCAGAGAGCTGCCCGGCACGGGACCGGACGACATCGGCGGGCAGCCCAACCCGGTCCAGCGCGGCAGCAACGGCCTCGGCACGTTGAGCGCGCGACATACCTGTGCCGCGGAGCCGTTCGCCGATCAGTTCGCCGACCGACAACCACGGGGTCAAGGAGGCACCGGCGTCCTGGAAAACCATCTGCGGGCGGTTGCCGCCCTTGAGCGTCACCGTGCCGAGTGTCGGCGTATCAAGACCGGCGATGACGCGCAGCAGGGTGGATTTGCCGGAGCCGCTCTCACCTACCAGCGCCACCGACTCTCCGTGCTTGACGGTGAGCGAAACACCGCGCAAGGCATGTAATTTGGCCGCCCCGTCGGCCGCCCGCGACAGGATCCGTTGCTTGACCGGAAACTCTTTCGTGACCTCGCGGACCACGACCGCGGGCTCATCGTCAGCCGCTGATTCGGCGGGAGTCGCGAAAGGTTCCCCGGCACAATTCGATTCCGCGGCGATCTTCAGCATCTGCGAGGGCGCCAGCAGGCACGCGCTGAGCCGGCCGGGCGCGACGGTCAACGGTTCCGGCAGGGTCGTGGTGCAGTCCGGTGTCACGTCCGCGCAGCGAGGTGCGAACGCGCAACCGGGCAGCGGTGTCACGGGGCTGGGTACGGCGCCGCCCAGGGTGGCCAGTTGACGGTCGCGTGGGGTGCTGACCGTCAACCGAGACCGCAGCAACGCTGCTGTATAGGGATGCGCCGGCGATCCGAGAACATCTGCGGCAGCGCCGATCTCGGCCAGGCGCCCGGCGTAGAGCACGGCTATGCGGTCAGAGATCTGGGCGGCGACCCCTAGATCATGGGTGATGAAGACGATGCTAGAGCCCAGCTCATCGCGCAGTCGTTTCAGCAGTGTCAGCACCTGAGCCTGCACGGTGACGTCGAGCGCTGTGGTCGGTTCGTCGGCGACGATCAGCTCCGGATTACCGGCGATCGCAATCGCAATCATCACCCGCTGCCGAAGCCCGCCGGACAGCTCGTGCGGGAAAGACCGCATCCGCCGCTGTGGTTCCGGAATGCCGACCGCGGTCAGCAGTCGCAGTGCTTCTTGTTCACTGCCGGCCACCTCGATCACCTGCTTGCCGATCCGCATGGTCGGATTCAGTGAGGTCATCGGGTCCTGAAACACCGCGCCCAGATCCAGCCTGCGGGCCTTGCGCCGGTCCGCTGCGGCACCCCGGAGCATGTCGGTGCCGCAGACCTGCGCCTCACCTTCGATTCGCGCGCTCTGCGGGAGCAGCCCCAGCACCGAGAAACCCAGAACGCTTTTCCCGGAACCCGATTCACCGACCAGGCCGAGAATCTCACCACGTTGGATATCAAGCGAAACGCCACGGAGTGCGTGCACATCTTGGCCGTTGCGTCGGAAGGTCACGTGAAGGTCTGTGATGGCTGCCACCGACTCGCTCCGGGCGGCCGTCACCAAGGCAGGGCTGGTGAATTCAGCGATGGCGATCCCCATTTCGGTACTCCCTGAGGTCGGCGGCAGACAATCAACTCTCGATCGGGGTGCTCCGGTGAACCCCTGGCCTGTCACTTGACAGTTTTCCTGGCGCGCCAGACTCGCGGGTGTCGGAGACGTAACCAAACACGGGACCGGGTAACCGATTGATGACACCCGTTTCTATCGTGTGACAGAAACCTTCGAATTCACCGTTAGTGGACGAAATGAGTCACCATGGCACCATGAGCGTCCCCCGCGCGGGTCGACCACGGCTGAGGGTCCAACGTCGGCCCGGATCAACCCCCAGGGACGAAATTCTCGACGCGGCAGGCGAGCTCTTCACCACCACGGGTTACAACGGAACCTCGACCCGAACCATCGCCGAAGCGGTAGGCATTCGCCAGGCCTCGCTCTACCACTACTTCAAGACCAAGGACGAGATCCTGTGTGCCCTACTCAGCCAAACCGTAACCCCGACGCTCGAATTCATCCCGCTACTGACCGGCGCTCAGCCGAGTCTGGCGCCGGAAGCGAAACTGCATGCACTTGCAGCGTATGACGGCATGCAATTGTTGAGTGATCGCTGGAATCTCGGCGTGCTCTATTTACAGCCGGAGTTGCGATCGGCCAGCCTCGAGCCGTTCTGGTCGGCGCGTGAGCGACTACGTTTCCATTACTTGTCGTTGGCTCGGGCAGTGGTGGACAGCAGGGGTATTGATGAGGCGGCCACCGATCTGCCCTTCAGGCTGGTCGAGTCCTTGGTGAACGTGTGGGCCGAACACCGCGCCGGCAACATTTCGATGCTCGCGCTGCATGTCGCCGATGCCGGTCTTCGCATTCTCGGAGTCCCCGAGGACCAGATCCAGGGACTGCGAACGACCACCCAACGGCTCTGCGAGCCTCCCGGGACTGAGCAACTCCGGCTCGGCGCGACGAAAGAACAGCCTGAATAGCCGGCTAGCCCCACGCAGCTACCGGTGGTGTTCATCAGGCCGGCACCAATTCGGCGAGCGCACGGATCGCGGAGCGCAGCTACGCCCTGAAAAGGGTCTCCTGTGCCGTGGGCAGCCGCGACCGCGACCGATCGAGCAACACCGGTGCGCCGGGTTCGGGACTCAACGCACCCGGGGCGTCCGGCGAGCTGTCCGACAAAGCGGCTCTGAGGACTTGCACGAACTCTTGCGGTTGATCGTTCTGCAGGTAGTGATTGGCTCGCGGCAGGAGCCAGAATTCGTTGTTACCCGGCTTGGTCGAGAGGTAGTTGCTCCACACGTGCGACGCGACCCGCAGTGGCGAGACCTCGTCATAAAGTCCCCAGACCACAGTGGTCTTGACCGTCATCGCCGCAAGCGCTTCGAGCCATTCCTGCTCGTGCTCGGAGCGTTCCACCAGATACTGGATGGTGTCGTGGATGACCCCCAAGCCATCGTTCACGGCGAACGTATCTGCCAGCGCCGCAATCGTCGGGTCGTCCAGCGCACGGCGAGGCGTGAAGGTGGTCTGGCCTAAACCGGCGGCAAGAATCACGGGCGTGATGGCCGCGACCGTTGCGGGAGCCGTCTGAGGATCAAGCACGAGTCGCTGGAACTCGGTCAGGTTCGACAGCGGCAGAAAGATATTGCCATTGCTGAGAACGAGATTGGACACTTCGAACGGCATCTGTCCAGTACTGCACCGCCGAGCAAAGGACAGTGCCACGCTGTCGCCTCGGTCGTGGGCCACGACAGCGCCCCGTTGCGCGCCAAGGAACTCGACGAGGTAATAGCCGAGCAGCTCGCTGTCGCGGTGCAAGGTATAGCTTTCCTCTTTGGGCTTGTCCGAGAACCCAAAGCCTGGCAGGTCAAGGACACACACCCGGTGGTTGGTGCTGAGCTCCCCCACGACGTCCTGCCAATCGATGCTGCTCGTCGGGAACCCGTGAACCATCACCAGGAGCGGAGCGTCGGGGTCACCGAACTCGGCATGGAAGATGTTCAGTTTCGTGGTATGCCGCATCGGCTTCGACGGGACCCACTCGAAGTGGCCACCTACCTCCAGCCATTCCTGAGCGCGTCGCTCCATTTCAAGACCCTCCGGTGGGCGAATATTCTGCTCACGCAAGCGTATTGGCTTCTGGCTGGGTCAGAATTGGCTTGGCCAAACATGAAACGCGTCGTGCATATGACCAGGCGGCGATGCGGTCAGTCGACCGTATGCACGATCAAGATGTCGATCTTGGCCCTGCGCGCAACGTCGGCGGGCACCGAGCCCAACAGTCGTCCGGCTGTGGAGTCCAGTCCGACGTCGCCGACGACGATCAGTTCAGCCTCGACCTCTTGGGCCAGCATGACCAGCGCCTCAACCGGCGCGCCGATGACCGACCGTTCTTCGACGTCGTGGGCGCCCGCAGCACGGGCAGTTTGACCGGCGTTGCGGAGAATCTCGTAAACGTGTGCGTCGCCGTGCACCTTGTAGCCACTGTCACGTCCCAGGGCATCTTCGGCGCGACGGTCGCTCGCTTTTTCCGGTGCTGCCGGCCGTGACCAGCTGCCCTTTTCGACTTCATGGAAATGCGCGGTCGCGATGATCAGTTTTGCGCCCTGCTGCACTGCGAACGTTGCTGCGTGCTCGACCGCCTTCATCGACGAGTCAGAGCCGTCGGTTCCGACAAGGACGGTTCGGTGGCTACCCATAGCCGGCTCCTCATAGTCGTGGCATCTTAAAAGACATTAGCCTGCGCTTGGTGGTCGACGCTGGGATTTGAAGACTCCCGGCAAACCGCCGCTGCGGGCCGCTCAGTTGAGTCGGCTTGCCTACGGCAGCTGCAGCTGTGAGCTGACGCCGAGCTCGGCGTAGCTGATGGCCTCGGCATACCGATGCGAGCCGATCCCGGGTGTCGACCCACACACATTCCGAGTGCTGTACGACACCGCGAACCAAGGCTGTGCAGCCGATCAGCACTACGCGTACCGCAGGGATGCCATCATCCGGTGAGCTGTGCGTCAGACTGCCCTCGGCGGCAAAACTGCAGGTCCGGGGCATGCCGGAGCTTCCCGGCAGGGACTGTCGACGCTGCCCGAGCAGCCCCGGCAAACACCAGAGCGCGTTCGATCGCCGCCTGCCGGCGATGTCCGGAAAGGCCGCCCGCCTGGGTCGCCGCGGCCTCATATCGGGATCAACTTGCAGAGTCAGTGGTGGCGCTCGCTACCATCGAACCTGCTCAGAGCGATCGGCCATGCGACCCGTAGGACAGAAGACTTGAACACACCAGAACTCGCCAGTTGGAACACTCAGGAAGCGCTCGCGGAGGCGATGATTCCGATCGTCGGCACGCTGCACCGCATGCGCGGCGTCACGGTTCTGCTGCACAGCCGGTCACTGGTGAACAAGTCGGTCATCAGCATTCTTCGTACGCACCGCTTTGCTCGGCAGATCACCGGCGAAGAGCTGTCGGTCGTCGAGACCTTCCCGTTCCTGGAGGCGCTCGCGGACCTCGACCTCGGTCCGGCCAAGATCGACCTCGGCCTGCTCGTACACGCGCACCGCGCAGATGAGCGTGGACTCTCGGTCGCGGAGTTCACCGCTGAGGCGCTCGCCGACGTCACCGGCGACAACAAGGCCGAGCCGCAGGGCCCGCGTGACGTGGTGCTCTACGGCTTCGGCCGGATCGGCCGCCTCGTCGCGCGACTTCTCGTCGAGAAGGCCGGCGGCGGCAACGGACTGAACCTGCGGGCTGTCGTGGTCCGCGGCGGCGGCCCGGACGACCTCAAGAAGCGCGCGTCGCTGCTGCGCCGCGACTCGGTACACGGCCACTTCAACGGCACCATCAAGGTCGACAAGGAGAACAATCTCCTCATCGCCAACGGCAACGTCATCAAGTTCATCTACAGCGATGACCCGTCCGAGGTCGACTACACCGAGTACGGCATCAACAACGCCATCCTCATCGACAACACCGGCAAGTGGCGCGACCGCGAGGGCCTCAAGAAGCACCTGCGCCCCGGCATCGAGAAGGTCTTGCTGACCGCGCCGGGCAAGGGCGACGTGCCGAACATCGTGCACGGAGTCAACCACCGGACTCTCGACCTGACCGAGCAGATCTACTCGTGTGCCTCGTGTACCACCAACGCGATCGTGCCGCCGCTCAAGGCGATGGACGACGAGTTCGGCATCATCCGCGGTCACGTCGAGACGGTTCACTCGTTCACCAACGACCAGAACCTGCTGGACAACTACCACAAGGCCGACCGCCGTGGCCGGGCCGCAACGCTGAACCTCACGCTCACCGAGACCGGTGCGGCGTCCGCCGTCGCCAAGGCGCTGCCGGAACTCAAGGCCAAGATCACCGGCAACTCGATTCGCGTTCCTACCCCCGACGTGTCGATCGCGATCCTGAGCCTGCAGCTCAAGCGCGAGACGACCAAGGACGAGGTGCTCACGCACCTTCGTGAGACGTCGCTGTCCGGTCCGCTGAGCCGCAACCTCGACTACACGGCCGCCACCGACGCCGTGTCGACCGACTTCATCGGCTCGCGCGCGGCGTCGATCATCGACGCCAACGCAGCGATCGTCGATGGCGACCAGGCGATCCTGTACTGCTGGTACGACAACGAGTTCGGCTACTCCTGCCAGGTCGTACGCGTGGTGCAGTACTTGTCGGGCATCGAATACCCCACGTACCCGCGGAGCTGATTTTTTCCGAACCTGTCTGGGCGCTGAGACTGCGCCCAGACAGGTTCGCGCACTTTCGCTGCCGGAATTCGGTTTCGGCGATGCTATGACGGCTTGTGACGCCTCGTAAGTTCGGGCGGCAGCCCGTGGTTCGCATCGATGCCGTTGAGCGCCAACGTGATTCGATATGGCCTGTTGATCGATGCGAGGCGACCTGCCCCGGCTCGGCGTCAGCTTGTCAACGCTCATGGGCGCTCTCCTGCTGGGCCCTTTGCGATCTTGGGGTTGGCGATAATTGAAACAAGTTCTAATAATCAATGTGGAAAATCAGCCGGCCCGCGGAATGAGCGACATGATGAACCGAGACAACCGTCAAGTCTTGCTGAGGCGGCGACCCAACGGGCTGGTCTCCGCCGAAGACATCGAAATGGTGACCGTGCCTGCGCCGGTACCCACCGATGGCGAGGCGCTGCTGCGAACCACCTACGTCGGCATGGATGCCGCGGCGCGCACCTGGCTGGACGGCCAGCCCGGTTACCTCCCGCCACTTGCCCTCGGCGATGTGGTCCGGGTGGCCGGTATCGGCGAGGTCATTGAATCCCGCTGTGACGCATACAAAGTCGGCGATGTCGTCACCACGCTCACCGGGCTGCAGGACTACGCCATCATTCGCGACGACCTGTTCAGTACGCCGGTGGCCGGCCCTGCCGATCCGCTCGCCGTCATGTCGATCTACGGGGCCACCGGCGCAACGGCCTACTTCGGCATGTCTGGAGTCGGCAAGCCGCAACCGGGCGACACCGTCGTGGTGTCGGCCGCCGCGGGTGCCACGGGATCGGTGGCCGGACAGATCGCCAAGATCGCCGGTGCTCGGGTGGTCGGCATCGCGGGCGGGCCGGAGAAATGCCGCGTTGTGGTCGAGGATTTCGGCTTTGATGCCTGCGTCGACTACAAGGCCGGCGACCTGCCCGCGGCGCTCAAGGAGCACTGCCCGAATGGGATCAATGTGTACTTCGACAATGTCGGAGGAGACATCCTGAACGCCGTGCTCGGCCGGTTGGCGCACAAGGCGCGTGTGGTGATGTGCGGCATCATCTCCAGCTATCTGAACGGCGACCATCCCGGGCCTGCCAACTACGTCAACCTGCTCTCGACGACGTCAACCATGCAGGGTTTCAACGCCCTCGAAGAATGGGCACACTTCGACGAGGCCTTCGCCGCGTTGCGCGGCTGGGAACGGGATGGGTTGTTGGTACACCGCGAAACCGTCTACGACGGAATCGAATCCAGTATCGACGCACTCAACGGACTGTTCACCGGAGCGAACATCGGCAAGATGCTGGTGAAGATCAACGAGCCGGGCAACGTCACTTCGCGCACGACCGACGGGCCGACAATCTGAGGGCCATCGTCGGCCTCACTCGACCACCTTCGCGAGGCAGTAAACCCGTTGTGGGGCGATGAACACCATCGACTTCGTGTCAGTGGGACATTGCGTTGCGTCGGTGCTGCCGTCCGCCCGCATGCTCACCCTGAACACCCCGGTATGCGAATTAGCGTTTGAGGCAGCCTGCGTGCAGTCAATGTGCGTGATTGCTTTTGCGGTGATGTCGAGCGCGTAGCAGTTGCCTTCATGCAGATTCAGTGCGAAGCACAACAAGTCGGCCTTGGAATCGTCCTGATTGGGGGTGGCGTAGAAGTACGGGCCGTCCTGCGCCCGTATCCCGTCCGGGCACAACCCCATGGCTGTCTTTCCGGCGAACTCGTACACCGCATCGCTGTCAGCGCAACTGGTGGGCGTGAAATGGAAGTCTTTGAAATCCTTTGTGGTAATGCACTGTCCGGGTGCCACGTCGGCGATGAAGGGGGCACCGTCGTGGTGGGCGACGAACTTCTTGACGACGTTCACCACACCGCCGAACACGAGCAACAGCGCCAACCCGACCACGACCCAGAACCATGGCTTCGTCCCGGCACGTCGTGGCTGCGGCACAGGTGGCCAGCCGGGGGTCTGGGTGTTCGGGGGCGGATAGTGCGGGTAGTGCTGGGCCGGCCATCCCTGGGGATTGGGCGCTGACCAAGTTGGCGGCGGCCCGGCCGGGCCTGGGCCGCTGTAGGCAGGTTGCCCAGATCCGGGCTGGGACGGCCCTGGCGGGTATGGACCTGGTTGGGCGCCAGAGTGGCCTTGCCAGTTGCCCGGTTGCTCTTGAGGCGGAATGTTCCACGACTCGGGCGGCGGTGGCTGTGTCACGGGCATCCTCCATGTTCCGTCCGGCGCACACCGTCCCTCAGCACGCCCAATGTACTGCGAAAGCACGATTGTGCACTGCCCGAGCATCGCGCGCCGACCGCTTTCGGAGGGTTCGGGAGCCGGTTCGCCCCACTCCGCGTCCACCGCGTCCACGTCGCCTACACCTGACGTGCGCCGTCATCGCGGCCAGCACCTCACGGCAGCCGACACCTGGTGCCGACTCGGATCGATGCCGTTGACCCGTGACCAGAATCGAATTATGGTCACAGAGTCGAGAACGGTGTTGCCAGGGGTGTGCCGGTGATCCGGACCATCGCCGTCACTGCGACCAAGCCTGCGTGAGCAGACGCAAATGTCCCTGAATGGTGGCGTGTCGCAGGGTATTTCTGTCTGCTCGCGGTCGCTCTATTGCGTTCGGTCGATCGAGTGCACCAGGTCGATCGCGGCGCCCAGCGTCTTGAACCGCTCCTCGATGGTGTCGCCCGCCGGATAGATCCGGACGGTATCGACGCCGGCATCACACCACACCCGCAGTCGGTCACGCACCATGTCCGCGGTGCCGATCAGTGTGGTGGCCAAGACCATCTCATCAGTGATCAGCGCTGCGGCGCCCTCGCGGTCGCCGGCCTGCCAGCGTTCCTTGACCGCTGCGGCGACCTCAGCCCAGCCCTGACGGCTGTAGGCCTGGTTGTAGAAATTGGTTGAGGCCGAGCCCATTCCGCCAAGGCTGAAAGCCAACTCCGACTTCCGTGCATCGAGCAGTGTCTTCAGGTGCGACTCGTCGCGGGCGAACGACACCTCGGCACCCTGGCAGATGTCCAGATCGGCGCGAGTCCGGCCGGACTGTGCGAGCCCGTCATCGAGGTGGGCGAAGTAGGCCTGGTCGGCCCCCTCAGGCACGAAACTGGTGCCGAGCCAACCGTCGGCGACCTCACCGGTC
>JARLGS010000792.1 GCA_031292695.1 Mycobacterium sp. | reverse complement strand
GAAGTGCTGCGCCGCGCCCAGGCTATGGCGTACTGACTTCTGGCTGTGGCTCCGGCGCGTGCGCCAGCCAGTACCACGCTGCCACAGCGCATCCCGTCGCCAGGATGACGTGCAGCCACGAGTACATGCCGTGCGATCCGTCGGGTTTGAAGATCACCATGATCCAGGTCGAGAACCCGGCGATGATCGCGATCGAGGCCCGGCTCTGGGTGAGTGCGGAGACGACGGCCAACGGCCAGGTGTAGTACCAGGGCAGTGCGGCGGGGACGAACAGCACCACCACGCCCATCACCAGCGCGATGCCGATCAGGGCTTCGCGGTCGGTGTGCCGGAATCGCCACCACAGCAACGGAAGTGAGATCGCGATGATCGCGATACCGACGATCCGGGTGACGTCCAACACCGCGTAGAAGTTGACGTGGAACACCAGCCCGCCGATGGCGTGGATCACGTTGGCCGCGGCCGTCGGGATGGTCAGCCAGTTGACGATCTTCACCGAACCGGCCAGGGCGGTCAGCCAGCCGAGCCCGACGCCGGCCAGCGCCGACACCACGGCGAACACCACGGTGAAGATCACCGCCGACGCCGCAGTGGCCGCGGCGAACGCGCCAACCGGTTTCCATGAGCGTTGCTCCCGCAACTGCCGCGTCCAGACCCACACCATGAACGGAAGTGCCAGTCCCGCTGTCGCTTTCACCGCCACCGCGATGGCGATGAGGCTGATGCCTGCGATCGGGTGCCGGTTGAACGTCAGCGCGATGGCGGCCATCATCAGCCCGACCATCAGCATCTCGTTGTGCACCCCGCCCATCAGGTGGATGATCACCAGCGGGTTGAGCACGCAGATCCACAGCGCGGCAGCGCTATTGGCGCCGACATGGCGGGCCACCCTGGGCGCGGCCCCGATTAACATGACCAGGCCGGGCAGCATACACAGCCGCAGCAGCATGGTGCCCTGGATCACGTGGTCACCGACGATCATGGTGACGAACTTGGCCACCATGATGAACACCGGGCCGTAGGGTGCGGTGGTGGTGGTCCAGATCGGACTCACGTTGTCCAGCAACGAGTTCGGGTTGTCGACGGGGCCGACCAGGTAGGGGTCCAGGCCGTCGCGCAGCAGCGCACCCTGGGCCAGGTAGGAGTAGGTGTCGCGGCTGAACACCGGCACGCTCAGTAGCAGTGGGACCAGCCAGAATCCGGTCGTCGCGATCATGGTGTAGTCGGTTGCGCTGCGGTCGACCACCCGTCGGCCCAGCCACAGCCAGGCCATCAGCATCAGCGCCACGCCGGTCCACAGCAGGATCGACGACACCACCAGGCCGTGGCCGAACCGCAACCACGACAGGTGCATCGACTCAAGGAGCGGGTCATGCTGGCGGGTGCTCCCGGCGCCCAGCCCACCCAGGGCGATCAGGACGGCGCCGCTGAAGCCGAGCAGTGCCGGGCGGCCCTCGGTGGACCGTCCGAAGGCGGTCAGCCGGGGCAGGAATCCGGGCACCGGGGCGGTGGTCGTGGTCGTCATCGCGGGCGCCCTATGCGGACCGGTTCGACGCCCGGTGGGCGAGTTCGGTCAGTCCGGCCTTGGCCACCTCGTCGATGGGTGCGGCGGCCAGCGCGTCCAGTCCACGATTGGTGAGCACGGTGATCCGCTGTTCGACCGCGTCCAGCGCGCCCACTGACTTGATCACCTGACACAGGTCGGCGACCTGACTGTCGGTGAGATCGGTGCCGATCGAGGCGCACAGCAGCGCAGCGGCATCGGGTTCGGTGCGCTCGGCCAGTTCCACTGCCTCGGCCAGCAGCACAGTGCGCTTGCCCGAGCGCAGGTCGTCACCAGAGGGTTTACCGGTGACCGCCGGGTCGCCGAACACCCCGAGCACGTCGTCGCGCAGCTGAAACGCGATGCCCAGGTCGGTGCCGACGTCGTGGAAAATCTGCTGGACCTCGGGTCGGTCGGCGGCGGCCGCGGCGCCGAGCTGCAGTGGCCGGGTGACGGTGTACGACGCGGTTTTGAACAGGTTCACGTTCATCGCCGATGCCACCGTCTGGGCCCCACTGGCTTCGGCGACGATGTCGAGGTACTGCCCGCCGAGCACCTCGGTGCGGATGTGCCCCCACACCTGCTGCACCCGCCGGCGGGCGTCGGCGGACAGGTCGCTGGTCGCGACGACATCATCGGCCCAGGCCAGGGCCAGGTCGCCGAGCAGGATGGCCGATGACAGCCCGAATTGCTCGGACGAACCCCGCCACCCGCGCTGGCGGTGTCGGTCGGCGAACAGCCGGTGCACCGTCGGCAGGCCGCGCCGGGTCGCCGAACAGTCGATCACGTCGTCGTGGACCAGGGCGCAGGCCTGCAGCAGTTCGAGGGCCGCGAACAGGCGCAACACGCCGGGGTCGGCCGGGTGGCCGGGCACGGGTGCCACTG
The DNA here is from genome assembly GCA_031292695.1 of Mycobacterium sp. Lineage (GTDB taxonomy): Bacteria > Actinomycetota > Actinomycetes > Mycobacteriales > Mycobacteriaceae > Mycobacterium. The sequence goes on along the minus strand of JARLGS010000792.1, from coordinate 3,487 downwards.
CGCGCCAGCCCCAGTAGGCGAACGCCGGGCGGACCCGCTTGCCGCCGCGCAGCACGAACTCTTCGAGAGCCGCGGTGAGGTCGGCGTAGTCGTCGCCGATGTAGGCGCAGTCCCGCCGGCGTTCGGCGAGATAGTCGCGCAGTTGATCTGTGATGGCGTTCGCCAGCTCGCCAGCCGACGGACCTGCGGCATCGACGCTCAGCGCGCGTCCCCTCTCCTGACCCCGATCGCTCGTTCCGGGTTGCCCGGACGTGCATTCAGATTAGAGCGTGTCCAATCAGTCGTCGGACAGAGCGGCCAACTTGGCGGACCGGTCCCGGTTCCAGTAGGCGAGGCCGCCGATGATGCCGACGACGGCGAACGCCAGCACGGCCAGCCAGAGCGCCGCGGAGGTGAACGAGCGGGCGCTCGGGTCGGTGTAGCGGGCCTGGGCCTTCATGGTGGTCACCACGCCGGGTTTCAGCTTCCACTGGACGATGTCGTTGGCCACTCGTTCGCCGTTGGTCGAGGTGACGTCGCCGGGGAAGGACACCGACAGGCTGACGTCGGCGTCCGGATCGCTCAGCGTCGTCAGGTCGACCCGGCCCTCGAGGATCACCAGGTCGCCGGCGCGGCGCAGCGAGATATCGGCCCCGGCCGAGTCCCGGCTCAGGTTGGCCAGCTGTGGTACCTCGGAGAAGCTCAGGTCGGAGAACACCGCCTCGGAGCCGACGAAGTCGTCCTTGCGGTACTCCGAGACGGCCACCTTGGTGGCGAACGGCAGGTTGTTGGACAGCTGCGGGCCCTGGTCGTCTGAGTCCTTGGCCTTGGCGGCGGCCACGATCTGCCCGGAGACCCGGTCGTCGGGCGAGACAGTGAGCGACGTGTGGATGCGCACGCAGCCGACCGCCAGGGGCAGCAGCATCACAAACAGCAGCAGGGCACGCAGACGGCGGCGGCGGTTCACGCGGTTATCGTGCCAGATCGGGCTGTTCACAGGGGCTCAGAGTGGCAGGGCTCGGCCCAAAATCGCGAACGGCCGAGGGTCGCCGGGGAAGTAGTAGCTGCGCATCACGTCGTAGAAACCCAGCCGGCGGTACAGCCGCCAGGCCCGGTTGCCCTCGCCGAGGATCTCCGGAGTGGACAGCAGGACATGCGATTCCGGGCGTCCGTCGAGCAGCCTGCGGGCGAGGGCCTCGCCGATTCCGCGGCCCTGGGCGCGGGGGTGGATGTGCAGTTCGGTGAGTTCGAAGTATCCGGTCATCAGTGCGTCGATGCGGTGATCCGGGGTGCCGACATGGCGCAGGCCCGCAGTGACCTGCTGGTGCCACCATTGGTCGGGAGCGCCGCGGTAGCCGTAGGCGACGCCCAGCATCGGCGCTGACTCCAGCGGGTTCGGGATGTCCTCGGGGCCGTCCAGCGCGGCGACGGCGGTCCAGCCGTCGCGCCGGGTGTGTTCCAGCCACATCGACGCCCGCTGGCGTTCGGTGCCCCGCGGGTAGCGCATGGCGTCGATGTACACGGTGAGCGCGTCGTCGAGTCGGTGTTGCATGTCGGCCGGCGACAGATCGGAGAGGAGCGTCGCCACGGTGGTATGCCCTTTCGGTACGGCAGGGAGGTCACGGTCGCCGGTGGTGTTGCAGGCGATGTCGCCGGGCCGCCGTCCCAGTCTTACAATTCGGGAGTCTGAAGTATGTGGTACGGGTCTGTATGACCTCGTATCATGACTGTTAGGTATCCGTGACCACGGGTGCAGACGTCGGGAACCGCTGCGATGCAGCGCTGTTAGTTGGGAGGCGCGGATGCCACTCTCCGATCATGAGCAGCGCATGCTCGACCAGATCGAGAGCGCGCTCTACGCCGAGGATCCGAAGTTCGCTTCGAGTGTCCGCGGTGGCACGCTGCGCGCGCCGTCGGCGCGGCGGCGGCTGCAGGGTGCCGGGTTGTTCGTCCTCGGGTTGGCGTTGCTGGTGCTCGGCGTGGCGTTTCGCATTCTGTGGATCAACCAGCTCCCGATCCTGAGCGTCATCGGCTTCGTGGTGATGTTTGCGGGTGCGGTGTTTGGGGTGACCGGACCCCGGGTGCTGGCCAAGGACAAGTCGGCGCCGTCCGGCGGTTCGGGCCGGTCGAAGCGGGCCCGCAGTGGTGGTTCGTTCACCAGCCGGATGGAGGATCGCTTCCGTCGCAGGTTCGACGACTGATTCCTGACCGCTCGACGCAGGGGTAGCCGGTATCGGCTGCCCCTGTTTTGTTTTCGGGGGCGCGCGCCGGTGTGCCGTGCGACACGCCGGAGTTTGCCGGCGGGGGAGTGCTCCACGCGATTCCAGGTTGTGCACTCCGCTGGTCCCCACAATTCCCCACCGCAGGCCCACATCGGTGATCACCTGCGGTTTTCGTCTGATTAGCCGTCGTCTTTCGTGGCGGGCCGGAGCAGATCTTTCGTCATATCCGTGATCGGTGGGGCGTGTGGGGTCTTTTTTCGTTCGAGATGGCGAGAAGTGGGGGATTGTGGGGTAAAGTGGCGGACATCGGAGAGACCGGACTCCGGACTGGCGGGAGGTGTCCTGATGTTTCTGGGCACCTACACGCCGAAGCTCGACGACAAGGGGCGGTTGACGCTGCCCGCCAAGTTCCGCGACGCGCTGGCAGGAGGGTTGATGGTCGCCAAAAGCCCGGATCACAGCCTCGCTGTCTACCCGCGGGCCGAATTCGAAGCCGAGATCGCCCGCCGCGTGGCCAGCACCCCGCGGAACGACCCGGCCGCTCGGGCCGACCTGCGTGTCTTCGCCGCGGGCGCCGACGAGCAGCACCCCGACGCTCAGGGCCGCATCACGCTGTCCGCCGACCATCGTCGCTACGCGAGCCTGACCAAGGAGTGCGTCGTAATCGGTGCGGTGGACTACCTGGAAATCTGGGATGCCGGCGCCTGGGAGACGTACCAAGGACTTCACGAAGAGACCTTCTCCGCAGCCGGCGACGAAGCGATCGGCGACACCCATTGACCCGCTGGTCCGTGCAGCGTGGCCTCTGTCCGAACCGGCCCTGGCGTACTTCCCCAACGCCAGGTCCGCGATCTCGGACAGAGACCTCGCTGCAGGGGCCGCACGTATCGACCAGCTGAAGCCGTTTGGGGGTGTTGCGTTGACGGGTCGCCGGCCGCACATCCCGGTCCTGCTGGACCGCTGTCTCGAACTTCTCGCTCCCGCGCTGACCCGGCGCAGTCCTGACGGTGCCGGTGCGGTCATGATCGACGCCACCCTGGGCGCCGGCGGACACTCCGAGCGCTTCCTCACCGACCTGCCCGGCCTGACCCTGATCGGGCTGGACCGCGATCAGACCGCGCTGCGGCTGGCCGGGGAGCGGCTGGCGCCGTTCGGCGACCGCGTGCACCTGGTGCACACCGCGTACGACGGGATCGATGACGCGCTCATCCAATCCGGTTACCGCCCAGGACAATTGGACGCCATCCTGTTCGACCTCGGGGTGTCCTCGATGCAGTTGGACCAGG
>JARLGS010000791.1 GCA_031292695.1 Mycobacterium sp. | reverse complement strand
TGTGATCGACATCGCCGGCGGCCCGGTCGCGCTGGTCGGCGGCACCGCGCCGTCGCAACTGGTGGTGTCGGACAGTCCGCTGACCTACTTCGCCAACACCGGCACCGGAACGGTCGTGGCCAGCGGCGGCGGCGATACGATCTTCGAATTGCACGGCGGCGACCACCTGTTCCTGACCGATGGCGGCAACAACCATATCCTGGCGCTGAGCGGCAACGACACCATCGGCGCGGGCACCGGCAACAACGCGATCGTGCTCGGCGGCGGCAACGATCTGGTCGAAGTGACCGGCCACGACAGCATCATCGCCGGCAGCGGCAAGGACACCATTCAGGTGCTGTCCGGCAACGCGGTGGTGCAGGGCGGCACCGGCTCGCTGCTGTTCATCAACGCCTTCGGCTCCTCCACCGTGCTGGGCGGCGAAGGCTCGGCGACATTAAGCGGCGGGTCGGGCGGGGGCTTCTATACCGGCGGGGCAAGCGGCAACAACGTGCTGACCACCGGGCTTGCCGCCACCACGCTGTTCGGCGCCGGCGGCAACGACCAGTTGTTCGCGCTCGGCGGCGGCAACGACCTGCTGAAGGCGGGGTCCGGCAGCGAGACGCTGACCGGCGCGGGCACCGGCAGCGACACCTTCATCGGCGGGAGCGGCAGCGATGTCATCACCGGCGGCTTCGGCCACAACACCTTCGTGGCGGGCACCGGCAATGAGACACTGACCGGCGGCTTCGCCGGGAACACCTACATCTTCGGCGGCAGCAGCGGCGAGCAGAGCAACAGCGGCGATGGCGGCGACGGCGGCGACCAGAGGGGCAACGGCGACGACGGCGACAACGGCAAGCATCGGGGCCATCAACACGGCCACGACCACGGCCACGGTCACACCGTCGGTGGTGGCAACATCGTCATCACCGACTTCATGCCGGGCACCGACAATGTGGTGTTCCAGGGCTACAGCCAGCACGACATCCAGCAGGCGCTGGCGGACCAGACGAACAAGGGCGGGAGCACGACGATCACGCTCGGCGACCACACCACCATCACGTTCCAGAACATCGCTCATCTGGACAAGTCGAT
>JARLGS010000093.1 GCA_031292695.1 Mycobacterium sp. | reverse complement strand
TGGATCGTGGCCCCGTTGAGCACCAGGCTCGATCCGACCGTGATGCCGTTGCTGTCGAGCTCGCCGCTCACGACCACATAGCGGAACGTCAGCGTGGAGGTGCCCGAACCGCTGAGATAGACCGCATCCACCACGCCGCCGGTATCCAGCGTCACCTGGACATAGGGAGTCCCGCCGGCGGTGTTGACGTTCACCACCTTGGTGAAGTGGACGGAGAAATCGAGATCCTGCGAGGTGCCGTAGGTGCCGTTGATCGGGACGTCGACCGACGACACCGTCGGCAGAACCGCGTCGACATCGACCCCCGCCAGCGAGGGTTCGCCGGTCAAATTCAGGCCGGCCCCGCTGGCGGCGTTGCCCACTGCGTCCTTGATCGTACCGCCGTTGAGGTCGATGGCCCCTGTCGGGGTCGTGATCCCCGTGAGGTCCTGATTGCCGGGCGCCACGGTGTATTGATAGGTCAGCGTGTTGGTGCCGCTGCCCGAAACATAGGTGGCGTATTCCGTGCCGCCGGTGGTGAGGTTCAGCTCGATGCGCGGCGTGCCGGTGACGGTGACGGCTTCGCTGAAGGTGGTGGTGAAGTTGAGGTTCTGCCCCGCGACATAGGTCGCATTCGCCGGAACGGTGACCGAGGTGACGGCGGGTGGCGTGTGCTGGATCGTATAGCTCTGGTCGCCGGTATGGGCCGCTGTCAGCGTGTTGCCGAAATTGTCGGTGATGGGATCGCCGGCATTGTTGAGGTCGAGCCGCAGCGTGCCGTCGCCGGCGACGTTGTTGACCGTGACCGCCCAGGTGGTGCCGCTGCCGGAGACCGTTGCGATCGAACCGGACGCGGTGCCGGTGCCGACCAGGGTGAAATCACTGGCGTCGACGCCATGGACCGCCTTCGAGAACGTCACCGTGAAATGTTCGGTGGTCAGGTTATTGGGGCTGCCGTCGACCGTGTCGATCGCGGTGACCGTCGGCGGGATCGCGTCGACCAGCACGCCGGTGGTGGAAGCGACGTTGGTGAGCGTCAAGTCCGCCGCAATGCTGCCGGCGTCGCTGATGGTGCCGCCATTGAGATGGATCGCAGTGCCGACCGCGACGCCGTTGGTGTCGCCGTTGCCGGTCGCCACGGTGTAGGCAAAGGTCAGGTGGCTGGTGCCGGAGCCGCCGACATACACCGCATGCTCGGTGCCGCCGGTATCGAGCGTCACGTCGATATAGGGCGTTCCGCCGCCAGTCGTAACCAGCACGTTCTTGCTGAAATCGACGGTGAAGGTCAACGCCTCCCCCGCGACGTAGGTGCCGTTGGCCGGCACCTCCACTGAGGACACCGTCGGGGCCACGAGTTCGAAGGTCTGCAATACCGGCGCGCCGTTGGACTGGTTGAGGTAGAGGTTGACCATTCCCTCCGCCTGCCCATGATCCGCACTCGCCAGGAAATACGCGCCGCTGCCGTTGTAGACTTCGACACCGCTGCCGGAATGCTCGACCGAGGTGAGGACGCCCTGCGAGCTCTGTGTGCCGCCCGCGACGATGTTGCCGGTATTGTCGAACCGGATCGCATAGACGTTGCCGTCGTCGTTGTTGTCGCTGAAGACGGTGAAGCCCTGCTCGCCGGGCGTGAGATCGGCGGCAAGGTAGATATCGCCGTTGATACCTGGCAGGCTGACGGCGTTGCCGACGGTAGCGCCACCCGGCGTGTAGATCTGCAGCTTGAAATTCGAGTAATTTACGTCCGACGTCAGCACCGCGAAGTCACCGTCGCTGAGAGCGACGGTCTGGGCCAGCGCGGACGCGCCGAGCGCCACCGTGGCCGCCGGGCTGCCGCCATCGGCGTAGAAGGCGACATGGGCCTGGTGGTCGGTTGTCGAATTATAGATGACGGCAAAATTGCCGGCATTATCGCCGACGATGGGGTTGGCGCCGATCAGTTGTGCATTCGAAATCTGCACCGGCGTTCCGACGGCCTGTCCGAGATTGGCGGAAAGGCTGGAGTAGAAATCGATATTGAGCGTCGAGGTTTGATGGACCGAGTCGCTCACGACACTGGTGACGGCAAATTCGTCGTTCGACAATTGGGTCGATTGCCCGGCAGTGCTGCTCGAGGTGACGAGGGTAGAGTCGACGGCGACTCCGCCGGGGCCGATGACGCTGAAGTAGGAATTGCCGTCCTGGCCGGAATAGGTCAGGACGACATCGCCGTTCGACAGCGCCGCGAGTTGGCTGTTACCCGACGAGAGTTGCGAAAATCCCGCACCGGAGAGCGAGACGTTCGAGGCGACCGCTCCCGTTGCCGACAGGAACTCGATATAGCCGTTGTGGTTTTGACCGGTCGGATCGAGCCACTCGACCGCGCTGCCGCCGCCGGCAACGCCGACGACATTCTGCGCCGTGAACTGGCCGTTGTCGGGATCGACACCCGGCCGGTCGAGCGTGACGGTGAGCGACGGGCTCATCATCACGCCGTCGAGCGATCCCTCGACCGTATAGGTCTGGCCGGTAAATCCGCCTGAAATGGCATTGCCTGCGCTGTCGGCGATACCGGTTCCCGAGGCGTTCAGATCGAGGCCGAGCGTGCCGGCGCCGGTGACGCCGTCGACCGTCACCGTGTAGACCGAGCCACTGACGGGTGTGACCGTGATTCCCGTGTCCGACGTGCCGTTATTGACCACGGTGAAATCGGCAGAATCGACCCCCGTGACGCTCTCGGAAAACGTCACGGTGAAGGTTTCGTTGCTCGCGTGGGTCGGGTTGGCTCCCGCGGTCACGATCGACGCCACCGTCGGCGGCGTGTGCTCGATGGTATAGCTCTGGTGGCCGGTATGGGCCGCCGTCAGCGTGTTGCCGAAATTGTCGGTGATGGCATCGCCGGAATTGTTGAGGTCGAGCCGCAGCGTGCCGTCGCCGGCGACGTTGTTGACGGTGACGGTCCAGGTGGTGCCGCTGCCGGAGACCGTTGCGATCGAGCCGGACACGGTGCCGGTGTGGGCGAGGGTGAAATCGCTGGCATCGACGCCGGTGACCGCCGTCGAGAACGTCACGGCGAAATGCTCGGTGGTCAGGTTGTTGGGGCTAGCGTCGACCGTGTCGATCGCGGTGACCGTGGGCGGGATCGCGTCGACCAGCACGCCGGTGGTGGAAGCGACGCTGTTGAGCGTCAGTGTCGCCGCGTTGGTGGCGGCGTCGCTGATGGTGCC
>JARLGS010000790.1 GCA_031292695.1 Mycobacterium sp. | reverse complement strand
TGGGGTTCCGCCGCCGCCGGGTGGGCCGATCCTGCCGCCTCCGCCGTTCTGATTCGGCGCAGCTGGTCGACCGCCCGGTCTGTACTCCGGTAGCCGCGGGTGCGGTCCGGAATGCAGCCGGGCGGTTGGCCCGTTCTCCATCGGGCCTGGAACGAGTTGATGGTTAGCCGGCCCGCCGATTCAGTCGCGCGATATGCCCGCACAGCACGGTTGCGAAGGTGCACCACAACGGATATAGAGCCAATGGCGCTGCCCGGCCGCCAACGGCGCTGATAGCACGCCGGGTCAGGTCGGCGCTGCTGACCGTCAGCGCGGCACTGATGACGGTTGCCGTGCCGAATCGCCGCCGGTTGAAGAACACCCAGGACCAGGCTGCGTTGAGCGCGAGGTTCAGTGCGAGTCCGGCTTGATAGGCGCGCCGCTCACTGTCTCGGCCTGAGGCACTCAATTCGTCGACCGTCGCTGCTGAGACGACGGCGATATCGGTGTAGAGCGCCGGCCAGACCACCGGGAACACCTGACGAGGCGGTTGATAGGCAGGCTTCCGCAGTTGGGCATACCAACTCGATTTGACTGCCGGAGCTGACGCCAGACCGCCGAGCGCGGCGGTGGCGGTCGTTGCGGCACCGGTGGCCAGCAGTGTGGCGATACCCATGGAATTCCTTCCGCTCGACAAGATGGCACGCATCTGAACCGCGACACCATCAGCTCGAAACCACGACGATACTCGTCAACTGGAAACGCCCCAGCTGAATGCTGCGGTGCGCCCACCTGCATCGGAATCGAGCGTAGCCCGGATATCGAAAGACATCGTCGCAGTCTGGCTCGTGATCCCCGGCTGCGGACCAGCAATCGAAATATCTGGGGTGGCTACGGTTTTCGCGGAGGATCGGCGGCGCTACCCTTGGCTCCCATTGCGTAATATCGCCGCAGTGCTTCGGCGCGCTCCGCGCGGTGATCGACGATGGGTGGGGGGTAACCGGGCGGACGCGATCCCGACTTCAGGTGGGGGTCGGCGACGTCGGCCAACTCGGGCACCCAGCGCCGAATGTAGGCACCGCTCGGGTCGAACTTCTGTCCCTGAGCCGTCGGGTTGAACACCCGAAAGTACGGGGCGGCATCGGTTCCGCTGCCGGCGCACCACTGCCAGCCGTGCTGATTGTTGGCGATGTCGCCGTCGACCAGTTGCCCGAGGAACCAGCGGGCGCCCCACTGCCACGGTAGATGCAGGTCTTTGACAAGGAATGACGCGGTGACCATCCGGAGTCGATTGGGCATGAAGCCAGTCTGGCTCAGTTGCCGCATGCCGGCGTCAACGAACGGGAACCCCGTCAACCCGTCCTTCCAGGCTGCGAACAGCCGTTCCGCGGCGGCGTCGGTGTCCGTTTCGATCGCATCGAAGGTGGGGTTCCAGTTGCGCCATGCGCTGTCCGGCCAGTGGTGTAGCACTGACGCGTAGAAATCACGAAAAGCCAACTGGCGCAGATACGCGACATGGCCGCTGCGATTCAGGTCGAGATCGTCGCCACTGCTGCCGGGCTGCTGTTTCGCCGACGGTGAAGCCGAGTGGCGCTCCGACGTCGGGGATGTCGGCGGGCCGGGCCACGGCGGCGGACAGGGCGGTCGGCTCCAGCCAGTCAGCGGACTGACTTTCGGTTCGAGCCAGCGAGCGCCAGCCATGGTCAAGCCATTGCCGGAAGTACGGGGTGAACACCCGGTAGGCGGTGCCGTCGCCTTTCATCACGCGGCCGGGCGAGACCAGATAGGGCGATCCCGTACGAATCAGCGGCACGGCGCCCAGCGCGTCCTGGACTCTCTCGTCGCGGCTTTGCCCGAACGGGGTGAAATCTGCTGAGATATGAACTGCGGTGGCATCGATCTCTCTGGCGATCAGCGGGATTCGCTCTTCCGGGCGGCCGAGGGTGACCAGCAGTCGGCCATCCAGATCAGCCCGCAGCTGCCTCAGGCAATCGCCCATGAATTGCCGCCGCCGTGCACTCGATGATGTTTCGAGGCGGGGGTCGAGCACGAAACACCCGAGCACTTCGCGGTCTTGCTCGACCGCTGCCGACAGGGCCGGCAGATCGCGCAACCGCAGATCGCGGCGGAACCATAGCAGGGAGGGCACGGGTCCATCTTTGCCAATCACGAGGCTGCAACGCCAGGCTGTGACCCGGTCTGCTTCTTGTGGAGTCTGGGGCGCAGCGGCTCGGAGATTTTGACGCGCTGGCTCGGGGTTAAACCTGGGGAATTCGTATGGATATTGTATTGCGCTGATATGAGTATGGCGACGGTGGGGAATGTAAATTGGTTCCTTTGGGGCCGATTCTGTTTGTCATCAGACGCTGCCGAGGCATCGGGTGTTCGACCGTATCTTGTTGTCGTAGAACATATTTAGCTATGCCAGTGGTGTGGAATTATTCGCTATAAGTGGAAACGTTTTTGCCTCGGCTGGCGCTGTATCGGCAAATTCAACTGTCCGGCGCGCATAACCGCGTTGGGTTAAGGTCGGCGGCTGTCAGGTAGTTTCACAACGAGGAGATGTGCGCATGACCATGCAGCACAAGACGCGTCGTCGGGTCGGGGTGGCATTGGCGGCGATCGGGTTGATAAGTCTTGGTGCGGGTTTTGGCGCGGCAGTTGCCGCCGCTCTGATCCAGCAGGACATCGATACAACCGCCCGGCTTGCGGCCAAGTCTTCGTTGGAGCGGAACCGGACGCAGTCGGACGGTTGACCGGAGTTGAGTCAGAACGGAACCAGCACCTGTCTCACCGGCTGGCTGATTCAGCCTCTGGGCACGGTTCTGGATTTGTCAACCGCACAGCGCGCGTTGCGCGTTCTTTAGTTATCCGACAAGCATATTCGACGCTACCGACCTACTTGCCGCCATGCTGCGGCGCGGTGAGGTCGTAGTAGGTCACACCGTCGATTGTGGCGGCGGTGAAACTCTGCTTCACCCAGTCGGCGATCTTGCTGCCCTCGGTTTGCGACTTGCCCGGCTGTGCAGGGCCACCGGCTCCAGGCCCGCTTGGTCCACCCGGCCCGCGAGACACGATGAAGTAGTGGATCTGCCCGTTGGCGACGTACTGCTGAAATTGCGTGAGGGTCGGCGCCGGATCACTGCCGATGAACCCGCCGATCGGCAACACCGGTAGGCCCGAGGCCAATTGGTAGTTCGCTGCCTCGTTGGAGCCGTTGGTGGCCGCCGCCCAGGTGTATTCGCCCGCGTTCGCTTTCAACAGCTGGGTCAGGTGCTCACTTGGTGCCTTGTCGAATCCCGGAAGCGGGCCCGGAGAGTGCTGGCCGGCCACCTGCGGACCGGCGGTCACGATGCCGCCGTTGTGCGGGGTGGCTACCGTCTGCACGCAGTACGCGAGCGGCCCGGCCAGTGCTGCGACGACGGCGAGGGCGGCGGCCCACGATCCGAATCGGGTTCCGCGCAGCACGTTCAGCACCAACAGAACGGTGGCGGCGACACCGATTGACAGCACGGTCCAGCGCAGCCACGGCACGAAATCGGGTGTGCGGTTCAGCAATACCCACGACCATCCGGTGGTGATCGCAGCGGTCGCGGCAAGCGTAAGCCCAACCCAGGTGATGGAACGACGTTGCCACAGCTGGGTTGTGCCGATGCCGATCAGCGCAGCGACGGCGGGAGACAGCGCCATCGTGTAGTAGTCGTGATACATACCCGACATGAAACTGAGCACGCCGCCGGTGCCGAGCAGCCAGCCACCCCACGCCAGATATTGAGCGCGCCGTAGATCGGTGCGGGTGGCCTTGCCGCACAAGATGATTCCCGCGACCAGGAAGATCAGGGCGGCGGGCAGCAGCCAGGAGATCTGTGCGCCGGACTCGCCGGTGAACAACCGGAGGATGCTGGGGTCGGAGCCGAACGGGAATCCGCCGTGCTTGCCGCCAGGGGGTGTGGGTAGGCCGGGCGGCGGCGAGGGAAAGCCACCGTGATCACCGCTGAGCCGGGACATGCCGTTGTAGCCGAAGGTCAGGTTCAGGAAGCTGTTGTCCGTCGACCCACCGACGTAGGGCCGCTCAGCCGCTGGGGTGAGCTCCACCAGGGCGACCCACCAGCCACCCGCCGCGATCATCGAGAGCAGGGCCGCGACCAGTTGCAGCATCCGGGTGCGCAGTCGGGTCGGCCCGGCGATCAGATAGGTCAGGGCCAACCCCGGAACCACCAGCATGACCTGCAATTGTTTTGTTAGAAAACCGAATCCGACGAGCGCCCCGCACAGCACCAACCACCGGGTACGGCCGTCGGCGACGGCCCGCAACAGCGCACCGACTGCGCCGACCATCAGCAGCACCAGCAGCGCATCGGGATTGTCGTAACGGAACATCAGGGTGGCCACTGGCGTCAAAGCCAGTGCGCCACCGGCGATCAAGCCGGCCGCCGCACCGAACTGCCGGCGCACGATCACGTACAACAGCGCAACCGATGCGACACCGATCAGTACTTGCGGCACCAGGATCGACCAGGTGTTGACGCCGAATATTCTGGCGCTGAGTTCCATCGGCCACAGCGAAGCGGGCGGCTTGTCCACGGTGATGGAGTTGGCGGCATCTGACGAGCCGAACAGAAAGGCCTTCCAGCTCTGGGTTCCGGCCTGCACCGCAGCGGCGTAGAACGCGTTGGCCCAACCCATCCGGCCAAGCGTCACCGTCCAGCACGTTGCGGTGACCACCAGTAGAGCGACGAATGCCGGCCGCGCCCAACGCGGGTCGGGCAGAGACGGCGACGGGGGAGCGGTCGGCTCGACGTCGGATTGCCGCACCGGGCGCGCGGTCAGATTCTGCAACATGGTTCTCATGGTCCGTGAGTTACCTGGGTTCGTCGTTGGTCCAGTCTGAGCGGCAGCTATGACTGTGGGCCTTGTGATGTGGGCAGTGTCACCGTGAACGTCGAGCCTTTCGCATCGCTTCGGACGGCAATCGTGCCACCGTGCGCTTTCGCGACGGCTTGTGCGATGGCCAGCCCGAGGCCGGTGCTGCCGGCAGCCCGGGATCGCGACTCGTCTCCGCGGGCGAAGCGCTCGAAGATCTCGGGCAACATGTCGGCAGGAATTCCGGGTCCGTCGTCGGTCACCGTCAACGACACTGATCCGCCGGCCGCACTCGCGAGCGCGGTGACCACCGTGGTGCCGGCCGGCGTGTGGACTCGGGCGTTCGACAGCAGGTTGGCCAGTACCTGCTGCAACCGGGGCCGGTCACCGACGACGACCACCGGCAGGTCCGGAAGGTCCAGGGCCCAACGATGTTCGGGCCCGGCCATGTGGGCGTCGCTCACGACGTCGATCACCATCTGGGACAGGTCGACGTCGTCATGCTCGAGGGGGCGGCCCGCGTCGAGCCGAGCCAGCAACAGCATGTCCTCGACCAGTTGGCTCATCCGCCTGGACTCGGCGTGCACTCGGCTCAGCGCATAGACCAGATCATCGCGCAGCGCATAGACCACATCATCGGGCAGTCCGGTGATCAGCCGACGGGCCACCTCGGTGTAGCCCTGGATCGAGGCCAGCGGGGTGCGCAATTCGTGGCTGGCATCGGCGACGAACTGCCGTATGCGGGTCTCGCTGGCATGGCGCGTGGTCAGCCCGTCC
>JARLGS010000789.1 GCA_031292695.1 Mycobacterium sp. | reverse complement strand
CGAGATCGCGATAACTGACGAGTGCGGCAAAAGGGACCCCACGCTTGGCAAACCGTTCAGTGGCGATGTCGCCGCGATCGACCATCGGGATGACGCCGGTGACCACCGCGCCGACCGAGGTGACCCGCTCGTAGGCGATTTCGGTCGAGCCGCCGGTACTGATCACGTCGTCGACCAGCAGGACCCGGGTGCCGGGTTCGATGCGGGTGCCCTCGATCCACTGCTCGCGGCCGCGGGACTTCTGCTCCTTGCGCACCGAGAACCAGGCCTTACCGGTGACCATCGCGACGCCATGGGCCAGCGGGTCCGCACCCATGGTCAGGCCGCCGACCGCATCGAATTCGATACCGCGCAACGCCGCGAGTTCTGCCACGGCGCGGCTCACGATCGTGAGGCTGACGCCGTTGTCGATGGCGAACTTGCCGTCGATGTAGTCGTGGCTGAGCTGTCCACTGGCCAGCCGGAACGGCTCCTCCCGGCGCTCATAGCCGCGAGTGCGGATCAGTTCGAATGCGGCTTCCCAGGTTTCCGGGCGATCGGCTCCAGACATACCCGTGATGCTATTGCACCGGGTCTCCGGCGCCGAAGGCTAACCGTCCTGGCGGGCGGCTCGTGCCAATTCCACCGTGGCCGAACGTAACTCGTCGATGGACTGCAGCGGCTGCGGATACCCGACCCGCGTGTAGGCCATGCCGCGGGCGGTGTTCACCCGTAGATCCAGCCCGTAGCGATCGGCCCCGGTGCACGTCGCGGACTCGGTGTCGGGGTATCCGCCCAGTACCCGGGCCATCGCGGCAAGCGAGTCGGCATGGTCGGCGTTCAGGTGGGCGATGGCCCCGGCAGCCGACGGGGTCACCGGATCCGGTTGGGCCGCAGCGTAATCCGTGCCGCTGGTGGAATCCATGCGACCGTAACCGCCGACCCACCGGACCCGGTCGACGTGCAGCACCCATAGGGCGAAGTCGCTGTAGTCGATGTAGTACTTCGCCGCCGGCACCGCAGCCAGGTGGGCGGCCCGGGCGGCGTCACGCTGAGTGCCCGACGGCTGCGACACCCGACCGGCCAGTGTCACCCGGCCGCCGGCCAGCGGATCCTTGTCGGTGCTCGCCGCGACGATCGAGATGCTGGCCCGCTGATCGCCGGCCAGGTTGCGGCCGTGTTCGGCGAGATTCGAGACGCACAGCACCGGTGCCCCGTCGAGCAGCCCGTACGTCACCATCGACGCCCACGGGTCGCCGTCGGCGGTCAGCGTGGCCAGCGTCCCCGTGTTGGTGGAAGCCACGATCGTGCGGGCTTCCTCGGCCGCAGACGGCCGGGTTGGATGGACGATTTCGGCCAGCGGGGGCGGAATCGTCGGGGCATCACCTGGGTCACCATGATCGCGTGTCGCCACGTTGGCACCCTACTGGGGCGCGGGTACGTTAGTGGGCGATGGACTCCCCCAACGGTGGCGTGGAACATCCGAGCGCCGCCGACTATGGACACGCGCGGGTCCTCCCCGAGGACCGCACCTGGTTCAAGCGCGCGGTTTTCTACGAGGTGTTGGTCCGCGCCTTTTACGACTCAGATGCCGACGGATCAGGTGACCTTCGCGGTCTGACCGAACGGCTCGATTATCTGAAATGGCTAGGTGTCGACTGCATCTGGCTGCCGCCGTTCTATGACTCGCCGCTGCGCGACGGTGGCTACGACATCCGCGACTTCTACAAGGTGCTGCCCGAGTTCGGAACCGTCGACGACTTCGTCGCACTGCTGGACGCGGCACACCGGCGCGGCATCCGCGTCATCACCGACCTGGTGATGAACCACACCTCCGACACGCATGCCTGGTTCCAGGAATCCCGCCGGGATCCCAGCGGGCCCTACGGCGACTTCTACGTCTGGAGCGACAGCAGCGACCGATATCGCGACGCGCGCGTCATCTTCGTCGACACCGAGGAGTCCAACTGGACGTTCGACCCGGTGCGCCGGCAGTTCTACTGGCACCGCTTCTTCTCCCACCAGCCCGACCT
>JARLGS010000788.1 GCA_031292695.1 Mycobacterium sp. | reverse complement strand
CGAGCTTTACGAGCTATACGATGGGCGTGACCGGTCACACATCCGTCAGCGCCAGCCGGTGTGACTCCTGCCACAACGGCTCATTCACCGGTGAGGGCACCAAGGGCGCGCAAGGTACGGCGTCGTTCTCCGGCCACGTCGCGACCAACGGCAGCGACTGCATCACCTGTCACGCCAGCGCAGCCGCGGCCTTCGCCAGTTGGGCGGGCGGCAAGTTCACCCACGCGGCGACCGATACCAACTGTTCGAGCTGCCACAACGGCACCACCGCGACCGGCACGACGACACCGCCGCACATCCCTGTGACAGCGATCCAGTGCAGCAACTGCCACACCAATACCGCCGCGAGTTTTACGACCTATACAATGAGCCACACCGCCGTCACCTCGAGCCGGTGCGATTCTTGTCACAACGGTTCCTATACCAGCCAGGGTACGAGGGGCGCGCAGGGGAAATCGGGCGACCATCCCAAGACGACAGCGGATTGTGGTTGCTGCCATACGAGCACGACAAGCTTCGATCAGCGGCGGAGCTCGCCGGCCGGATGCTCGACGACGGCCACGGCAGCCGCTGCGGCGACGCTAGCCGCGGCAGCACCGGTGACCGCGACTAAATCCGCTGCCGTCACGACCACAGCGGCCCCGACGGCGGCGCCTGCCGCCGCAGTACCAGCCGCGACTGCTAAATCCGCTGCTGCGGCGACCACAGCGGCCCCGACGGCGACGCCTGCCGCCGCGGCACCAGCTGCGACTGCCAAATCCGCTGCTGCAGCGGCCACAGCGGCCCCGACGGTGACGCCTGCCGCCACAGCACCAGCCGCGGCTACCAAATCCGCTGCCATACCGACTACCGCTGCAACGATAGCAGCGCCAGCCGC
The DNA here is from genome assembly GCA_031292695.1 of Mycobacterium sp. Taxonomy (GTDB): domain Bacteria; phylum Actinomycetota; class Actinomycetes; order Mycobacteriales; family Mycobacteriaceae; genus Mycobacterium. The sequence continues at coordinate 137 of JARLGS010000788.1, read as the reverse complement.
CGTGGCGCCGGCGACAATCACCACCGCGAGTCCCAACGTCGCGATCGGGTCCGCCGCGACGTCGCCGATCACCACGTCACCCAATACCGCAGCGGTGAACGGCGCGTTGCCCAATGCCGCGGCAACCAGACCAGCGG
>JARLGS010000787.1 GCA_031292695.1 Mycobacterium sp. | reverse complement strand
GCCCGGCTCATGAAAAACGCCGTCTCCAGGTTGTCGGTGAAGATCTTGCGCCAGTCACCGCGGTTCACCCGGGTCGACGGCATCCAAGTCGACGGCGCAGCGCCGCCGGCGACATTGACCAGACCGTACAAGCTGCCGTCGGCGCGCCGCGCTTGGTCGATCACCGCAGCGATGCCCTCGTCGGTCGACGCGTCGGCCGCGACCGGCACGACCGCCAGACCCTGCTCTGCCAACGGAACGACGTGCTCGTCGAGGTTTTCCTTCGAGCGGCTCACCGCGATCACCGTGGCTCCCGCCCGCGCGGCCATCGCCGTGACGGTCGTGCCGATGCCGCCACCACCGGCACCGGAAACCACCACGATGCGACCGTCGAGCCCGAGGAGATCCTCCATGACCTGCTTTCCCCTGCCTCGAAACCGGTAGTGCAACGCTAGCGGCCGCGACGGGATGTTCCGCATCTTGTCCGGACAACATATTGCATTCTTTGCCTGCGAGAATACTATTCCCATCGGCATACTCCGCTGTCAAGGTCGAGTATGGGGCTAGGGCAGCTATTGTCTGGACTAGCACGACTTTGATAGCGTCCGGCCAAACGGGCACTTCCGTCTAGATGGGAAGGATCTCGGCGAGACCATGGTCATCGCAGCACAGCCATCGCGGTATGCCTCCGCGATTTCCGCTATTTCCGGGGCCCGGCCCGTCGAAGTCGCGGAGGGTTGGCGACTCGAGCGGGTGACCGCCCCCAGCCGCCTATTCGGCGCCAATGGTCTGCGTACCGGCCCCGACGGTCGGGTTTACATCGCGCAGGTGACCGGCAGTCAGATCAGCGCGCTGGATCCCCACACCGGCCAACTCACGACCGTGAGCCCAAAGGGCGCAGACATCGTGGCGCCCGATGACGTCGCATTCGACGCCAGCGGCAACCTCTACGCCACCGAGGTCATGGACGGCCGGGTCAGCATGCTGGACACCGCCGGCCGAACCCGGATGCTGCGCGACGATGTTCCGTCAGCCAACGGCATCACCTTCCATCGGAACCGGTTGTTCATCGGCGAATGCCGCGAGGGTGGGCGCTTGCTGGAACTCGACCTGGCCGGCGGGCCGCCTCGGGTGATCCTGGACAACGTGCCCTCCCCGAACGCGATGGAGGTCGGTCCCGACGGCCTGCTGTATTTCCCGGTGATGGGCGCCAACGCGATCTGGCGTGTCGATCCCGACGGCGGCGAGTCACAGTGTGTCGCGGCCGATCTCGGTGTGCCCGACTCGGTCAAGTTCGACGCGCAGGGTTACATCGTCTCGACGCAGGTTGCCAGCGGACAGGTGCTGCGCATCGATCCCCGTAGCGGCGAGCAGCGGCAGCTGGCCCAGCTGAGTCCGGGGCTGGACAACTGCACCTTCGTCGGCGACCGGCTGCTCGTATCCAACTTCACCGGCGAGATCACCGAGATATCGCCGGACGGCGCGACGCGAACGGTGTTGCCCGGCGGGCTCAACTGGCCGCTGGATCTGACCGTGGGCGACGACGGGCAGCTCTACGTCGCCGACGGCACGTATTTCTATGTGGCGCTGCCCGACGGGTCGTTGCACACCGTCGGAATGTTGTTCAGCCCCGGCTATCCCGGGTTCCTGCGCGGCGTTGTGTCGAGCGGCCCCGGCGAGTTCGTCGTGACGACTTCGGGTGGCCAGGTCAGCCGCTACCGGCCGGCGGCGAGCGAAACCGAAGTGCTGGCGGACGGTTTCGACCAGCTCTACGGTGTCGCGCTCGGTTCCGGTGGTGTGGTCTTTGCCGAGTTCGGCACCGGACGGGTGCTGTCGTGGCGGTCGGGCGGCGTCGAGCCGCTCGCAACGGGCCTGCGTGAGCCGGTCGGCATCGCGATCGACGCGGACGGCACGTGCCTGGTGGCCGAGTCCGGCGCCGGACGGGTGGTCAAGCTGAACGGATCGACCATCGACACCGTCGTCGCCGATCTGCAACGCCCGCAGGGCATTTGCGTGCACCACGGTGTGCTCTACATTGTCGACGCCGGCGCCAAGGCGGTGCTGTCCTTCGACCTGAACGCGAAGGCGCGGCACACGGTCGCCTCGGGGTTGCCGGTCGGACCGCCGCCGGGTGTGGTGCCCAAGCCGCTGAAAGGGATGCCGCCGTTTTCCGGGCCGCAGGGCCCATTCGCCGGCATCGCCGCCGCGGCCGACGGGACACTGTACGTCTCGGCCGACGGTGACGGCAGCATCCTCGCCCTGCGGCCCTGCCAGGAGCGCCGCCGATGACCCAAACCCTCTCCGGCGAGCACCGCTACCTACAAATCGCGCGCACGCTGCGTAAGGAGATCGTCGACGGCGTTTATCCCGTGGGCTCGCAGCTGCCGACCGAACACCAGTTGTGTGAGCGATTCGCGGTCAGCCGCTACACCGTTCGCGAAGCGCTGCGCCGACTGCGCGAGGACAACCTCGTCACCTCGCGGCCACGGGCGGGCACCCGCGTGGTTTCCGGGCCGACGTCCAGATCCTATGCGCAGGACGTGATGTCGATCGACGACCTGCTCGCGTTCGCGTCCGGCGCGCAACTGACCATCGAGACCAACGAAATGGTGACGATCGACGACATCCTCGCCGCTCGGACCGGACTGCAGGCCGGCACGCAGTGGCTGTCGGTACGCGGATACCGGCAAGCCGACGGCGCGTCGGCGCCCCTGTGCCGGACGGAATACTACATAAACCGCACTTTCGCCGTGGTCGGCCGACTGCTGCAACGTCACACCGGTCCGATTTTCCCATTGATCGAGGACCTCTTCGGCGTGAGTATCGCCGAGTTACAACAAGAGATCACCGCGGTGTTGCTCTCGCCCGAGCTGGCCGAGGGCCTCGGGGTTGCGCCGGGAACCGCCGCGCTGCAGATGCAACGCACCTACAAGACCTCCGATGGCGAGGTCGCCCAGGTTACGGTCAACACTCACCTGTCGTCGAGCTTCCGGTACGCGATGACCATGCGTCGCGTCAACGATTAGGTCAGTCGCGGTGCTGACCCGGCCTCGGCAGGACACCGCACTCGCGACCGAGGCCTACCGGCGCGGGCTCTGGGTGCACACCACATTGGCCGATGCACTGCGCGCGGCCGCGGAGACCTCGCCTCAGCGAATAGCCCTGGTGGACGGAGATACGCGGCTGGACTGCGCCACGCTGTACGCCCAGGCCACCCGGCTGGCGACCGCCTTGCTGGAGCGCATGCCCACCGGCAGCGTTGTGTCGTTCATGTTGCCGAACTGGCACGAGGCCGCCGTCATCTACCTGGGCGCGACGTTGGCCGGGATGGTGGCGAACCCGATCCTGCCGTCGCTGCGCGACCACGACCTGCATTTCATCCTCGGAGACGTCGAGGCCGCAATGGTCTTCGTTCCGCTCCGTTTCGGTGGCCATGACTACGCGGCAATGCTGGACCACGTGACCGCGGCGATGAGCTCGGCGCCCGAGGTGGTGGTGCTGCGCGGCGACGCCGGTTCACACACGCCGTACCAGGCGCTGTTGGACAACCAGCCGGACCCCGCGAAGCTGCCGGCCCTGGATCCCGACGCCGTGCGGATGGTCCTGTACACGTCCGGCACCACGGGCCGCGCCAAAGGCGTACTGCACAGCCATAATTCGATACACGCGTTGATCTGTCAGATCCGCGATCACTGGACCATCGACCCTGGCGACTCTTTCCTGGTCCCGTCGCCGATCGCCCACATCGGGGGCTCCATCTACGCTTTCGAATGCCCGCTGCTACTGGGCACCACCGCGGTGCTGATGGACCGGTGGGATCCTGCGGCGGCCGTCACGCTGATGAACGGCGAACGGTGCACCCATATGGCCGGGGCGACACCGTTTCTGCAGCAGCTGTTGTCGGCTGCCCAGCGCGCGGACACCCGCCTGCCCGACTTGGAAGTGTTCATCTGCGGCGGCGCCTCCGTGTCACCTTCACTGATCCGCCACGCCGCCGAATATTTCGACCACGCGGTGGTCACCCGGGTGTACGGCTGCACGGAAGTGCCCGTCACGACCGTCGGCGCACCCCGGCCAGACGAAACCGATCGCGCCGCAACCACCGACGGACGCCCCGGCATCGCCGAGATCAGGCTCGCCGCACACGACACCGCGCCCGCGGGTGACGGTGAGATTTGTGTGCGCGGCCCGCAGATGCTCCTGGGTTACCGGCATCCCGAGGACGACGTCGACTCCTTTGACGCCGCAGGCTTTTTCCGCACCGGGGATCTCGGGCGCTGGATCGACGACCAATACCTGGTCGTGACCGGCCGGGCCAAGGACGTCATCATCCGCAACGGCGAGAACATCTCGGCCAAGGAAGTCGAGGATCTGCTCGCCGACCATCCCGGCATTGCCGAGATCGCGGTCGTCGGCCTGCCCGACGAACGCACCGGGGAACGGGCGTGCGCGGTGATCGTGCCCGCGGGTGCTGCGAGGCCGGACGTCGCGAGCCTGCTTGCGCTGCTGGAGAGCAAGGGCGTCGCGAGATTCAAGGCGCCAGAACAGGTGGTCATCTGGGATGCGATGCCGAAGAACGACGCGGGGAAGATACTCAAACATCGGATTCGAGCGGCATTGATAGAGGTAGCGACAAAGGTGGATGGGTGAGATGCAGGTCGCAATCGTCACGGGAGCAAGCAGTGGTATCGGCCTGGGATGTGCAACAAGGCTCGCCGAGATGGGAATGGCGGTCCTCGGCACCGGCCGCGACGCGGGCCGGCTGGCCGAGCTGGAAACGTCTGTCGATGATCCGGATCGCGTCGCGACACTGGCTGTCGACCTGACCCACGACGACGCGCCGCGACGCATCGTGGACCTCGCGGTGTCCCGGTGGGGTCATGTCGACTTCCTGATCAACAACGCCGGGGTGGGCAGCCCCAAGCCGCTGCACGAGACCGACGACGAAACACTGGACTACGTCCTGGGTTTGATGTTGCGCGCGCCGTTTCGGCTGGCGCGTGACGTGCTGCCGCACATGCGGCCCGGATCGGCGATCATCAACATCACGTCGACGTTCGCGGTCATCGGCGGGCTACGCGGGGGCGCCTACTCGGCGGCCAAAGGCGGGCTGACCGCGCTGACCACGCACATCGCCTGCCAGTACGGGGCATCGGGAATCCGCTGTAACGCCGTCGCGCCCGGTGTGACGCTGACGCCGATGGTCGAGAAGCGCTTGGAGGACGAGCGGTTCCGCAAGATCAACAGCGAGATGACCCCGCATCAGCGGTTGGGCAGTATCGATGACATCGCCAGCACCGTCGCGTTCTTGTGCTCGCCGGGCGGGAGTTTCATCAACGGGCAGACGATTGTGGTCGACGGCGGCTGGAGTTCGACGAAGTATCTGTCGGAGTTCGCGTTGTCATCGGAGTGGATCGCGCGGTAAGTACGCAGCGAGCCGGTTCAGTGGCCCGCGAAGTCGATGAGTCCACGAATGTTGCGGCCGGCTCGCAGGTCCGCGAACGCCTCATTGATCTCGTCGAGCCGGTAATGGCGGGTGACCAACTCGTCGAGCTTCAGCGCGCCGGCCCGATACATGGACAGCAGCATCGGCACGCTCGTGCGCGGGTTCATCCCGCCGTACAGCACTCCCTTGAGTTGTTTGGCCGACAGCACCATTTCCTGCAGGATCAGCGGGACGAGGGGCTCGGTGAACGGGGTGATGCCGGTGACCACGCAGGTGCCACCCTTGCGGAGCAGCCTCATCGCCAACGGAATCAAGTCCACGTGCACGACACCGGCGGTCACGATGACGCGGTCGGCCATGACCCCGGCGGTGATGTCCGCCACCAGCGGTATCGCCTCCTCGGCGGAGGCGGCGGCATGCGTGGCACCGAAGATCTTGGCCGAATCCCGCTTGTAATCAACGGGGTCCACGGCGACGACGAAGGTTGCGCCGGCGGCGCGCGCTCCCTGCAGCGCGTTCATCCCGACACCGCCGGTGCCGATCACGACGACAGTGTCGCCGGGCTCGGTGCCTGCCGACACCGTTGCCGAGCCCCACCCGGTGCTGACACCGCATGACACCAGCGAGGCGGCGTGGAACGGGATCGCGTCGTCGATCTTGATGACGGACCTCTCCGAGAGCACCGCGTATTCGGCGAACGTGCCGAGTTGGCCATAGGCCAAGAGGTTTTCCTCGCCGAGATGTCGGCGACACGTTCCGTCGGTCGGCATCTCCTTGGCGAACAAACTCGCGCCGGCATCGCAGATGTAGCTATGACCGCTGACACAAAATCGGCAACTGCCGCACGCGGGAATGAACGACATCGCCACGTGGTCCCCCGGCCGCACCATCGTCACACCCGGCCCGACCTCCTCGACGACACCGGCGCCCTCATGACCTCCGAGCAGCGGGAACCAGTCCGGCGCAGGCATCCCACTTGCGGCCAGCACCTCCGGGGTAGGCACCACGTCACCGGTGACCACGTGGTCATCGGAGTGGCAAATGCCCGCAACGGCCATCCGTACCAGGACTTCACCATTGTGCGGCGGGTCGAGATCGACCTCGCGGACCTCCCAGTCCTCGCCGACCCCGCGCAGCACGGCGGCACGACACTTCATGCAGGCTCCTCAATGATCGGTGGTCCCAGGCCCAACCGGTGTGCGCACGCCGCGCCCGCACACCCGTTACATTTAACATCGTTCATGTCACCTGCCCAGGACCGCGTTCCACGACACCCCGAACGGCCACAACAACGAGGCCTGCGGCCAGCCGACGGCGCAGCAACATTCGCCGGCCGTTCGAGCCCCTTTTGACGAAACGCTAGCCGGCAACTTACTGCTTAGGCTAATATCTGCGCATGAACGCAGGTAATAGTTCTGGGCCGTCGCTGGAAGAGGATCAGGTAGCCCTGATCGTCGAGGTATTCCGGATGTTGGCCGATGCGACCCGCATTCAGTTGTTGTGGTCGTTGATCGATGATGAATTGTCCGTCAACGACCTGGCCGAACGGGTGAGCAAACCCGCCCCGTCGGTATCACAGCACCTGGCCAAGCTGCGGATGGCCAGGCTGGTGCGCACGCGTCGGGCGGGCACCACGATCTTCTACAGCCTCGAAAACGACCACATCCGCCAGTTGGTCGTCGATGCCGTGTTCAACGCCGAACACGCCGGCCCCGGTGTGCCCTCCCACCACCGCGACCAACCCGCCGTTCGGAGCATCACGGCCGAACGCCGACCGCGAAAGGCCCAACGGCGGTGAACGACCACCACACCGAAACCCCGGCGAGCTCCGGCACCGACAACGGCCATGACCATGCCCGCGGCGACCACGATCACGGTGGCCATGGACATTCCCGCAGCCACGGACATGAGCAGGATCATCCGAAGGGACTGCGCGGAGCGATCAAGGAGATCTTCGCCCCGCACTCCCACGACGCCGCCGACAGCCTCGACAGTGCCCTGGAGTCCAGCGCGGCCGGAATCCGCGCGGTCAAGATCAGTCTGCTGGTCCTCGGCATCACCGCGCTCGTCCAGATCGTGATCGTTGTCTTCTCCGGGTCGATCGCCCTGGCCGCAGACACCATCCACAACTTCTCCGACGCGCTGACCGCCGTGCCGCTGTGGATCGCGTTCGCTTTGAGCACCAAGGCCGCTACCCGCCGCTACACCTACGGATTCGGCCGCGTCGAGGACCTGGCGGGACTGTTCGTGGTCGCGATGATCACGATGTCGGCGATCATCGCCGGCTACGAGGCCATCATGCGGCTCATCCATCCCGAGCCGATCGCAAATGCCGGCTGGGTCGCACTGGCCGGGTTGGTCGGCTTCATCGGCAACGAATGGGTCGCCCTTTATCGGACTCGGGTCGGCCGGCGCATTGGCTCAGCCGCCCTGGTCGCCGACGGGCTACACGCCCGGACCGACGGATTCACCTCCCTCGCAGTGCTATTCGCTGCGGGTGGTGTCGCACTGGGCTATCCGCTGGCCGACCCGATCATCGGCCTGGTGATCACCGCGGCAATCCTGGCCGTGCTGCGTACCGCGGTGCGCGACGTATTCCGGCGCCTCCTCGACGGCGTCGACCCCCAATTCATCGACACCGCGGAAACCACCCTCGCCGCGCGGCCCGGAGTCCGCTCGGTGCGCAGCGTGCGGATGCGCTGGATCGGCCACCGCCTGCACGCCGACGCCGAACTCGACATCGACCCCGCCCTCAGCCTGGTCGAGGCGCACCGCGTCGCCCACGGCGCCGAACACGACCTCATGCACGCGGTCCCCAAGCTCACCACCGCGATGATCCACGCCTACCCCGCCGACGACATCAACCCCGCAGAGCAGCACCGCCACGAAACCGAGTCGCGCCCTCGTGCGGGTGAGAACCGACCGTCGCTCAGCGGGCGCCGATGATGATCCCACCGATCATCGCGTAGATGCGGTGCCGGGACGTCGTCGCGTGGGGTGCGCTGCTAGCACGTCGTCGTTTGCCAGCGTTTGTGCCTGAGCGGCCAGCGTCGATGCCGCGTTGGCATAGGCAATTGCTTCGGGGTTGTTGCTTGCTTCCTTGGCGCGCGCAGCTGCCAAATTCCGTTTCGCCTCTTCGAGTCGGGTCTGGGCCTCGGCGCCGATGCTCTCGCGATGCTTGGCGGCGTAGTCGGAGACTTGGCGCAGTCTGGCGTCCGCGGTGGACAACGCCTGCCCCAACGAGTGATCGCGCCCTCCAATGCTCACCTGCCCATCGCTGGGGCCGACCCGCCGCGCGGCGCGCCGGCGGCGGCGCGCGCGATAGAGCACGAAAACCACCACGACTACGACCACGACGACGATGACCGCGATCGCGATCGGCAGCCAGATCCGCTTTGACGAGCTTGCCGATTTGTTCAATCCGTCAGCCGCAGCGACCGCAGCACCGCTCCAGTCTTTGGCGACCACCGCCGGTTCAATTTGTCTGCTCCGCAGACTGTTTAACTCGTCTGCTGTGAAGCCCTGCACCTTCGGCGGCACGGTGAACGCGTACGACTTGGTGTTCGTGGCCACGGCCAGCAGCGCGTCGTGGTCGCCCATCCCGCTGGCGCTGCGGGTTCCGTCGGCCCAGTTGTCGGGTTTGAATCTGGAGAAGTTGTCGACGTAGACCACCCACAGTTGAATGTGCCGATCGTGATAAAGCCGGTCGATTGCCGAGCTGACCGCCGCCCGACCGGAATCCGTCAACGCCCCGGTGCTGTCAGTGATGTGATCCGTGAGCTTGGACGGCGGTTGCGCGCCGGCGGGGGTTGCCACCAGCAACCCCGCTGTGAGGACCGTCAGGACTACACCGGACGTGCGAAAAATGCGCATACGGGTAATTTAGCCTCGATCCACCGATGAGCGTGCGTTGTCGTGATGCGGGCCTACTTTGATCGTGATTTCCGGTCGTGAGCGGCAGGTGTCCGCTGGTCTGTCCAGCTTGTCCTGTGCGCTCCGGTCGGGCCTGTCGGCGAGTGGTCAGGGTGTCGCGATTAGTGGTTGGCTGTATCCGATGGTGTTGTGCCACAGCGCTAGCCAGTGGTGCGACCATGGCCAGTGGGTGGGTAGGTGCAGGATCGGGCGGCGTTGTGGGCGGGCCAGTCGGGCCGGGACGGTGACGATCCGGCGCCGCAGCGTCGAGCCCCGTGCCCGGGTGTGCTGGTCTCCGGCCAGCACACCCGCGGCGCGCAGCAGATTGCGGGCGATCGCGGCGCACAGGATCCAGGCGGAGTTCGCACCGAACCGTCCCGAGGGTAGGTGGGCCAGCGGTCCGTCGATCAGGTCGGCGAACACGGTTTCGATGATCGCGTGTTGGCGGTGGGTGATGTCGGCCTCGGCGGTCCGCAGATCGGTGTTGGTGAAGAACGGGTGATACCGCCAGACCGGGAACAGCGCGTCGGGGTAGCGGGCGTCCTTGACGCGGCGCACGACGAGTCGGGCGGTGATGCGGTCGGGGGTGGACGCGAAGGCGGTGTAGGCGATTTCGGCGACCTCGGCATCGGAGATCCAGGCACCGGTGTCGGGGTCGCGGACCGCACCGGGGTAGCACACCGGTGTCCATGCCGCCTCGTCGATCGCGGCGATCGCCTTGTCGACCGCGGTATTGCGGGCCATCGCCACCGAGAACCGTGCGCCGTGTCGTGTGCACGTGCCCACCACGGTGCGGTTGCCGTAGGCCGAATCGCCGCGAACCAGGATCGTGGTGTCCGCGCTGATGGCGCGGGCGGTGCTGATGGCCTGGGCGATCATCCGCCCCGCACCCTTGCCCGAATTGGCGCGCCCGGCGCGGAATCGAAACCCGGCGATCACCGGTGCGCAGCCCGGGGTGCTGATCGTGGTGGCCAGCGGCGAGAGTCCCTTGCGCAGGATTTGCTTGCCGGCGATCTTGGTGTGCCCGTAGAAGGCGCCCTGTTTGGCGTGTCCGTAGACCGGGCGCAGCAGCGAATCGATGTCGATGAACACCCGCTTATCGGCTCCGGGCAGCAGTTCGACCCGCTCACACAATGCGACCAGGTGCTCGCCCAACACCGATTCGAGTTGTCGAGCGTGGCCGAAGGTGAACTCCCGCAACAATGTTTCGACCGTGGAGGGTGCGTACACCCCGTCGAACAGTGTCGTCATGCCGCCACTGCGGACCACGTCGACGTCGTCGATGCAGTCCGCGCCGGCAACCATTGCCGCCACCACGGTGGCCAGCTTGGGCGCCGGGTTCGCCGACCCCGACTTGATCCGCGGCGCATCGATACGCACCTTCTCATCGAGCAGACGCCCTAACCCCGTCTGCTCGGCCAACGTCATCACCGGCACCAGGCCGGCGCACGACACGAGGTGGTCATCATCGAAGACCGCTGACTGCGCAGCAAACCTATGCGAAACTTGCACCGGAAGTGCCTTTCCGAACTGGACCGATCGTTGCGTCAGAACACCAATCATCCCAGCTCAGAGGGCACTTTCCTCACATCAACACCCGCTCAAACCACAGTCCGTCCGTGGATCGAGGCTAATGCATCACTGCATCATGATGCAGTGATGCTAGGATTGGGCGTGCGCACCACCATTGATCTCCCCAACGACCTGCACAAACAGGCGCTGGCGATTGCGCGGGACACCCACCGCACGTTGAGCGAAACTGTCGCCGACCTCATTCGACGCGGCCTGGGAGCCCGCAGCACCGCCGCGATCTCCGTAGACCCCAGGACGGGGCTGCCTCTGGTGAGCGTTGGGACGGTCGTGACCTCCGAGGACGTGCGCTCCTTGGAGGATGAGGAGTGACGGCGCTGCTCGACGCGAACGTGCTCATCGCCCTGGTCGTCACCGAGCATGTGCATCATGACGCCGCTGCGGAATGGTTATCGGCATCCGCCACAGGATTTGCGACGTGCCCAATCACACAAGGAAGTCTTGTTCGATTCCTGGTGCGGTCGGGGCAAACCGCGGCAGCTGCGCGGGATGTCATCAGTGCAGTCGAGGGTGCGAACCGCCACGAGTTCTGGCCCGACAGTGTCTCTTTCGCCGATGTAGAGGTCGGCGGCGTGGTCGGTCACCGACAGGTAACAGATGCCTACCTTGCTCAGCTCGCGCGAAGCCGCAAAGGGCAGTTGGCGACTCTCGATAGCGGTCTGGCGCACTTGCACAGCGACATCGCGTTACTCATACCCACGGCAATCTGATGTCCGAAGGTCAGATTGGCCAGCGCACGGTTCAGTGGCGCCGGCGGATTTGGTCGTCGTTTCTCTGGATTTGAGCCGATCAGATCGGGACGAACCCACTCTTCGGCGACCTGGCGTTGTGCTTCGTCGCGCGAGGCGAACGCCCGCGGCTGGCCGGGCTCCAGCAGCGCCGGAACGACGATGGCTGCGACTGCCAGATGCCAGGCGTCCATCGCACGCAGCGCATGCCGGTGGACGAGTTGCAGGGCGTGCTGCTCAACCTGGTCGTGTGGCGCACCGAGCACGACCACCGGGCCCGCGAGGTCACCGTCCAGCAGCGCAAGCAAGCCCTTCTCATCACCGCGGCCTGCGCGCGCTGCCCGCACCAGCGGGCGCCCGAGACCTCGATCCTTGTCCGGACAACCGGGCGGCATCGTCACTGCTCGCCCAGCGCATCACACTCGAGGCGCAATGGAACGGGAGCGCTGGTCGTGAACGTGCCGGTGACCGCGGGTGATTCCTGGTAACCGAACTTTCACACTGGGATTCCGCATGCGAGCTGCTCGACCGCTGAGGAGCGGACTTATGGTGGGGCGGGCGGGGCTCGAACCCGCGACCAACGGATTATGAGTCCCTAGCCAACGCCTCGACGACCAGGCGAAACGGTTAGCTGAAACGGCTCAAATCACTTGCAAGACAACAAATTTGTGCGTTGCCGGTGCGGTCTCGGTACGGCTCCGGTACGCCTACAAATCGCCCCCGGTCGCCGGGGTGACGCCGGGGTGAGCTGGAGGTTGGCTGGGTTTTGCTCAGAGCGCGGACGGTTTCAGCTTCGGCCGTTTTGGCGCCGGGCCAGGCCCGCGCCCACGATCAGGAATGTCTGCTGTGCGGCGGTAGTCATCTTCGGTCCTGTCCATATCTGTTGCTGGCCGGATCGGCTAGATGGTTTGGCGGTAGCCGAAGAACTCGTGGTCTTGGTTGTAGCCGCCGTAGCCACCGCCGACCTCGGAGAAGTGCGCGATGAACTCGATGCCTTTGATCCACTTCACCTGTTTGAATCCGAGCTGGATCTCGTTGCGCAGCCGCAGCGGCGCGCCGTGGCCGAAGGAGAGCGGTTCGTCGTTCATGTCGTAGGCGAGCATGGTGAGGTGGTTGCTCATCTGCTCGATGGGGTGCGCGTCGTAGTAGATACCCGAGTCGGGGCCATCGCCCAGCGAGTAGAACACCACCCATTTCGCTTCCGGCTGCGGTTTGACCAGGTCGAGGATCGTCTGCATCGACACCCCACCCCACTTCGCGACGCCCGACCAGCCCTGGATGCAGAAGTGCTGGGTGATCTGCTCATGGTGGGGCAACGCCCGCAGCTGGGTCAGGGTGAGCTCGACGGGGTGCTCGACGAGGCCGTTGATCCGTAGCCGATAGTCGGCGAAGTGCCCGTCGAACAGAGCGGTGTACTCCGGCGAGTCGGGGTACTCGCCGTTGTGCCAGAAGTAGGGCGAGATGTCTTTCTCGCCGTACTCGCCCGGGGTCGCGTCGAGCTGTTCGAAGAGCCGTTGCACCGGCCCGATCAGCGCGAAGCCGACCCGCTGCACCACCCGCGGGTGGCGCAACGTGAATGGGGTGGCCGCCACCCAGCCCACCACGACCACCACCATCGAGGCGGCGAAGACCGCGAAACCGACCCAGTCCGTCGCGTCGCGCCCGGCGTAGATGTGGTTGAGGTTGCGCAGCAGACCGGTGGTGAACACCAGCGCGACGTGGATCGTGATGAAGAACAGGAACCACACCAACACCAGGAAGTGCAGCGAGCGGGCCAGCTGGATGCTGAACCGCCTGCTGATCGGCTTGAACCGGGTCGACAGCGCCGGGGACATGCCCAGCCCGGTCACAAATGCCAGCGGTGCGGCGATGAAGATGGTGATGAAGTAGGCGATCAGCTGCAGGCTGTTGTAGGCCACCCAGCCGCTCTCGACCGGCCACTGCAGCGACAGGTACTGGATCAGCACCGACACCGCGTTGGGGATCACCGACCAGCTGGTCGGCACCACGTGCCGCCAATGCCCGGTGGTGAACAGCAGCACGTAGAACACCGCGCCGTTGAGCAGCCACAGGGTATCCACGCCCAGATGCCACCAGCGGGCCAACCCGATCGAATGCCGGATGCCCGGCAAGCCGACCTGGCCGGGCAGGCTGATGGAGTCCTTCTTCGCCGTCCACAAGGGGTCGGCGGGAACCGGTTTCTGGATGCGGAACCAGTCGCGGCCCGGGGTGCTGTGCCGGGTCCAGTACAGCCGCGGATGATCGCTGAGGATCTGAATTCCGGAGCGGATGATGAAGATCAGCAGGAACAGGTTGAAGAAGTGCTGCACCCCCACCCAGACCGGCAGCCCCGGATGGCGTACGGCGTCGGCTGACACGACGGTGCCCGGGTAGCTGCCGATGAAGTGCTGCACCGAGGTCATGTCACGCAGACCCTTGCCGGCGGCGACCGCGACGATCAGGATGACGAATCCGATCGGCAGCAACCACAGCAGGTTGAACCACCTGCTGTGTCCCACCCGGACGCGAGGCGCGATGCCGTGCGCGACCGGCACCGAACCGGCCCACGTGTTCGGGTCCACCACGTCCTCGCCGATGGTCAGTTGCGAACGAAAGCTCGCTACCGCCTCTGGGGTGACGCTGGCGTCCGGCGCGGCAGGCAGATCGGCCGGCGGGTCGGTCGGTTCGCGCCCCGCATGTGGGAGGCCTTCGCCGTCGCCGCCGTGGTTCACGGTGCTGCGTTCGGTCATCAGGGCTCCATATGGTCCAAGCGCTGGGCCACAAGACGCGAGCAACGTCGCGGGCGGCGGCGCAAGAGTGAGGCGCGGACCAGGATTCCGACGAATGTGAGTTTCCGGCGATGCGGTTTCGCTAACGAACGTGCGACCTGGTGGCGGCGCCGTAGGGTCGGAACGGCTGCTGCTCAGCGATTTCGACGCTACGCCGTTCACGTAACACTGTCACGCGATCCATCCACGCATCGGGACCGGCGTCGCGAAGCCAGACACGTCTACAGATCCCTGCCGTTGACGATCGCCCGGTTCGGGCGATCGAGCAATCATACTGAGAGTCATGCAACGGATCTCTCTCGACGCTCTGGCCACTCAGCAACTCGAACTGGCTGCCGCCCACGGTGGGCGGCCTGCCGCCGACACCGTCGTCGGCGGTCATGAACGGGTGCTGCGCCAGACCGTGGTCGGCATGATCAAAGGCACCGAGTTGGGCGAGCACAACAACCCCGGAGAGGCGACGGTGCACGTGCTGCGCGGTCGGGTCCGCTTGACATCCGAGGGCCAGTCCTGGGAGGGCCGGTCGGGTGACCTGTTGAAGGTGCCCGACGCCCGTCACGGCCTGCAGGCGCTGGAAGACTCGGCGATCTTGCTGACCGTCGCCAAGCTACCGTGAGGACACCCGCTTGCATCCGCGTCAACCTCTTGCGGCGCCAGATCCCCGGTGATTCCGAAGATCACCAGTAGGTCCACCACCCCACTCCGGTTGTCAGCGGTCATCCCTCACCTCGTCTCCTCTCCTCCCCAGCTGGGAGCCGCACGGTGCGCCGCGGGCGTCTAACGGGTCGTTACCACCCAACCTGCCAGCCCATCGGACCTCGCGTTACAGATTGAAGCCCGGATCGGCGTAGCTGGCCGACCAGTAGGGCGCGCAGCCGTAGTACACGTAGATGCTGCTCTGCAAGCTGCGGTCGTTGACCAGGCCCGGGTCATAGCCAACGCCTCGGCGACCAGGCGAAACGGTTAGCCGAAACGGTCCATATCGCCTGGACGACACCAGATTTGGCCGTTGCCAGTACGGTCGCGGTACGCCTCCGGTACGGCTATAAATCGCCCCCGGTCGCCGGGGTGACGCCGGGGCGAGCGGCACACAACCGCGACACGCCGAGAATTGTCGGCGGCCACCTCTAGACTGGTCGCTCGAATGCCTGTGCGATGCCCCAGGAGACAACAGAGCGGTGATAGACGACCATGTTGAAGGCGAGATCCAGTTCTGGCCAATGCGAACTACTGCCGCGCGCTCGCTTAGGGTTGGAGATCAGCTTCGCATCCCGACAGGGCCGCATACCGGACACCGGGCGCTGATCACGGAAATTGAGGAAGACGAGGCGTCGCGCATCCTGACACTGCACGGTCGCTTGCTGGGCGCCGACAAGGGACTCCAGTTCAAGAAGCCGGCATACCCGAACAAACTCTTCGAGCGTCTTGCCCAACCCGGCGAACCTCCCCAAGGCGGTGAATCGCGGATGGTCTATGCCGAAGAGCTATGGAAGTGGTTAGGCGTCGACATGAACGACCCCGAGGGGTCCGCAGAGAAGTTCATCCTCACCAACTTCCGGCGCTTCCACAGTGAAGACACCGATAGCGAGGCAATCGAACTCCGACTGCGAAGCAAAACAAACCCCAACGAGACTCGCATCCTTCATTTCAAGCCAAAGGGCACCGTTGGCTTCAAAGGTCACCGGTAACGGAGAAAGGTAGTTCCACAGACTTATGTCAGGAATTGTGACGGAATCTAACAAGCCACGCGTGCGGCCTTTGGAAGGTCACTTCGCTTGCGGCTCCGGTCTCCTGATTGAGTCCGAGTGCCTCGGCCGCAGCTACACAAGCCGAACGGCCAGTAGAGATCTGATACTTTCCCTGCCCTGCATGCCAGCAGATTGACAAGGCGACGGCTTTCTTGAACCGCCTCAATGGAAGTACCAGACGTTCAAGGACGCGGCGCAGGAGGCAAGGTTATCCGACAGCGGATTCGAATGGGGAGCGACAAGTGGCTTCAAGAACAACGACGACGGCTCCCAGTCACCCGAGTTCGCGTGAATCGCCCTGGTTCCGGTGGAGGCTCGGGCTATTGGATTTCGACCAGGGGTTGGTCGGTCCGTTTCGTAGCGTAGAAGATGGCTTCGAACTCTGTGGGCGGTAGGTCGTTGAGGTAGCCGTGCAGACGCGCTGTGTTGT
>JARLGS010000786.1 GCA_031292695.1 Mycobacterium sp. | reverse complement strand
GTGGCCGGCCTGCTGCCGGGCCGCGGCTCGACGTACTCGGCCTCCAAGGCGTGGGTGATCGCGTTCTCCGAGGGTCTGGCCAACGGGCTGGAGGGCACGGACGTCGGCGTGCACGCGTTGTGCCCGGGTTTCGTGCACACCGAGTTCCACGAGCGGGCCGGCATCGACATGGCGGGGACGCCGTCGTGGTTCTGGCTCGAGGTGCCCGACGTGGTCCGGGACACCCTGGCCGCCGTCGCCAAGGGTGATGTGGTCATCATCCCGGGCCTGCAGTACAAGGCGCTGACCACCGCGGGCCGCGTGGTGCCGCGCAGTCTGGTGCGGGTGGCGACCAGGATCGTCGGTCGCGGACGCGGGCGCACGTGAGGTCACTGCGCGCGCTGGCTGCAGAAGTGGTGACGCTGCTGCTGACTGCGGTGCTGGTGGCCTGCTCGGGTGGCGCCACCGACACGAGCATTTACGGTGCACCCAGCGCGAAACTCAGTGAATCCCAGGCGCTGCTGGGCTGGAACGTGTCGGTGTCGAATCTGCGCTTCGATGGTGACCAGGTACTGGTCGACGTCGACATGTCCGCCGCGAAATCCGGTGGCGACCACGTCAAGCCACAGTCCCTGCGGTTCGGCCTGTACGGCGCCCTGGCCCACCCCATCGAATCCAACGTGATCGGCGGTTGCAGCGGCGTCCCCAATCTGAAGATCAACCCGGCAGTCGTCCAGAATCCGGACAAGGTAACGGGCACAGTGTGTTTGGGTCCGATGCGGGACCAGTCCCAGGTTCGTGGCGTGTACCTGTATTCGTCCGCGGACCGAATCAAGGACACGACGGTGGCCTACGGTGCGGCGTACCCGGTCGGGGTGGCGCAGACCAACGAGTCCGACACCGGGCTGTCGCTCAAGACCACCAGTGTGGACGGCTTCCGGGCCGACGGAGGACAGCTGATCCCGGCGGCGCTGGGGGATCCGACGGCCTTCAACGGGCAGGGTTACATGCTGCTCGGTCTCGAAATCGATGGCGTGGCAAGCAAATACCGGGATGCCTCGGTCAACCGGGGCGGCCCGCTGATGCTCACGGTCGCGCCGACTCT
>JARLGS010000785.1 GCA_031292695.1 Mycobacterium sp. | reverse complement strand
GGTGGTGGCAATGACCTGCGCGGTCACCGCCACGGCGGATGACGTGCTTGTGGCGTAGCTGGCGCTGCCGCCGTAGGTTGCGGTGTAGCTGTGCGAACCTCCGGCGATTGCACTGACGGTGTAGGTGGCCACGCCGCCCGACAGAGTGCTGGTGCCGATGCTGATGCCACCGTCATAGAAAGTGACCGTGCCGGTCGCGGCCGAGGGTGAAGTCGTGGCGGTCAGGATGACGCTGGATCCGGCCGGCGGCGTTGTGCTGGATGCACTCAGGGTGGTGGTGGTGGCAATGACCTGCGCGGTCACCGCCACGGCGGATGACGTGCTTGTGGCGTAGCTGGCGCTGCCGCCGTAGGTTGCGGTGTAGCTGTGCGAACCGCCGGCGATTGCACTGACGGTGTAGGTGGCGACGCCGCCGGACAGGGTGCCGGTGCCGATGGTGACGCCGCCGTCCAGGAAGGTCACGCTGCCGGTCGCAGCAGAGGGCGAGGTCGTCGCAGTCAGGGTCACGCTGCTCAACGCCACCGGGGTTGTGCTCGACGCGGTCAGCGATGTCGTGGAGGCAGTCAGCGTCGCGACCGTCACGGCGGAGGAGGTGCTGGCGTTATAGCTGGAGTTGCCGCCATAGGCAGCGGTGTAGCTGTGCGTCCCAGCCGTAATCGCGCTGACAGTGTAGGTGGCTACACCGCCGGACAGGGTGCCGGTGCCGATGGAACTGCCGCCGTCCAGGAAGGTGACCGTGCCGGTGGCTGCAGAGGGTGAAATGGTTGCGGTGAGGGTGACGCTGGCTCCCACGGCCGGGGCCATGTTTGATGCGGCCAGGCTCGTCGTGGTCGCGGCCGGCTGCGTGGTTACCGTCACGGCGGACGATGTGCTTGTGGCGTAGTTGGCGCTGCCGCCGTAGGTGGCTGTGTAGCTGTGTCCTCCCACCGTAATCGCGCTCACCGTATAGGAGGCCACGCCGCCCGACAGGGTACCGGTGCCGACAGAGGTGCCTCCGTCATAGAAGGTGACCGT
>JARLGS010000784.1 GCA_031292695.1 Mycobacterium sp. | reverse complement strand
CGCACGTCGTGGCCGAGCAAGATCTCGCCGCCGGTCGAGGTGATGATGCGGGTGAGCCCGCGGGTCAACGCCCCGAAGTCGACGTCGGTGCCGCCAGGATGGCGGGTCGCCGCGACCTGTTGTTCCAGGTCCCGGCCGGTCATCACGAGTGGTGCCCACCGGATGATGGTCGCGGGATCATCGCTGAATTCCAATTCTGAGAACAGCGGTGCGGCACTGAGGGTTTCGAACCGTCGGCGGAGGTATGCCACGTCGTGGTCGCCGAACACCACATCCATGTGCGGAGTGCCGTGTACGAAGGTCGACGGCTCCAGCCGGCCCTGCTCGACGAGGTGCGCCCACCACTGGCGGGACAGGTGGAACTGCCGGGAAATCTCGGCCGCCGACGACCCGTCCGCCGGGTCGGGCATGTAGTTCAGCTCGCAGTACCCGGAATGACCCGTGCCGGCGTTGTGCCACGGCCCGCTGCTCTCGGTGGCGATGTCGGCAGCGCGCTCGGCCAACACGATTCGCCATTGGGGTTCCAGCGTGCTGAGCATGGCGCCGAGGGTGGCCGACATGATGCCGCCACCGATCAGTAAGACGTCGACGATTTCGTGCTCAACGGTTTTCATGGTGACTCCTCGTCTCGATGAATCCAGCATCGCCCGCGCAGTTCAATCCGTCCAATGAATGTTTTGGCGAATATCATCCGGATATGGATCATTGGATGGGGCAGCTGGCGCCGCAACTCCGGGCGCTCGAGGAACTGGCGAACCAGGACGGGCACATGACCCGCGCCTCGGACAGCCTCGGGATTCCGCAGTCGTCGATGAGTCGCCGTATCCATGCGCTCGAAAAGACGCTCGGGGTCCGGCTGCTCACCCAGGAGGGCCGGACGGTGCGGCTGACGCCGGCGGCGGTCAAGCTGGCCGAGCAGGCCCGGCGGCCCCTGCGCGAGCTGGAGGCGACCGTCGAGACCATTGCCGGTGAGGCCGATCCCAACCACGGCACCGTCCGATTCGGTTTCCCACTGACCATGGGAGCCGGCGTCGTGCCGAATCTGGTGGCCGAATTTCACCGGCGTGCACCGGGAATCCGACTGCAGATCAAGCAGGCGCATGGCAGCCAGATCGCAGCGGACCTGAAGGCCGGGACTCTCGACGTGGCTGTCGTGATCCCGCCACCGCATGACGTGCAGCATCTGGTCATCGGTGTCCAGCCGATTCGTGCGGTGCTGCCGGCCACCCATCCGCTGGCATCTCGCCGCCGGCTCCGCCTCGCCGAACTGAGCGGCGAGACGTTCATTGCCAACCCGGCCAGCTACAACCTGCGCCAGGTCACCGAAACCTGGTGCGGTGAATCAGGTTTCACTCCGTATGTGCCGGTGGAGATCACCGAGTTCTCGACCATCCGTGAGCTCGTCGCCCGCGGGATGGGCATCGCGTTGCTGCCACACGACGAACACAGTTCCCGCCGCGTCAGGGAGATTCCGTTGATGCCCAACACCTACCGGCGGGAGATCGCGCTGGCCTGGGCCCCGACCGCCGTTACCCCGGCGAGTCATCGACTGCTGACCTTTCTCCGTGCCGAGTGGCCACTTACGACACGGTTTACCCCGAAATCCGCGCAATAACTGGCCACTGGGCGCCGTGGATGGCTAAAGCTTCGCATGTCCTGACGACGAAGGTCCGTGGTCGGTTTCGCAGGATGTCGGAGCTGACCCGAATGATCGCCCAACCCAATTCGGCCAGCTTCGCCAGCCGCTCGATGTCTTTGGCGCGTTGGGCAGGATCGTCCCAATGTTGCACCCCGTCGTATTCGATGCCGACCTTGAACAGTCGATATCCCATATCGATGCGCGCGATGAACTCCTCGAATTCATCGCGGACAACGATCTGCGTCTCGGGCCTTGGTAGCCCGGCGTCGATCAAGGCCAGCCGGGTTCGGGTTTCCTGGGGCGATTCCGCGCCGCCGTCCATGAGCTCCAGGATCTCGCGCAGCTGAACGAGGCCGCGAACTCCGGGGTGGCGCGGCAGCAATCGAGCTATCTCTGCAGCGGTAACGCCGGTTTGGTTGGCTAGGGCATCCACGCGAACAAGAGCCTGCACCCGGCCTCTACGGCGGCCGAGGTCGAAGCCAGTTCGTGCAGGTGTGGTTGTCGGGATGCCGCGCACTAGGCCAAATTCGCGGGAGTGCAGGATATCCCGGTGAATGACGATGCCTGACACGGGTTTTCCATTTGTTCGGAATAGCTCGGCCGGTGATTCGGGATCAATCCAGCGAGTGCCGAGCAGGGCCGCGGCGGAGAGTCCGCCAACCGTTGCCAGGCGATCGGACCACAGCCATGCAGCCTCGGCTCGCAGTTCCGCCGTGAGAGCACCGTCCCTCGGCAGGTAGACGTTTCGGTAGATGGCGCAGTGGCGTTTGAGCGCCCGCCGGCTCACTCGGCCGGCTGCCAATGCCTCGGTGCCCAAGAATGGCGTGTCCATGAGCTGACGGTGGCGCCGAGGCCCGACAGAAACACGGAGGTGGCTGAGCCGATACCGGCCAATTGTGGATGAACGTCCCTCTGTGCAGAGTGCCGAGTGGCCAGTTATTGCACGGAAATCATGAGAATCCGTGCGATATGTGGCCACTCGGCAGGGACGCCGTTAGGAGGCAATCTCGTCGGGTCGTACCGTGGTCGTGTATTCGATGAAGGAGACGATCTCGGTGACGGCCTTCCGGGCGTCCGGATTGACGTCGAAGCTCAGCTGGAACATGTGCATTGCCTTGTCCCACACCTGAACCCAGGCCGGGACGCCGGCTGCGCGCAGCGCGTCGGCGAGCGCAAACGAGTCGTTGCGCAGCATCTCATTGGTACCGATCTGAAGCAGTGTCGGTCCGAGGCCGTACAGGTCGGCTTCTGTGGGCATTTCCGGCACCGGGTGGGTGCCGTTCTTCGTGGCGAAGACGGTGTAGATGTACTTGACCGCCATGAACGGGAACAGGACGTCGCGGGACTCCAGCATTGCGTTGTACTTCAGGTTCATGTCCGAGGACGTCAATGCCGATAGCAGCACCTGCGCTGCGGGCACCGGCAGGCCGGCATCGCGAGCGGCGAGCGCGGTGTTGGCAGCGATCAGACCGCCGGCGGAATCGCCGGCGAACACGATCTTCTTCGCGTCCATTCCGGAAGCCAGCACCAGCCGGTAGGCGTCCAGGCCATCGCCCACGGCCTCCTCGATCATGGCCTGCGGCGCCAGTCGGTAGCCCACATTCAGGACTCGGGCACCCGTCTCGGCGGAGAGCTTGCTGGCCCAGCGGCGGTGTGAATTCAGCCCGAGGGTGATCAGCGCCGAGCCGTGGAAGTACACGATCACGCGGTCGGAGTCCCGCGCGCCCGGCGCGACGATCCATTCGGCGGGACAATTGGGCAGTGCGGTCGTCGTCACGGCGGTGCCGGGCAGCGGCCGGAAGATTCGCATCGGCCGGTCGATGACGTCATAGCGGCCCCGCTGAACGAGGTCAGGATGGAATCGGTTGACCACCATGCCGATGAGCGTGAGCAGGGCGATTACGGGGCGGACGAACACCGCGGTCAGCCTGCCGAGCAGTCGGCTCTGCCAGGCGGCGGGGCCGAACTCGATGTCGGTGGGCCGGTGTGACCAATCGTGCGAGTTCACGGTACCGAGGGTACCGGGTATGGCGTCGGAGCCCAAGGTGCTGCCGGCGAGGTCACACCGTCGTAGCGTGGTGGTCGTGACACCACCTAACGATCTCCCGGCCGACCTGCCAAAGACCGTCGGCGAACTCAAGGCCTCGGGGCACCGCGAACGGGGCATCAAGACCGAAATCCGGGAGAACCTGCTGGCCGCGCTCGCGGAAGGAGCGGACGTCTGGCCGGGCATCCTCGGCTTCGAGGACACCGTGTTGCCGCAGCTGGAACGTGCGCTGATCGCCGGGCACGACGTCGTGTTGCTGGGAGAGCGCGGCCAGGGCAAGACCCGCCTGTTGCGCGGTCTGGTCGGGCTGTTGGACGAATGGACGCCGATCATCGAAGGCTCCGAGTTGGGTGAGCACCCGTACACGCCGATCACGCCCGAGTCGATCCGCCTGGCCGCGGAATTGGGCGATGACCTACCGATCACCTGGAAACACCGCAGCGAGCGCTACACCGAGAAGCTGGCCACGCCGGACACCAGTGTGGCCGACCTGGTCGGAGACATCGACCCGATCAAGGTCGCGGAGGGGCGCAGCCTGGGCGACCCGGAGACCATCGCCTACGGCCTCATCCCGCGGGCGCACCGCGGCATCGTCGCGATCAACGAGCTGCCCGACCTCGCCGAGCGCATCCAGGTCGCGATGCTCAACGTGATGGAGGAGCGGGACATCCAGGTGCGTGGCTACACGCTGCGGCTGCCGCTCGACGTACTTGTGGTGGCCAGTGCCAACCCTGAGGACTACACCAACCGTGGACGCATCATCACGCCGCTGAAGGACCGCTTCGGCGCCGAAATCCGGACCCATTACCCGCTGGAACTCGACGCCGAGGTGGGCGTCATCAAGCAGGAGGCGCACCTGGCCGCCGGCGTGCCGGAGTACCTGCTGCAGATCCTGGCCCGCTTCGCCCGTTACCTGCGCGAGTCGCAGTCGATCGACCAGCGCTCCGGGGTCTCGGCTCGGTTCGCCATCGCCGCTGCGGAAACCGTCGCCGCGGCAGCCCGGCACCGCTCGGCCGTGCTTGGCGAGCAGGACCCGGTAGCCCGCGTGGTCGATCTGCAGACGGTGATCGGCGTGCTGCGCGGCAAGCTGGAATTCGAGTCCGGCGAAGAAGGCCGTGAGCAGGCGGTGCTGGAGCATCTGCTGCGCCGGGCCACCGCGGATTCCGCGCAGCGGCTACTCGGCGGCATCGACGTCGGTCCACTGGTGGCGGCGGTCGAAGGCGATTCGCCGGTGACGACGGGCGAGCGGGTGTCGGCCAAGGATGTGCTGGCCGCGCTGCCGGACCTGCCGGTGCTCGACGCCATCGCCGACCGCTTGGACGCCCAGTCCGACGGCGAGCGGGCGGCAGCCGTCGAGCTGGCGCTGGAAGCGCTGTACCTGGCCAAGCGGATCGACAAGACGTCCGATGAGGGTGAAACGGTCTATGGCTAGACGCCGCCACGAGCTGCGTTGAGAGGTGCGGCCCATGAGTAACCACACGTCGCGGTATTCGCGATACACCGGCGGCCCGGACCCGCTGGCGCCGCCGGTCGATCTGCGCGAGGCGTTGGAGCAGATCGGCCAGGACGTCATGGAGGGGGCGTCGCCGCGTCGGGCGTTATCCGAACTGTTGCGCCGCGGCACGCAGAACCTGCGCGGCGCCGACCGACTGGCCGCCGAGGCGAATCGCCGCCGTCGGGAGTTGCTGTCCCGCAACAACCTTGACGGCACGCTGCAGGAGATCAAGAAGCTGCTCGACGAGGCGGTGCTGGCCGAGCGCAAGGAGCTGGCCAGGGCGCTCGACGACGACGCGCGGTTCGGTGAGCTGCAGTTGGAGTCGTTGCCTCCGTCGCCGGCCAAGGCCGTCCAGGAACTGTCCGAATACGATTGGCGCTCCGCTGAGGCCCGGCAGAAGTACGAGCAGATCAAGGATCTGCTGGGCCGGGAGATGCTCGACCAACGATTCGCCGGCATGAAGGACGCGCTCGAGAACGCCACCGACGAGGATCGGCAGGCCGTCAATGAGATGCTCGACGACCTGAACAATCTATTGGACAAACACGCCAAAGGTGAAGACACGCAACAAGATTTCCAGGATTTCATGGCCAAGCACGGCCAGTACTTCCCGGAGAATCCGCAGAATGTCGACGAGCTGTTGGACTCACTGGCCACGCGGGCGGCGGCCGCGCAGCGGTTCCGCAACAGTCTGTCCCCAGGTCAGCGCGCTGAGTTGGATACGTTGGCGCAGCAGGCTTTCGGGTCGCCGTCGTTGATGAATGCGCTCGGCCGCCTCGATGCGCACCTGCAGGCCGCGCGTCCCGGCGAGGACTGGACCGGTGAGCAGGGTTTCACCGGAAACAATCCGCTGGGCATGGGGGAGGCGGCCCAGGCGATGGCGGACGTCGCCGAGTTGGAGCAACTGGCCGAACAGCTTTCGCAGAGTTACGCCGGCGCCCAGATGGACGACGTGGACCTCGACATGCTGGCCCGGCAGCTCGGCGACGAAGCCGCGGTGGACGCGCGCAGTCTGGCCGAGTTGGAGCGCGCCCTGATGGACCAGGGTTTTCTGGATCGCGGCTCGGACGGGCAGTGGCGGCTGTCGCCAAAGGCGATGCGCCAACTCGGTCAGGCGGCGCTGCGGGATGTGGCGCAACAACTTTCCGGCCGGCATGGGGAGCGGGACACCCGTCGGGCCGGGGCGGCAGGTGAGCTGACTGGCGCCACCCGGCCCTGGCAGTTCGGTGACACCGAGCCGTGGAACGTCACCCGCACGTTGACCAATGCGGTGTTGCGACAGGCGGGTACGGGTGAGGACGGGTCGCTGCGGATCACCGTGGACGACGTGGAGATCTCCGAAACCGAGACGCGGACCCAGGCCGTGGTGGCGCTACTGGTGGACACCTCGTTCTCGATGGTGATGGAGAACCGGTGGCTGCCGATGAAGCGCACAGCGCTGGCGCTCAACCACCTGGTGAGCACCCGCTTCCGGTCGGATGCGTTGCAGATCATCGCTTTTGGCCGGTATGCGCGGACGGTGTCGGCGGCCGAGCTGACCGGGCTGGAGGGCGTTTACGAGCAGGGCACCAATCTGCACCACGCGCTGCTGTTGGCCGGCCGGCATCTGCGCCGGCATCCCAACGCGCAACCGGTGGTGCTGGTGGTCACCGATGGTGAGCCGACCGCCCACCTTGAGCAGTACCGCGACCGCACCGAGACGTTCTTCGACTACCCGCCGCATCCGCGCACCATCGCCTTCACCGTGCGCAGCTTCGACGAGGTGGCCCGAATCGGCGCGCAGATCACCATCTTCCGGCTGGGCAGTGACCCCGGCCTGGCGCGGTTCATCGACCAGGTGGCCCGGCGGGTCGAAGGCCGCGTCGTGGTACCCGAACTGGACGGGTTGGGCGCGGCGGTGGTCGGGGACTACTTGCGTTCCCGCCGTCGGCGACGTTGATGCCGGCAGCGGCTAGGTGAGGAAGCCGACATCCTTGCGGTTGCCGCCGACCACCGGTCCCGGATCGGTACCCAGTGTGCGCGTGAGTACTTCGTGGTACACATCGCGAAAATCGGTGGTGACCTTCAGATCTCCGTTGTCCAGATCGGTCAGCGACGGCTCGTCGCCGTAGAAGCCGCCCTTGACCGGCACGCCGGCCACGAACATGGGGCCGGCCGTACCGTGGTCGGTGCCCTGCGACGCGTTGGCGCGAACCCGTCGGCCGAACTCTGAATACGCCATCAGCACCACATTTTTGCCGTGTGGATCGGTGGCCATCTGGTCGAGGAACCCGGTCACCGCCGCATCGAGTTGGCCCAGCTGTCGCTGCTGGGTGCCCCGTTCATTGGCATGGGTGTCGAAGCCGCCCAAACTCACGCTGTACACGCGAGTGGGCACGCCGGCCTTGATGCATCGCGCCACCACCCCAAGCTGGTCGGCAAGTGCATTGCCCGACTTGGCCTTTGCCGTCGCGGGTGTGTCCTTCCCGGGATTCGACGCCGCACCGCCTTGTGTCGCGGGCTGCAGCACGGCATCGGTCGTCTGTGCCGCCCGGTACGACTGCCGCGCCATTGCCATGGCCGGGGTGTCTTGGGCGCAGGGGGTGCCCAGTGCGGCGATGGTATTGGCGAATGACTTCACCGTGTGGTCGCCCTGAATCGAAAGCGCTGCAGCGGTGGCCTTCTCACCGACCGCCAGGGGTGGGAGCACGGTGCCGATGTGCACTGCGCGCAGCGGGTCGTCCCCGGTCGCATCGAGCCACCGGCCGATCCAGCCCGTTGCCACTGGTTCGTCCGGCGAGGCGGTCTGCCAGATGTCCATCGACCGGAAATGACTGTGGTCGGGTTTGGGGTAGCCGACCCCGCGGATCACGGCCAGCCGCTTCTGCTGCCACAGTCCGGCCAGCCCGCGCATCCCGGGGTTCAATCCGAGCGCCGAGTCCAGGTGCAGCACATCGGAAGCGGCGTAAGCCAATTCGGGCCGGGACTGGTGGTAGGCCGGGTCGGCGTACGGGATCAGCGTATTGACGCCATCGTTGCCGCCGTACAGCGTGACCAGCACCAGGATGCCCGAACCTGGTGCGAGTGGGCGGTCGTGCGCCGCCTGGAGCAGGTCGGGTAACCCGATGGTGGCGCCGGCCAACAGCCCCGCCGCAGTCAAACCCGTACTGGCGAACAGAAACCTGCGGCGATTCATCTCAACCATGTTCACCCTCTACGACGTCAGGTTCTCGGGAGTGTTCGCCGCGGCGGCAACCAACTCTGGTGGGCGGTTGACCAGTGGGCGCAACGCGGCAGCACTCTGGTCCGACCACGACCCGATACCGAGCAGGTAACCGGCCGCGTCGATCCGATCGGATGGTCCCGCGTCGGATATCGCGGAGACGTCGCCCTTGCGCGCCAGCACGGTGGCCGCGTGCAGCCGGACCCCAGCGCTGGCGGTCGACAGCCAGGCCTGACCGCGCGGCCAGCCGCCGACATCGGGCGGGTAAAAGGGTTGTTGACCAAGCATTTTCAGGGTCTGGTCGATCAGCGTGGCAGTCGGCTTGACGGGTACGTTGAGTGCGCGTACCAGTCCGACCGTCCATTCCACCGGAGTGTTCACCAGCGAGGACGGCTGGGAGGCGAATTCCGGGTCGGTCAGGATCGCCAGGGTCAGCGCTTTCAGGTCCCGGCCGGTGCCGTATGCGCCGACCAGCCGTGACAACGTGGGTGCTGGCGGCGGATTGTCCGAGGCGAGCTGCTGCCAAAGCCGTTGCGCCACATACTCGGGTGACTCCGGGCGCGCCAGGACGGCGGCACAGAAACTGGTGGCGTCCAGGGCTCCGGTCACGCCGAGCACCGTCTTGTCCCCGGCGTCATGGCGCTTGCCGACCAGGCTGGACTGCCCGTCCTTCTTGATCACCCACCCGGTCAGGGCCCGGGCCCCTTCCCGCACATCCGATTCGGTGTAACCGTTGCCGTGGCCGAGCGCGAACAGCTCCATGAATTCACGAGACAGGTTCTCGTTGGCGGCTTTCGCGCTGTTCTGCTGGCCGTCCAGCCAGCGCAGCATGGCGGGATCGGTCAGCATCGCATACGCGAGCGACCGGAAGTCGCCCAGCGCACCGGCCCGCAACGTCTGGTTCTGCGCCGCCATCATGGACGCCAGTCGAACCTTGCGCGCCGAGGTGGCGAAGTGGTTGTGCCACAGCAGGGTCAGCTTCTCGTGAACCGGCTGCTGCACGGACACCATCCGGTCGAGCCACCATGACGACAACGCGTGCATCTGCTCGGCGAGGCTGCTGTTATAGGCCTTGCGCGCGGCAGTGGTCGCGCTTTTGCCGAGCGGGGCGGGGGCCGGGAATTCCGGAAGGGGCGTCGCCTTGGCGCCGGGATCAGCTCCCGGATCGGCGTCGAGCGCTGCGGTCAGATAATCCGGTTGCGCGACGGCGGTATCGACGGCACGACCGGTGGTGCCGAAACCGGTACGGCGCAGCAGCCGTGCCGTGGCCATCCACTGGGGTGATTGCGTCGCCATGAGGCCATGGTCGACAGGAAATCTGAGCGCATGCTGAAATTGGCGGCCGGGACCGGCAATCTTAAGCCGATCTTCAGGTGCGCGGGTTCAGCGCGGCTGGCGCTTCTTCGACTTGATGCCGACGCTGCCCCACAGCGAGAAGCCGCGGATGGTGACGCGCGGCGCTCCGGGGGTGCCCTGCTGGCCCAGGTGGTCGAAAGCACCCATCACGCCGACGCCGTGTACGTCGACGTTGACCTCGGGCGGCAACAGGATGGTCTGTCCGCCGAAAATCGAATAGGAGTGGATCTCGACATCCGGCGAGGTGAAGTCCGCGTACCGCAGATCGATGACGCCGCCGCCGAACAACGAGAACGCCGTCAGCTTTTGCGGCACGTTCCAGCGCCCGCGCCGTTCGAATCCGCTCATGATCGCCAGCAGCAGCGTCGAGGGGGCGGGCCGGCATTCGCCGCCGGCATCCCACGGCGCGGTGGTGATGTACGGCAGATCGGAACTCAACTTGGACAACTCGGCATACGTCTGTGCCGAATAGGCGCGGGTCAGCCGGTCTTCGTACTCGGAGAGCGGTAGCCGGCCCTGGGCCGCCGCGTCGCTGAGCAAGTGAGCCACCTGGATGCGGTCGGTGTCGGCGGCGCGCATCTGGTTACCGCGCGAACCTGGGGTGCTCATCACGTCGAGCCTACGACGATCGCAGCGACTTGCAAGGCTGTTGACGGAAGTGTGGCAGCGTCGAGGTCTTGTGGATCACGCGATGTGGATCACGCATTCCAGTTCGGCGGTCGCTTCTGCAAGAAGGCCATCATGCCCTCGCGGGCCTCGTCGGAGACGAACAGCTGCGCCGACTGTGCGGCCAGCCGCTCGGCGTCCCGGTCGAAGCCATCAAGGATGGCGCCTGTGGTCAGTGCCTTCGATGTCGCCAGCCCCTGCGGTGAGCCCTTCGTGATCTCGGCGGTGAGCGCCGCGACCGAGCCGGGCACATCGTCCGTCGCGACGGTGACCAGGCCGATCCGTTCAGCCTCCGCGGCACCGAACTTTTCTCCGGTGACGAAGTACCGGCCAGCCGCCCGGGCCGTCATCTTGGGCAGCAGGGTCAGCGAGATGATCGACGGCGCGACGCCGATCCGGGCCTCGGTGAGCGCGAATGTGCTGGCAGTGCCGGCCACCACCAGGTCGCAGGCACCGATCAGGCCCATGCCGCCGGCCCGGACGTGACCGTCGATCGCGGCGATCACCGGAATCGGCAGCTCGAGGATCGACCGCAGCAGCTGGGCTGCCTCCCGCGCCCGGTCCACTGCCAGATCACCCGGGTCGCGTCCCGCCGCTTCACTCAAATCGGCGCCGGCACAGAACGTGCCGCCGGTATGGCCGAGCACCACCACCCGGACGGCCGGGTCGTCGGCGGCGTCGGTGAGCCCCTGCCGCAGCTGGTCCACCAGCGCCGTCGACATCGCGTTGCGGTTGTGGGGCGAGTCCAGCGTCAGCCGGGCCACGCCACCTTCGACGGAGTAGTGCACGAGGGCGGTCAACGGTGTCCTCGGCTCTTCGCGCAGGCGCTCATCGAAAGTCCCTGTCAGTAGGAGCGGGGCAGACCCAGCGAGGTCTGCGCGACGAAGTTCAGCACCATCTCCCGGCTGACCGGGGCGATCCGGGCCAGCCGCGATGCGGTGACGGCGGCGGCGATGCCGTACTCCTTGGTCAGGCCGTTGCCGCCGAGCGACTGCACCGCCTGGTCGACCGCACGCACCGAGGCCTCACCGGCCGCGTACTTCGCCATGTTCGCCGCTTCGG
>JARLGS010000783.1 GCA_031292695.1 Mycobacterium sp. | reverse complement strand
TTCCCAGCGGCCAGCATCGGCGGCAGCGCCGCGTGGGTCAGCTGCATCACCGCGGTGACGTTGACGTCGAGTTGGGACTGCAGGAGCACGTAGTCCGCGCTCCAGAATTCGCCGGAGGTGCCGAAACCGGCGTTGTTGACCAGCACCTGCACACCGTCGGCCAGCCGCTGGACCACCCGATCCCGATCGCCGGCCACCGAGAGGTCAGCGGCCAGCACTTCGACGGTGATGCCGGTGTCGGCGCGGAGCTCGGCGGCCAACTGTTCCAGGCGCTCGCCGTCGCGGGCCACCAGCACGAGATCGTGGCCATCCGCGGCGTAGCGGCGCGCGAATCCAGCGCCCAGTCCGGAAGTCGGCCCGGTGATCAGTGCGACGGGTCGAGACATGCGGCCAAGATTAGCCCGACGGCGTCAGCGCTGATAATTGGGCGCGGGGCGGCCGTTGCGAGCCTCCGCGAATTGCGTGTAACGGCCGATGTCGGCACGGCCCGGGGCCTGGTTGCTGCGGCCGGCGGGCAGTTCGTTCTGACGCATCGGGCCGGCACTGAGCGGACGGCTCGGCGAACCGCTGCGGCGTGCCACGGCCGGGCCGGTGAGACTCTGTCCGGACTGCGGCACGGGCGGCAGCACCCGCAGCAGGTCGTTGAACTGACGGACAGTGCGCAGACCCTCGTCCCACTGGGCACGCGTGCTGGTGATCGGCATGGACACCAGCGTCCAGTTCTGCTCGTTCCACATGACCTCGGCGCAATCGGGCGCGGTGTGCGAGAAGGTCACCATGCGGCGGTCGCAGGCGCGCCGCGCGGCATCGAGGTTGGTGGAGTACACCATGCGCGGGCCGATAGCCCCGAGCAGCCAGATGTCGTTTTCCCGCGGCTCCGGAATGTCCTTCAGCCGGACGTCGACGGAAACGTTGGTGCCGACCTTGCGGTGCAGCGCGATGACGGTCGCGACGTCGTCCAGGTCGAAGATGAACACCGCTTCGCCACGGATTTGACCGAGCACCACGTTGCGGGCGCGCACGTGCTCACCGACGGTCGACATGATGCCGCGGCTCCACCGCTTGACCAGGTCGGGAGTGTCATGTTCGTAGTCGAACCCGTGCGACTTCGCCCACGATTTGCGGCGCCTGCCAAGGCCGCGCCGACGGTCGATATCGACATACAGCAGCACCGCCGCACCCACGAAGCAGAGCGCGGAAAGCGTGAACCAGAGCGGGACCATCGGGCCAAGCCTACTTGCTCTTCCGCGAAATGCCCGAACTCGATCAGGTCACAAGCTGGTTACATACCTGGTCCCGGCGCCACCCGGGACTCGTCGAGGTACGCGACGATCGCGTTCGTTAGCCCACGTCGCGCCACATCGAGGTCGGTGTACGTGCCGAGTTGACGCTCGGAGGCGATGCCGCGCATTGCGCCGGGGATGAACGAGGCAACTTCGCGAACGCGCTCGGGGTCTACGTCGAGGTCAGCGAAGGCCTGCTGACAGGTCTGCAGCCAACTCTGCCCCCACGACGATAGTTCGGCCGCGGTCTTCGGGTAGAGCCGTTCCAGCTCGGCATGGTCCCGCGGCAGCGCGGCGCGCAGGTTCTCGATCGCCCGCGAGTCGCCGATGGTCAGCCCGTCATAGAGCAGGTCGATGATGGTGGCGACGCGTTGTCCCAGCGTGGCACCGCTGTCGCGTTGGCTCAGCATGCCCGCGCGGCGCTCGGCGGTGCGGTGCAGCACCGCGGCCCAGAACCCGTCGATGTCGCCGAACTGGTACTTCACTGCGCCCCAGGTGGCACCTATCTCCTTGGCGATCCGGTTGGCCGAGACCGCCCCCGGGTCTCCGGTCGCCAGTGCCTTCCGCGCCGCCTCCAACATGCTTTCCCGGGTGGCGTGGCCGCGCCTGTTCGTCCGTCGGGCGGCGACGTCGGCGTCGGTCATCTTTCAGAGGTTACCGCAGTTTCACAGAACCCTCTTCCAAAGTTTCACAGAACCTCCTACGATTCGACTCATGGCGAAACCCCAGTTGCCGATGAAGCCGACGGGATGGTTTCAGGTCGCCTGGTCGGACCAGGTCGGCGTGGGCGCGGTGCACGCCATGAAGTACTTCGGCGAGGAGATGGTCGCCTGGCGATCCACATCCGGCCAGGTCACCGTGATGAACGCCTACTGCGAGCACCTCGGTGCGCATCTTGGATTCGGCGGCCAGGTCGTCGGCGAGGTGATCCAGTGCCCGTTCCACGGCTGGCAGTGGAACACCGAGGGCCGCAACGTCTGCATCCCGTACCAGGACCGGCCCAACCGCGGCCGCCGGATTCCTACCTACCCCGTCACCGAACGCAATGAGGCCATCTACATCTGGCACGACACCGAAGGACGTGAGCCGTTCTTCGAGGCGCCCGATGTGTTCGCGTCGTTCGCCGACGGCCGCGGCGCCGCCGACTACTACCCGCAGCAACGACTTTTCCGTGGGAGCCTCGAGCTGCATCCGCAGTACGTCCTGGAGAACGGCGTCGACTTCGCCCACTTCAAGTTCGTCCACCAGACCCCGATCGTGCCGGTGTTCACCCGGCACGACTTCGCCGCGCCGATCTCCTACGTCGACTTCACGATCACCTTCGACGGCGACGATCAGCAGTCGATCGACGATGTGCGCAGCGGCGTGGAGGCGATCAACGGCGGTCTGGGCATCGCGGTGACCAAGAGCTGGGGCATGATCGACAACCGCACGATCTCGGCGGTCACCCCCGTCGACGAGTCCACCTCCGACGTGCGATTCATGGTCTACATCGGCCGAACCCCCGGCAAGGACACCCCGCGTGCGGCCACCCGGGCCGCCGAGTTCGGCGACGAGGTGATCCGGCAGTTCACCCAGGACATCCACATCTGGTCGCATCAGCGCTACTCCGATCCGCCGGCGCTGGCAAGCGCCGAATACGAAGGCTTCACCGCAATCCGCAAGTGGGCCATGCAGTTCTATCCCGAAAACCCGAAGGGTTGAACCACTGTGTCTTCCAAGACTTCCAAGATCCGCGTCTTCCAGGTGGCGACCGGCAACGTCGGCACCGAGATGATCAAGCGCATCGGCCGGCGCCCCGATCTCGAGTTGGTCGGATTACATTGCTACACAACGGAAAAAGTGGGCCGCGATGCCGGTGAGATCGCCGGCATCGACCCGATCGGCGTCATCGCCACCGGGTCGATCGATGACATCATCGCCGCCAAGCCCGATGTGCTCACCTTCCACGGGGTGTTCCCCGACGAGGACCTGTACGTGAAAGTCCTTGCGGCCGGGATCAATATCGTCACCACGGCCGACTGGATCACCGGCTGGCACCGCGACACCAACCACCCGCACCCGTCTGGCAAGCTGGTCAGCCAACTACTCGCCGAGGCGTGCGCCAAAGGCGGGTCGACGTTCTACGGCACCGGTATGAACCCGGGCCTCAATCAGATCCTGGGTGTGGTGTGCTCGGCCGACGTCGCCGAGATCGAGAACGTCACCACCATCGAATCCGTCGACGTGTCATGCCATCACAGCAAGGACACCTGGATCGAGGTGGGTTACGGCCTGCCCGTCGACGACCCGTCCATCCCGGGCAAGTTGGAGAAGTACACCCGGGTCTTCGCCGACAGTGTGCTGATGATGGCCGACTGCTTCGGGCTGGAGCTCGACGAGGTGAAGTTCAGCTACGAACTCGGCGCCTGCACAAAGGATGTCGACCTGGGGTGGTACACGCTGCCCAAGGGCTCACTGGGCGGCAATTACCTCAAATACCAGGGCATGGTCGACGGCGTGCCGCGCGTCGAGACCCATCTGGAATGGCAGATGACGCCGCACACCGACCCGAGCTGGAACATCAAGGGCTGCTACATCACTGCGATCAAGGGTGATCCGTGTGTCTACAACAAGCACATGATCTACCCGAAACCCGGTGTGGACCTATCGAATCCGGACAACTTCGCCTCGATCGGCATGACCGTCACCGGTCTGCCCGCACTCAACGCCATCGCCTCGGTGGTCAAAGCGCCGCCCGGATTGCTGACGAGTGCCGACGTGCCACTGCGCGGATTCGCCGGCCGGTTCAACCTCTAACGCGAAACGGCATTCCAGCAGACAAAGTCCGAGAGGACGCCTGCTGGAATGCCGTTTCGGCGCTATAACTCAACCGAGGGTCAAGCCCTCGCCGTCGGCACTGACGTTGACCGGCACCACGTCGCCGTCGTGCACCTCACCGGCCAGCAGCATCTTGGCCAGCTGGTCACCGATGGCCTGCTGCACCAGCCGGCGCAGCGGACGGGCTCCGTACTGCGGGTCGAAGCCGCGGTCACCGAGCCACTTCTTGGCCTCCAGCGAGACCTCGAGAGTGAGCCGACGCTGAGCCAGCCGCTTCTGCAGCTGCGCCAGCTGGATGTCGACGATCTGCACCAGCTCGCTGGGGTCCAGCGCGTCGAACATCAGCACGTCGTCCAGCCGGTTGATGAACTCCGGCTTGAACTTGGCGCGCACGGCGGCCATCACGACCTCCTCGCTGCCACCCGCCCCGAGGTTGGACGTCAGGATGAGGATGGTGTTGCGGAAGTCGACCGTGCGACCCTGACCGTCGGTCAGCCGGCCCTCGTCGAGCACCTGCAGCAGCACGTCGAACACGTCCGGGTGGGCCTTCTCGACCTCGTCGAACAGGACGACCGAGAACGGCTTGCGCCGCACGGCCTCGGTCAACTGCCCGCCCTCCTCGTACCCGACGTAGCCGGGAGGAGAACCGACCAGTCGGCTCACCGTGTGCTTCTCCATGTACTCCGACATGTCGAGCTGGATGAGGGCGTCCTCGTCGTCGAACAGGAATTCGGCCAGCGTCTTCGCCAGCTCGGTCTTCCCCACGCCGGTGGGCCCGAGGAAGATGAACGAGCCGCTCGGGCGCTTGGGGTCCTTG
The DNA here is from genome assembly GCA_031292695.1 of Mycobacterium sp. GTDB lineage: Bacteria > Actinomycetota > Actinomycetes > Mycobacteriales > Mycobacteriaceae > Mycobacterium. The sequence goes on along the minus strand of JARLGS010000783.1, from coordinate 339 downwards.
AGGCCGGCCCGCGTGCGGCGGATGGCACGCGACAGCGCCTTGAGCGCCTCCTCCTGCCCGATGACCCTCTTGTGGAGCTCCTCCTCCATGCGCAGCAGCTTGGCGGTCTCCTCCTCGGTGAGCCGGTAGACCGGGATGCCGGTCCAGGCAGCCAGCACCTCGGCGATGACCTCCTCGTCCACGACGTCGAACAGGTCGACGCCCTCGGCCCGCAGCTCGGCCTCCTGGCTCTCCTTGCGGTCGAGGCGCTCCTTCTCCTGCTCAGCCAGCTTCTTGGCCTGCTCGAAGGCGCCCTTCTCTATGGCGGCCTCCTTGTCGGCTCGCAGTCGGGCGATCTCC
>JARLGS010000782.1 GCA_031292695.1 Mycobacterium sp. | reverse complement strand
CGGAGCAGGAAGATGCCGAAGCCGGTGGCCAAGAAGGGGACCGCGAGGCCGGCATAGGTGTTGAACCAGTGCAGCGACGTGACCGTGTCGAGGTTGGTGATGAAGGTGACCTCGAATGGGATCATCAGCGTCACCAGGCAGACCACGAAGAGCGTCCGTTTGAAGGGGAAGCGCAGGAAGGCGAAGGCGTAGGCGGCGAGGATGGAGGTGACGAGCTGGCCCACCACGATGATGGCGGTCATGATCGCCGACGTCGCCACGTACTTGGACATCTGCCCGGTCGTCCACGCCGCGTTGTAGTCGTCCCACTGCGGATTGCTCGGGAACAGCGGCGGGGGCTGCTGCACCAGCTGCTGGGGCGGCAGCAGCGAGTTGACGATCGTGATGTAGATCGGGAAGACCACCACGACGGCCGCCGCCGTCAGCAGCGTGTAGCTGCCGATCGTCCGCAGCCGCCGCCGCGGCCTGCGCGGCGGCGCAGCCTTGGTGGTGACGGCAGCCACGGTAGGCGCCTCAGTCGTTGCGTCAGCGGGCATAGCTCACCCGCCGTTCCAAGAACCGCAGCTGCAGGAGGGTGAGCCCCAGGATGATGAGGAAGAGCACCGTCGCCATGATGGCGGCGGCCCCCGGGTTGCTCTCGATCTGCAGCGTGTTGAGGATGTTGTAGATGAGCACATTGGTATGCAGGCGGACCGCGTTCTGGTTCCCGATGAGGATGTCGACCGCGCCGAAGGCTTGGAAGGCGTAGATCGTGCTCACGACCACGGCGAAGAAGATGGTGGGGGAGAGCAACGGCACGGTCATCCGCCAGAACCTCGTCCAGGAGCCGGCGCCGTCGATGCGCGCCGCCTCGAGGAGCTCGTCGGGGACCGACTGCAGCCCCGCCGACATGATGATGAACGAGAGGCCGAGGAACTGCCAGATGGTGATCAGCGCGACCGAGGGCAGAGCCCAGGTCGTGTTCTCGAGCGCGGGCGGCGTCGGGTTGATGCCGAGCCAGGGCAGCAGCCCCACGACCGGGTTCAGGAGCGTCCCGAAGACGACCGAAGCGACAGCGACGGAGCTGACCACCGTCGAGGAGAAGATCACCCGGTAGACCGCCATGCCCTTGAGCTTGCGGTGGGCCGCCACGGCCAGCGCCAGCCCGAGAAGGAGGCTGATCGGTACCACGAGGATCACGAAGACGATCGTGGTGACGAGGCTCTGGGTGAACTGCGTCGAGGTGATGGTGGGGATGATCTGGTGCAGGCCGACGTAGTGCGACGGGAGGCCGGGCACGGGCGGCGTCTGGTACAGCATCAGCTTGAAGTTGCGCAGGAAGGGATAGAAGGAGAAGACCCCGAACAGCACCAGTGCCGGGAGGAGCAAGACGTAGGCCAGGGCCGCCTCCTTGCGCATGCGGGACCGCAGGCCGTGGCTCCGCGCGGGGGCCTTCGGTGCCGCCGCCGCTGCCTCGGTCACCGCGGTCACGGTCCCACCAGCCGCTCGCCGGTGGTCGCGTCGAAGAGGTGGTACGCCTCGGGATCGGCGTCGACGGCGATGCGTACCGCCTCGCCGAGCGCCGGCTTCGTCGCCCCCGCACCTTGGCGCACGATGATGCGGGCGCCGCTCTCGGTATGGCAGATCACATGCGTCTCGGCACCGAGCAGCTCGACAATGATGACGTTGGCTGCGATCACGCCGTCGGGGCTGAGGCGCAGCGATTCGGGGCGCAGGCCGAGCACGACGTCGGGCCCGCTGCCGCGGACCGGGTCAGCCACCTCGGCCGGCAGCGGCACCGAGGCCCCGGCGAAGGCGACGCACAGCGTGCCGCGTACGCCGCCGCCCGACGCGTCGGGTGACCCGTTCTCGACCAGCATCCCCTCGACCAGGTTCATGCCCGGGCTGCCGAGGAAGTGGGCCACGAACACGTTGGTCGGGTGCGCGTACAAGTCTTCGGGTGCGGCCACCTGCTGCAGCCTGCCCTCGCTCATCACCGCGATGCGATGGCCCATCGTCATCGCCTCGACCTGGTCGTGGGTG
>JARLGS010000781.1 GCA_031292695.1 Mycobacterium sp. | reverse complement strand
GCGGTCTGGGACGGTTCGACCCTGGCGCTCAACGGCGTCAACACCGCGTTCCATGTCTCGGCCCTGCCGGCCGGCGATACTTTTGCCTTCAAGAGCGACGGCCATGGCGGCACCGAACTCGAGGTGCTGCCGCAAACCCTCGCCGTCGGTTCGACGGTCGCTTTGGGCGTGGAGCAGGCGGCAATTCCGCTGCATTTCAGCGACACGCTTACGAACGACGCGCTGACCGGCGGCGGCGTGAGCCTGACCGCCTTCGTGATCGGCAACATTCCGGCCGGCGCCACGCTGAGCGACGGCGTGCACACCCAGACAGTGAATGGCGGCACGTTCGATGTCGCCGGCTGGAATCTGGGCAGCCTGACGATCACCCCGACCAACGACGCCAACTTCACGCTGTCGGCGCTGGCCACCGCCACCGACACCAACGGTTTCCACTACACCGTGCCGGCCTCGGAGTTGGTCACCGTCAATCCGACGGCTCCGGCGCTGAGCTGGTCGGCGGCGATGTCGGGGACCGAGACGCAGGTTACGCTGGGCAATCTCGGCGAGAGCATCACCGGCCAGACCGGCGACAGCAACGCCGCCAATACGCTGACGATCAGCGGCGCGCCGGCCGGCGTGGTGCTGAGCGACGGCCTCGGCGGTCACCACGCCACCAGCGACGGCACCACCGCGATCGACGTCAGCAGCTGGACGCTGTCGAGCCTTTCGGCCGACACCAGCGGCGCGACCGTGCCGGCCGGCAACTTCACCCTGACGGCGACGGCGACCGAGGTCGACGGCGAAGGCAATGTCAGCAGTGCCACGACCGCGAGCGAGATCGTCACCGTCAATCCGACGGCGCCGACGGTGACGTGGACGGCGACGGTCTCCGGGATCGAGAACGCGCCGGTAGCGCTCGGCAGCGATCTTGCGGTCGCGATCGCGAGCCAGACCGGCGACAGCAATACGCTCAACACCCTGACCATCAGCGGCGTGCCGTCCGGCGCGGTTCTGAGCGACGCCACCAAAACCGTCACCAGCGACGGCAGCACCGCCATCAACGTCGAGGGCTGGACGCTGTCCAGCCTCACTGTGACGCCGACCAACGACACGAATTTCACCTTGACGGCGACGGCGACCGAGAAGGACGCCAACGGCGACGTCAGCACGGCGGCGACCGCGAGCGAAGCCGTGACGGTCGCGCCGGAAGTACCGACGGTTTCACCGGTGGCGGAAGCCGGGGTCCAGGGGACCGCGATCGCGCTCGACCTCGGGGTCACGGTCAACGGCCTGACCGGCGACAGCAACAGCCTGGCGTCGGTCGTGGTCAGCGCGATCCCGGTTGGCGCGATATTGAGCGACGATCAGGGCCACAGTTTCACGGCGACCACGGGCAGCGGTAATCAGCAGGTTGACGTTCACGGCTGGGATCTGGCGCACCTGACCATCACGCCGGTTGATGCCGCCAGCTTCGTGCTGAGCGTGACGGCAACGGTGCAGGACGCCGAAGGCGATCTCAGCGCGCCGGCGACCGCGACCGAGGCGGTGACGGTCACGGCTCCGGTGTCCGCCGGACCCATTATCTGGACATCCGAGGCAAGCGACAACTGGTCCGTTGCCGGCGACTGGAACAACGGCGCCGGCCCTGTACCGAGTGCCAGCGACCAGATTCAAATCAACTCCAGCGTGACCGTCACGATCGCTCCGTCCGATTCGGTCGAGATTGACAACAGCCTGCTGCTTGACAGCGGCGCGACCCTTACCGGCGGCCCGCTGACGCTCGGCAGCGATGGCACGCTCGACATCGCGGGAGCGCCCGACAGCGGCCCCCTGGGCAACGGCTATCCCGATGCGACACTCGACGGCGTCGCGGTGATCAATCACGGAACG
>JARLGS010000780.1 GCA_031292695.1 Mycobacterium sp. | reverse complement strand
GGTGCACGCCGAGCGGGGCATCGTCACGCAGGCGTACAGCCCGCTGGGTGTCGGCAACCTGCTGACCAACCCCACCGTGACCTCGATCGCCGGGGAGTACAGCAAGACCCCGGCCCAGGTGCTGATCCGGTGGAGCCTCCAGCTGGGCAACTCGGTCATCCCCCGGTCGTCGTCACCGGAGCGGATCGCCGAGAACATGGACGTGTTCGGGTTCGAGTTGACCGCCGAGCACATGGACGCGCTCAACGGCCTGGACGACGGCACCCGGTACCGCCCGGACCCCGCCACCTACACGGGTATCTAGGGCCGCCTTCCCGCCCAAACGGACGAACGGGCCGCTTTTTGCGAGTGCAAGCGGCCCGTTTGTCGATTTCGACAGCACCACTAGCCGGTCGGACAGGTGCCTGCAGCTTCGCGCAGCACCGGGACCGACGGCTCGTCCACCGGCAGTGCGTACCCCCGCAGTACCGCGATGTACTGCATCGCGTACTGGCACCAGAACCCATGGTTGGGCGGCATCCAGTCGGCGGGCTGCTTGTCGCTCTTGTCCTGATTCGCCTTTCCGGACACTGCAAGCAGGTTGGCCGGGTCGTTGGCGAACCGCACCCGCTGGTCCTGCGGCCAGTCCTTGGCCCCCAGATCCCAGGCCAGCGCCAACGGGACGATGTGGTCGATCTGCACCGCCGCCCCGACTTGGTTGCCGCGGCTGAACGCGATCGTGTCGCTGGTGTACGGGTCGCGCAGCACCCCTGTCTTCACGGCCTCCGTGCACCGCTTGATCGACACGTACGTCTTGTCGGTCAGGTCCCGATTCAGAATGTCGTTGCGGCTGTCGCAGCCGTTGTGCCCGCCGGGCGCCGAGGTGTCGTCGGTCCAGGCCTCGCCGAAGGCTGCCCGCCGGTAGTTGTAATCGCGCACCCGGTGCGGGATCACCGCGACGTCGGACAGCACGTCGGTGCCGGGTGCGACGGTGGGTACCGAGATACCATCGGCGACCGCGGCGGGTTCGTCAGCGGTGCCGAGCTTGATGGCCACGACGACGGCCAACGCCACCGCCGCCACCAGCCACACCAACCGCTTCACGCCTTGTCCAGATACTCGACCCGATCGGTATCCACGAATTGCGCGGCCAGCGCCGACATTCCGGCGTCGTCCGGATGCTGTGCGTATGCCGACTGGCAGAACGTCCGAGCCGACTCGATGACTTCCTGGTGATCGGCCAGCGACAGGAATCGGAGATGGCCGGCCCGACCAGACTGGTTGAGCCCCAAAACATCTCCTTCCCTTCGCTCCTGCAGATCGAGGTCGGCCAGCTCGAAGCCGTCGAGCGTGCCGGCGACCGCCTCCAGCCGGGCACCCGCCTTCGACCCCGGCGGCAGCTTGGTGGCGAGAAGACACAGGCTGGCATGCGAGCCACGACCGATCCGGCCCCGAAGCTGGTGCAACTGGCTGATGCCGAAGCGGTCCGCATCGAGCACCACCATCACCGTCGCATTGGGCACGTCGACGCCCACCTCAATCACCGTGGTGCACACCAGAACGTCGATCTGTCCGGCCCGGAACGCCGACATCACGACATCCTTCTCCTCGGCGGGCAGCCGGCCGTGCATGAGCCCCAGCCGCAACCCCCGCAATGCCCCGGTCCGCAGCTTCTCGAACAGTTCGACAACGGTCACCGGCGGCGGGCCGCTCTGATTCTCGCCGGACGGCTTGTCGCTCTCATCGATCCGAGAGGCCACCACATAGGCCTGACGCCCGGCGCCGACCTCTTCGCGGATGCGCTCCCACGCTCGATCCAGCCAAGCCGGCGTCGCACTGACGAAGATGGTCTTGGTGTCGATCGGTTGCCGACCGCGCGGCAGCTCCCGCATGGTGGAGGTCTCCAGATCGCCGTACACCGTCAGCGCAACGGTGCGCGGAATCGGGGTTGCCGTCATCACCAGCAGGTGAGGCGTCAAGCCGTCAGGAGCCTTGGCGCGCAACCGATCTCGCTGCTCCACCCCGAACCGGTGCTGCTCGTCGACCACCACCATGCCGAGCCGGTCGAACTCGACGGCGTCCTGCAGCAGTGCGTGGGTGCCGATCACGATGCCGGCGCGACCGCTGGACACCTGCTCGCGCGCCTGTCGCTTCTGTTGCGCGGTCATCGATCCGGTGAGCAGAGCGACGCCCGTCGCCCCCTCCGGCGCACCCAGCTGGCCAGCCATGGCGAGCGGTCCCAGTACGTCGCGGACCGACCGGGCGTGTTGGGCCGCAAGCACTTCCGTCGGCGCCAGCAAGGCGCACTGGTATCCGGCGTCGACCATCTGCAGCATCGCCAGCACCGAGACGATGGTCTTGCCTGAACCGACCTCGCCCTGCAGCATCCGGTTCATCGGCCGCGAGTCGGCCAGTTCGGCCGCGAGCACCTTGAGCACGTCGCACTGACCCGCGGTCAGCTCGAACGGCAGTCGGTCGCGCAGGGCAGCGGCGAGTCCGTCGTCGGCCGGCGGCGCCGCCGGACCGGACTGGGACTGCGCGCCGTGCCGGCGAGCGGCCAGCGCCCACTGCAGCCCGGCGGCCTCGTCGAAAGTCAGGCGGTGCCGGGCCTGTTCGCGGTCCTGCTCACGTTCGCCGAGGTGGATATCTCGCAACGCCTGGTCCTCGGAGATCAAACCGCGTTGCGCCAGAAGCGATTCCGGCAGCGGATCGGGTATCGGATCCAGGACGGCGAGCACCTGCAACACGCATGCGTAGATGTCCCAGCTCTGCACCTTGGCGCACGCCGCATAGATCGGGAAATACTCGCGCTCAAACGCCGACATCTGCAATTCGCCGTGCACCTTCTCGGAGGCATCGGCGATCTTCTTCAGCGCCGGAGACCCGATATTGCGGCCCGCTCCGGAATTGAGGATCAGGTGCGCGGGATGCGTCAACTGCATTGCGCGCCCGTAGAATCCGACAACACCCGAGAGCATCACCCGGGTACCTTCAACGAGCGTTTTCTTGAGGAATTTGGCGTTGAAGAAGGTCGCGGTGACCTTCGGATTGCGGTGCCCCAGAGTGACCACCAGGTATTCGCGTTTGGGCGCCCGGTTGGTCCAGCGCGTCTCCGCCTTGGTGATGACGTCGAGGAACGTGACGTGGTCACCTTCCTCCGGCAGCTCGGTGTCTTCGCCGAGCACCGTCATGCCCTGGCTGTACTTGCGCGGGTAGTGTCGCAGCAGATCGTTGACGGTGCGGATACCCAAGAATTCTTCCAGTGGCGCAGCGGATTTCGCACCCAGGACGGGCACCAATGAGTCAGCGAGCCCGACCACCGTTACTCCACCCCGATCAAGAGCGCGTCCCCGCGGTGGCCGGTGTGATAGGTGACCAACTCGGCGGCCAGATGCTCCTGTCGCACGTGTTCGGCCAGCGCGGCGCCCACCTCCGCGCCGACGCCCTGCCCGGTCAGTACCGTCACGAGTTCTCCACCGGAGGACAACAACAGGTCGATCAGCCCACTGGCCGCACCGATGAGGTCGTGGCCGACGATCAGGACCTCGTCACCGGCGATGCCCAACCCGTCGCCCGGGCGGCACATGCCGGCCCAGGTCAACGCCTCCTCGGTGGCGATCCGCACGGAACCGTGCCGGGGGGGCGGGGGGGGGCGGGGCCGGGGGGTTCCGTCGTCGACGGCCTGCCG
>JARLGS010000779.1 GCA_031292695.1 Mycobacterium sp. | reverse complement strand
CGCTCCGTATCGCTGACCGTGACGGAGCGCGCCGAAATCACTGAGCGCAGACGCCGCCGTCGACCGGCAGCGTGTGGCCGGTGACGTATCTCGCTTCGTCCGACAGCAGCCAGACGACGGCGTCAGCGATCTCATCGGGTTGGCCGATGCGCCCCATGGGCACGAACGCCGCATAACTGTGCGGGTCGCCGCCGGTGCCGTTGGCCAGAAGTGGCGTTTCGACCGGCCCGGGACCGACCGCGTTGATCCGGATGTTCTGGGTGGCGTAGTCGAGGGCCGCTGCCTTGGTCATCCCGGTGACGGCGTGTTTCGCGGCGGTGTACAGCGACCAGCCGGGATAGCCGTTCAATCCGAAGATCGATGATGTGTTCACGATCGCGCCGCCGCCGGTCTCGAGCATCTGCTCGATCTCGTACTTCATGCAGTAGAAGACGCCCTTGATGTTGATATCGAAGAGCACCGACGCTCCGTCGATGTCCTGCTCGTGCAACGGGACCTGTTCGCCGTCGACCCCGGCGTTGTTGTGTGCGATGTCGAGGCGGCCGAATTCGCTGACCGTCCGCTCGACCAATGCCTTGACCTCAGTGGGATTGCTGACGTCGGTCCGTTGAAAGACAGCCTGACCGGCGCTGCGGCGGATCGCGTCGACGACGCGTTCTCCTTTACCGGCATCTCGGCCGCCGATCACAACGGTGGCTCCGGCACGAGCCATCGCCACTGCGGTGGCCTCGCCGATTCCCGAACCGCCACCCGTCACGATCGCTACTTTGCCCGTCAGGTCAACCATGTTCGCCTCTCGAAGATGTCTACATCTCTTGTCGTGGTGAGTGTCCGATGTCGCGGGTGGCCCGTCATCAGTCGACCAACTGACTGCGGGGCATGCCGCTCCCACCTTCCTTGGCTGCCACCACCTGAGCGAGGATCGATAATGTGATGTGCGGCGCCGCGCGACCGCCGAGGTCCAGCCCGATCGGTGCTTGTAGACGGTTGACGTCGCCGGGTAGCAATCCATGTTGCCGCAGGGCGTGACGCTTGTGTGCCGACCGGGTCCTTGACCCGAGCGCACCGACGAACCTCGGCTGCGTACCGCCACTCCAATGCCGCGAATCGAGCGCCTCGATGAGCAGCGGTATCGAGAATCGATCGTCGTGCGTCAGATCCACGATTGCGGTATCGGCGTTGATTCGGCCCGCTTTTCGTTCCTGGCGCAGGTAACGATCCGGCCAGTCCCGAACCAAGTCCGCCGCAGGAAACCGTTCCGCTTGCAGGAACGCGGGCCGGGGATCGCACACGGTGACGGCATAGCCCAGTGGCAGCGCCAATGCCGCAAGCCCGGTGGCGATGTCACTGATCCCGAAGATCAGCATGCGCGGCGGCCGCTCGTAGTCGGTACGAAACACCGGCGCATCGTCAACCTGCGTCAGCGACGTCTGCCCCGTACGCAGATTCAAGAAGGTGGCGACGCGCAGCCCCTGCCGCACCATGGACATGAGAGACGCCAACTCCGGAAAATGTCGTGGCGTCACCGGGTGCATCGCGACTCGGAGGGTTCCGCGGCAAGGCCCCGGTGGGGCGAATGGGTCGCGGGCGGACAGGTTGGCATCGAAATCGACGATCTGGCAACCGATCCCAGCCAATGCGTCCGGATGCTCACTGAACACGGCGCGGGCACGCTCGCAGAGCTCTGCCTCGACACAGCCAGATGACACGCTGCCTTCGAAGCGTTCGGATCGATCGAAGGCCATCATCGACCCGGGCGGGTACGGAGAGCGTTCAAACGTGTCGAGAACGGTGACGGCGATAACATCCATGTTGCGCCGGTATCTGTCGTAAATCCATTGCAGCACAGCCTTATTTCTCATCGATATCCACTCCGCTGGCCAGGTCGGAACACTCCACGCGAACGAGTTCCTCGTGCGATTCAATGAAAGGTCCGGCACCGGCGTCGCCAGATATACTGCGCGACAGCTGATTCCAATAATCGCGCCCGATCAGCACCGGGTGTCCCGGCCTTCCGTGATAGACCGCGCGAGCGAGACCGTTATCTACCGCCAGTATTCGTTCAACCACGGCAGATCCAACGCTGGGTGTGTCGACTGTGTGCAGTACGAGGGCATCGATCGCACCATCGTCCTGCGCGGCACGGACCGCGGCGGCCACCGTGGCAGACAATCCGCGCCGCCAGTCCGGCACGAGCAAGGGAGTCGCGGGCGAAGGAACCGGCACCACCGCCGCACCGAGCGCCACCAGTATCCGGGAGATTCCACCATCAGCCAACGCGGTCACCGCCAGCCGAAGCCATAAGCCTTGGACAGCTGCGACTTTCGGCATCCCATAGCGTTCGCCGCCACCGGCGGCCAAAACTACGCCGAGGGTTCGATTCATCGCGCGGAGCTAGATTGGCAGCGGAGCATTGTCACTGTCGAGGTGCTCGACAGTGGTGAAGATCAACTCGGTCTCACCGGTGTTCTCGATGTCGTGGAGCAGGTATTCGGCTGGGCCGAAATGGAAATGCCGGGTTTCTCCGGCCGTGTACGACACATCGCGCGTGGTGCCGTCGAAGGTGTGCTGGCGACTGTGGCCGGCGGTGACGGCAGTCCAGAAATAGTCCAGTACGTGGCGGTGAGCGTGCCAGCGTTCACCGGGCGCGAGCCGGATCTCCCACACTCGCACCCGTTCGTTCTGGCTCAACAGCCGTGATCCGACGTGTCCGTCGTATGCGTGGGCGGCGAAGTCGGCCTTGAGCTCATCGCTCCAGCCGTCGTAATCGGTGCCGATGAGCTGGCCGGCCAGCGGCAGGTCGCTGAGGTAGCTTTCGTTCGACATGTTTGTCCTTGTCTGGCGGTCTGATGTGGTGACTACTGGCCGGGACCGTAAAGCCCGAATCGCAGATCGGGGTCTCCTGGCGTCCACGTGTTGTGGAATTGCGCACGGTTACCCATCTCCATGACCCGGCGCAGCAGATTGTCGCTGAGCTGGAGCTGCGCAGGCTCCCAGCTCGCCAGCGCCGCAGCGATGTCGCCAGCCGAATTGCGTAGGGCTGCAGCCAGTGTCCAGCCATCGGCGGCAGCTTTCGCGGTGCCGGCCGCGGCGTGGGGACGGGCAGCGCATGCCGCATCACCGATCAGTGCCACTCGTCCCATAGCCATCCGGGTGGACCGCACGTCGTAAAGCACCTGAAGATAGGGATTTTCGGTGTTGATCACGGCCTCGGCGACCACCGGTGCGAGCAAGTCGGCTGCGTCCCGGTGTAGCTCGTCGACATACCGGTCCTGTACCTGGCCAGGGTGCACCGACACCAAACCCTGCTGGCCGCGTTTGTCGACGAGCATTTCGGTCAGGTCGGGGCCGGCCGGCACGTTGCGGTACCAGACGTAGTTGAGCAGGGCGTCCTCCGGCTCCAGGCCTTCCTCCCCCGGAATCGGATACATGAGAATGTGCGAGTTGGGGATGACGTCGTAGGTGACCGCATCGTTCAGCGTCTCCCGCGTCGCGGTACTCAGCTGGGCGAGCGGCAGCGTGCCACGCCACCCGACATAGCCGGCGTACTCCAGGTTGGCGGTCGGGTCGAAGCGCTCGCGAATGACCGATCGAACACCGTCGGCGAAGACCACCAGGTCAGCTGACGCCGTCGCACCGCTGACGAATCGCACCGTCGCATTGTCCTGGTCCTGGCTGAAGCCGCAGGCGTACTGACCATAGTGGTAGCGGTCGGTCCCAAAGTCGGCCAGCAGTGCCCGGTAGAACGTGCCCCACGACGTGTAGGTCCAGGTGGTCTTCTCGCGGTGGACGGTGTCGCCGGCACGGTTGAGGTACTGCACGTAGGCCGTGGAGGTCCGCAAGTCGGCCACGTCTTGAGAACTGCGCTCGACGAACCAGCGGACAGTATCCGGTTGCAGCACGATCCCGCTGCCGCGCCCTTCGAGTGCAGTGGGGGTGCGCTCGTAGACGTCGACGGTGAATCCCAGGTCCCGCAACAACAGCGCCGCGGTCAGTCCGCCGATGGATCCACCCACGACGATCGCCGATGCGGTGGAGTAGTCGGTCATGGCGTGACTCTTCTCGATAGGGCAGACGGGAATGTTGTTCGTCCGCGGCGTGGCGATCCCACCGTTCAACAGCCTTGGACGTCAAGCCTCGCTACGCATCAGTCAAGTGACTGATGCGCACCAGGGCGTCAACCGCCGAGAGTTCAACAGGCAGTTCTGATTACACTGACCGTCCGCGCACAGACCGATCACCGGATCAGGAGCGACATGACCAAGACTCACACCGATGACGTCTGATTCGAAAACAGCGGTGCCGGTTGCATCGCTCGCTGATCTGGCCGAGAACGCACCGATCACCGTCCGCGTCTCCGGTGTGGACCTCGTGTTGGTTGGAGAAGCTCCTCAACCACCTCGACCGTTCTTTGGTCAAACACTGAAGGCCACCGCGGCACCGCACCGCTGGTAACCACATCAGGTAGCTGTATCCCCCAACAGATCCCGCAGTTGGTGACGCCGACTGACCCCGAGTTTCGGATAGACGTTGTACAAGTGCGACGCAATCGTTCGCGGCGAAAGATTGAGCCGCTGACCGATTTCGGGGTTGGTCAGCCCGGAGGCCGCCATCGATACGATCTGCCGTTCCTGCGCTGTCAGTGAATCGAGGCCGGCGACGGCGTTGGTACCCGTCGATGCCCCGACACCGGCAGCGCGAAGTTCGGCACGTGCGATCTGCGCATACGGCGCGGCACCCAGCCGGTCAAACACTTCAAGGGCAGCGGTGAGCTGGGTACGAGCTTCGGCGGGGCGGCGCACCCGGCGAAGCCATTCGCCGTAATGCAGACGCGCTCGTGCGCGTTCCATCGGCCACTGATCGCCGGCCGGATCGAAGACCGCCAGCCGATAATGGCGCTCTGCCAGATGCGTGGTGGTGGTCAGCGCGAGTGCCTGATGCCGCAGAAGACGCAGTCGCACAGGAGGATTGGAGCCCAGTTGACGCCCGATCGAAGCCACCAGAGGCCGGACCTCCTCGATATGACTGCTGCGCGCGCCGGCCCAGGCCAGATCGGCGATGGCACGGTGCGAGACGACGAAATGAGTCGGTTCGCCCTCGGCGTCGAACATCTGCCGAAAGGCCTGGTAGGCCGATTCGAACTCGCTACTGGCCAGCGCATTCCGTCCCATGGCCCACGTCAGGGCGGCTCGGGTTGCGGTGCCGCATTTGTCGGCGATGACGCGGGATGCAGCCTCGATGGCGGCATCCGCTGCACCCGTGTCACCACAGCAGGCCAGCAAATGGGCCCGCACCACGTTGCTTTCGGCATGAAGCAACGCCAGATCGTATACCGCGCACAAGGTTTCGGTCTCGTCGAGCAGCGCCCGAAGCTCTGACCACCGTCCGGTGTCGTGCAGTCCCCACGCCAGCGGCGCGATCGCGAAAGTGAAACCCCGCAGGCCACCGGCTGCCTTGAGCTGGTCGACGGCTTCCCGCAATTCGGTGACCACCAGGTCACTGTCCTCTGTGGCATAGGCCATCGCTCCCACAACCAGACGCCGAAACGGCTCGACGGGGGCGGACATCGGATGCAACCACCGCCGATCCCATTGCGCTGGACGATCGTGGGCGCCACCTGCACTCTGCGCGTACATAGCGATGTACGCCCGCTGCACAGGGCCGGCCTCGGCGGGGAAGGGCGTTGGAATTACGCTCTCCCCCAATATATCTCGAGCAGAGTCCTGCAGCCAGCCGCCAAGGCGGCTCCGGTGCGCCAATTCCCCGGAGTAGTACGCCGACGATGCGCCGGTATACATCAACGCCAGCCGCAGCCGCGAGTTGGTCGGTGGCGTGCCGTCGAGCGCGCTGCGAACCAGTTCGGCCGCTTCCGCCGGACGCGCTGATTGCAGCAGCACCGACGCACGCGTCAACGCGGCATGACCGACGATCTCGGGGTCCTCCGAGCGCTGGACCGCACTGGCATTCAGCGACAGCGCCCAGGACGGGTCGCCGCCGAAGTTGGCCGCGACCGAGGCCAGTGTGAACCGCCGAGCCGCATCGTCAGCACCGGGGCTCAATTCAGCGGCCCGCTGCAGTGCTCTGGCCACCTCGAGGTAGCCGCCGCGCTGCCGCGAACGCTCCGCCCCCTGCTCCAACAGGGATGCCACGGTCTCGTCCGGACCGTCCGCCGCAGCCGCCAGATGCCAAGCGCGGCACGCCACATCCAATTGCGGGGAGGCAGCCAGCGCAATATGGGCGGCGCGGCGATCAGCCAGATCTCCTTCGCTGTAGGCCACGCTGCGCAGCAAGGTGTGACTGAACTGCACACGTCGGTCCTCGGTGACGGTCACCAGAGACCGTTCTATGGCCGGCTCCCACCGCCACAAGTCCGCACCGAAACCCGCTGCGGTCGTGATTGTGTCGATGGTCTCGTAGCCGGCGCCCGCGGCGGCGAACAAGGTCAGCCGACGCGCGTCGGCCGGCAGCTCCGACAGTTGCGCGGCGAACAACGCATGCGCGAATCCAGAACCGACCATGTAGTTACCCCGGAACCTGACCGAACCCGTTTTACCGTAGAACCGGGCGGATTCAATCAGGGCCAATGGATTACCGCCGGACCAGCGGATGATCTCACCGCGGACACTCGCGTCAGGCACCAGCGATTGGGTCTCGATCAGTTCCGCAGCCGCGGCATCGGTCAGCGGCGCAACCTCGACCACACGGAAAGAACGGTCAAGACCATTGAGCAGGTCCACCCGCCGTGCGCTGATCAGCAGCCGAACCGCAAGATGCGGAACCCGACCGATCACATAAGTGAGCACCTGACGGGAGTCCGGTTCGAATCGGTCGAAGTCATCGAGCACAATCACCAGTGGTCGATCGGCTGCCACGACCGCCAGCAGGGCCAGCACCGCCTGCTGCATCAGCGCCGGTCCGTGCCCGGCAGCGCCGGCGTCGCCATTGACGATGTCGTGTAAGGCATCCCGCAGCGACACGGGCAGCTCAGCGATTCGCTCGGCGATCGGCCAGATCAACTCGGTCAACGCGGTAAAGGGCCGCACATGATCCGGCTCGGAGCCACTCGCAAAGAGCACCGTCGCGCGCTGCAGCTCCAACGATGCCACTGCGAAACGCAGCAGCGTCGACTTACCGATACCCGGTTCGCCGACCAGAATCACCGCCTGAGGCGCGGCCGCGACACCAGAGGCGACCTCGGTGATGAGACCGATCAGCTGACCGCGCCCGACGATGGGCGACTGCGAATGTGTCAGTGTCACTCGGAAAACCGCTTCCTGCGCAGCACAATCGGGCGGCGTCTTCTCATCGGTGTATCGCTTCGTCGAGGAACCTCACGCCTTGGTCGAGTCCGGCCCGGGCAGACGGTGTGTCACTGAGCTGACTGAGCACGACGAAATCGTGCACTGTGCCCAGATAACGGGTGCAGGTCACCGGAACGCCCGCTTCGCGCAGCAGTTCGCCAAACGCTTCGCCCTCATCACGCACCACATCGGCCTCGGCGGTAATTATCAGTGTCGGCGGCAGCCCGCTGAGATCCGCGACCGGTGCGCGAACCGGAGACACCGTGGGGCAGTCAACATCACCGTCACAGTATTGATCCCAATGCCAGGCCTGCTCATCGCTGGTCAGCAGATAGCCCTCCGCGTATGCGTTGTGAGACGGGTATTCACACCGTGCATCAGTTGGCGGATAGTACAGGAGCTGTGCGCGGAGCCGCGGACCGCCGCGGGACTTGCACACCATGCTGACCGCCGCGGCGAGTGTCGCACCCGCGCAATCACCGGCCAGCGCAATCGCTTTCGCATCCACACCGAACGACTCCGCGTTGTCGCGAACCCACAGCAGCGCGGCATAACACTCCTCCAGCGCGACCGGGTATCGCGCTTCCGGTGCGCGGCTGTACTCGGGAACCACAACGGCGGCGCCGCAGCGCGCGGCGATGGCCCCGACAACACGTCCGTGGGTGTCCGCGTCGCCGAACATGAATCGCCCACCATGCACGTAGAACACCACCGGCAGTGCACCGTGCTCATTTTTCGGTTGCACCAACCAAAACCCCACCAGCCCAGACGGACCCACCGGCGCGGTGTGAAACCGTGCCACTGTCCCGGGCTGGTCGATGACGGTTCGCTGCGCTTCCCGCAGCGCCAGCCGGCCGTCCTGCGATCCCAGCTGCCCGAGCGTCGGAGGGGTGGCCATCGACGCGACCAGACGAGCGATCGTCGGATCCAGCACCACGTCTCGTCTCACGACATCCTCCCAAACCGATGAGGCCTTCGGTTGGAAGGACTTTACGCCGATCGCTTCGGCACGTATCGGTCATCGGCGCGAGCCAGTCATTCGACTGATGACAGGTGATACCGCCGGACCCCGACCGATCCTCCGGGCCGGCGGCATTGCCAACTACTCGGAGATCGGACCCGACACCGTCTTCACCATGGTCAGGCCCAGTTAGCAGCTCATGTCGGGACCAATGTTCGCGTCTGATGTCCGGATTATCGGCGGGCGTGCTTCCGTTTGCGGCGAGCGCCGGACGTAAGGACGACACTGGCCGGGCGGCACGATCGGCAGGCGACACGGTTGGGTTGTCGCGAAGTCAGTCCGCTACGAGCGGAAGAACTCCAATAAATCGGCATTGATGGTCGACGCGTGGGTGGTCGGCATGCCATGGGGGAAACCGGAATAGGTCTTCAAAGAACCATTGGGCAACAACTTGGCGGACAGTAGACCCGAATTCTCGTAGGGAACGACTTGGTCGTCGTCGCCATGCATCACCAGCGCAGGCACTGTCGTCTTCTTCAGATCATCGGTGAAATCGGTCTGTGAGAACGCGACGATTCCGTCGTAATGGTCCTTGGCTCCGCCCATCATGCCTTGGCGCCACCAGTTTTCGATGATCGCTTCGGATGACTCTACGCCCGGGCGATTGAAACCGAAGAACGGTCCCGCGGCGAAATCGCGGTACAGCCCGGACCTGTTGGCGGCGACCTGCGCCTGCAGATCATCGAAAACCTGCTTGGGGACACCGCCGGGGTTGGCGTCGGTCTTGACCATCAACGGTGGTACCGAGCTGATCAACACCGCCTTGGCTGCGCGGTCCTGGCCGTGACGACTCAAGTAGCGCACCACTTCCCCACCGCCGGTGGAGTGCCCGACATGCAACGCGTCGGTCAGATCGAGATGCTCGACGACGGCAGCGAGATCGTCCGCGTAATGGTCCATGTCGTGCCCGTGACCGACCTGGGCCGAACGCCCGTGACCGCGCCGATCATGAGCGATCACCCGATAACCGTGCTGCAGGAAGAACAGCATCTGGGTGTCCCAGTCGTCGGACGACAGCGGCCATCCATGGCTGAACACAACGGGCTGCCCGCTGCCCCAGTCCTTGTAAAAGATGTCGACGCCATCGGTGGTCCGAATCGTGGGCATGCATGTCCCCTTCGTAGTGGGCGGGCGGACTCAGTTCCGGAGCAAAGCGACGCGTATCAACCTGAGCCTGTTCACGGCCCAACGTCACTGTGCCATAGTGTGATACGGCCTGCCCCATGTCATCAGTACAGTGACCGTGATTCTCCGGCGCGGGCCGGCGCTGATCATCGGCACGACCCAGTCATCCGACTGATGACGACGCCCTTGTACATCTTGCACACTCGTGGGTGCACGCGAGGAAAACCGGCCAGCCGGCGCCAGCGATCGGAGGATCATGCTTTCTGTCGGGCTCGTCGGCGTCGGCGATTTGACCCGCAGCACCACCGCATTACCGGCCTATCGCACGCGTTCGCAACAATTCCCAAGGTAACCATGGCCCACCTCTTCGACCCCCTCACCCTGCGCGGAGTCACCTTCGCGCACCGTGCGTGGATGTCACCGATGATGCAGTTCGCCGCCGTGCCAGACGGACCCGACACCGGCGCGCCGACCGACTGGCACCTGCAGCATCTGGGTTCGCGTGCGGTCGCCGGCGCGGCGCTGGTCATGGCCGAGGCCACCGCGGTCCATCCCGCCGGCCGCAGCAGCGTGTACGACCTCGGGCTGTGGCATGATCGCCAGGCCGAATCGTTTCAGCGGATCACCAATTTCATTGCCGCCCAAGGCTCTGTCCCGGGTATCCAGATCGTGCATGCCGGCCGTAAAGGCGCCACTGGCCGGCCCTGGCCCGACCCCGACCGCGCACCGCTGATCTGGCCCACGGTCAGCGCCAGCCCGCTGCCATTCGGCAGGTTGCCTGCTCCTGCCGAGCTGACCACCGCCGAAATCGCCGACGCCGTCACCTGGTTCGCCGACGCGGCCCGGCGCGCTGCCGCGGCCGGATTTCAGGTCCTTGAACTGCACGGCGCCCACGGCTACCTGATCCACCAGTTCCTTTCTCCACACTCCAACAGGCGTACCGACCACTACGGCGGCACCCTGCACAACCGGATGCGCTTCGCACTGGAGGTGGTGACGGCGGTACGCCAGACCTGGCCGGCACAGCTGCCACTGTTCTTCCGGGTGTCTGCCACCGACTGGCTCGGCGGCGACACCGAAGACGAGCGTGCCGGCTGGACAGTTGCTGACACCGTCGAGCTTGCCCGCCACCTCCGTGAACTCGGGGTAGACCTCATCGACGTGTCGAGCGGCGGGTCCGCCCCCGACGCCTCGATTCCGGTGGCGCCGAACTATCAGATACCGTTCGCAGCCCGAGTGCGTCAGGCTGCGCAGATGCCCACCGCCGGGGTCGGATTGATCACTGAACCAGAGCAAGCCGACAGCATCGTCGCCGACGGGCAGGCCGACGCGGTGTTTCTCGCCCGCGTCCTGCTGCGAAACCCCGCGTGGATCCGGCAGGCGGCCGAGCGCCTCGGACATCAATTGGCCTACCCACCGAACTATCGACGAGCGTTCACGTAGCCGACCGTCGTACGCGATAACTAGAGGAGATGTCATGCCCGATGCCGCCGGGGTCGATGCATTCGACCCAAACGAGCACCGTCTGGTTTGCCGGTGCTGGCCTTCACCGCGTCCGGTGCGACGCTGTTGCCGCACGTGATCGGTGACGTGTTCCTGCGATTCGATAGTCTGACGTGCCGGTTTCTGGGCGAAGTACACGCCGGAGACACGCTGGACTCGCAGCTGCAGATCACCGAACTGGTACTCGACGGCGAACACACCTACGTCCTGAAACGACAAGCCGCTGTGCAAGGAGACCAACATGGCTGACACGTACGCAGTAATCGGTGCCACCGGAGCCACCGGCGGTGCTGTCGCCAGCGCCCTCGTCGAGCGTGGTCTCCGGGTACGCGCCATTGCACGTAACCCGCAATCGTCTCGCGCGCAGAAGCTTTCGCAAGCAGGTATCGAGATCGCCGCGGGTGACCTGGGCGACGAACAAGCCCTGACCGAAGCCTTCACCGACGTCATGGGAGTCTTCGCCGTCACCACGCCCTTCGAAGAAGGCCCCGACATCGAAGTGGAGCAAGGACGGCACATCATCGGTGCTGCCGTGCAAGCCCGGGTCCCCCACCTGGTCCTTTCCTCGGTGTCCAATGCCGACCAGCACACCGGGATTCCGCATTTCGAAAGCAAAGCCCGCATCGAAGAGGCGCTGGCGGCGTCCGGCGTACCCCATACGATCGTCGGCCCGACCTACTTCTACGACAATCTGCTCGGTGGGATCAACGAGCTTCAGTCGGGTCGATTCGCGCTGCCACTTCCGGCGACCACACCGTTGCAGCAGCTGTCCCGGCGCGACTTGGGCCGGTTCGTCGCCGCCATTCTGCTTGACCCGCAACAGTTTATCGGCCTGCGCATCGACATCGCATCGGATGCACCGACACCGCAGCAGATGACCGCCGCACTCGAACGCACTCTGGGGTACCCGATCGAGCTGATCACCTATAGCCCGTCGCGAATCGCCTCCGCTGATATGCGGGCGATGTTCAGCTTCCTGTCCGTGCAGGGCTACAGTGCCGATATCGCCGACTTGCATCAGCGCTATCCGGAAATCGGGTGGCAGACTTTCAGCGACTGGGTGGACGAACACCTATCCCCGAGCACCGGACGGCAACAGGCACTCCGCTGACCGTCACATCCGGCGCCTTGGACGCGGCCCATGTGAGTGGTTTGGGTTGGATGGGCCTTTTGGTGGTCGGCTTGTCGGGGTCCGAAATTTGTCGGTGCCTTCTGCGATGATGGTGGTATGTCCAGCACCGCAACCGCTTTCGCCACCGAGATGCATCCCGGTGAGCGTCTTGAGGCGTTATTCGGCGAGATCGCGGAGCTGACCGGTCAACGCAATGCGATCGACGGACGTCTGGTGCAGATTGTTGCCGAGATCGACCGTGACGGGCTGTGGGGCGCCACCGGCGCCCGGTCCCTGCCGGCGCTGGTGGCGTGGAAAACCGGGGTGACACCACACAACGCGGAGATCATGGTTGCCGTCGCGCATCGGCTTGAGGAGTTCCCGCGGTGCGTCGACGGGATGGGTGAGGGCCGGCTGTCGTTGGATCAGGTCGGGGTGATCGCCGAACGCGCAGCAGACGGATCCGATGCGCACTACGCCGAACTGGCAGCGGTGGCCACGGTCAACCAACTACGCACCGCCATCAAACTGGAACCACGACCGGACCCCGAGCCCCGGCCGGAACCGCAGCGGTCGATCGCCAAAACCACCAACGCCGACGGATCGACCACCTACCGGATCCGGCTACCGAAGCTGGAAGCGGCGAAGGTCGACGCGGCGTTGGCCTCACACCAGGATGCGTTGGTCGCGGACTGGCGACGTGACCACGACACCGACGCCGCCGGTGATAATGCTGAGGGCGATCCGGTGTCCGAGCAGGCGCCGCCGTTCCCGGACACCGTCGATGCGTTCATGAACCTGGTCGAGGCGGGCTGGGACACCGATGTGGCCCGCCGGCCGCACGGCCAGCTCACCACGGTCGTGGTGCACCTGGACCTCGACCGCGACACCGCAGCGCTGCATCTGGGCCCGGTGCTGACCGATGACGAACGGGCCTACCTGCTCTGTGATGCCACCTACGAGGTGTGGCTGCAGCGCCACGGGCAGCCGATCGGAGCGGGACGCACCACCCGGCAGATCAGCCGGCGCCTGCGCCGGGCACTGGAGCATCGAGACCGCTGCTGCGTGGTCCCCGGGTGCGGGGCCACTCGGGGTTTGCATGCCCATCACATCCGGCACTGGGAAGACGGCGGACCCACCGACCTGGACAACCTGGTGCTGCTCTGCCCCTACCATCACCGGTTGCATCACCGCGGCGTCATCACCATCACCGGGCCCGCCGACCGGCTGGTCGTAACCGACAGCGCCGGACGACCATTGAGCAACCGATCGCTGGCACGACCGCCCACCACACCGGCACCTGATGTGCCGCCGTGCCCCGGGCCCACCGGCGAGCGCGCGCAATGGTGGTGGTACCAGCCCTTCGAATCACCTTCGGCACCGTCGACGAACTAGCCGCCATCGGTGAGACGCTAGCCGATCAGTCGGAATGCAGTTCAGCGATGTAGCCACCCGGCCACTGCAGCATTGCCGAAGACGTGCTGCCGGAGTGCACGGGTGCACCGAGCGCACTCGCGCCGGCGGCCACCGCCTTCGCGACGACGACGGCGG
>JARLGS010000778.1 GCA_031292695.1 Mycobacterium sp. | reverse complement strand
CAAGAGCCAGGGCGGCAGCGACAGCCGGGCCGGCGTGGACTTCGTCGGGAAGTTGGTACGTGAACACGTCAAACTACGGCCCGGGTCGGGACGCGAAGCCACCGATGTCTTCGTCCAGGGCAGCGGGGATGTGTTGATCAGCTACGAGAACGAGGCCATCGCCACCGAACGGGCGGGCAAGCCGGTCGAACACATCAATCCGCCGCAGACCTTCAAGATCGAGAACCCGGTGGCGGTGGTGACCACCAGTCCGCACCTCGAGGCCGCCGTCACCTTCAAGAACTTCCAGTACACCGCCGCGGCGCAGAGGGTTTGGGCACAGGCCGGTTTTCGGCCGGTCGATCCGGCCGTCGCCGCCGATTTCCGCGACCAGTTCCCGGCGCCGGTGAAACTGTGGACGATCGCCGAGCTGGGCGGCTGGGGGACGGTCGATCCGCAACTGTTCGACAAGAACACCGGCAGCATCGCCAAGATCTACACGCAGGCCACCGGATGACGGCCGCGGTGACCCCCGATTCCCAGACGGTCCGGCCCGAGCCCGGGGCGCGGGTTTCGCGTCTTCCTCGACGCCGGGCCGGCACCACATCGCTTCGGGTCGGTGTGGCGACGTTGTGGCTTTCGGTGATCGTGCTGCTGCCGCTCGCCGCCATCGCCTGGCAGGCCGCGGGCGGCGGGTGGCAGGCCTTCTGGCTGGCCGTGACGTCGAACGCCGCTCTGGAGTCGTTCCGGGTGACGTTGACCGTTTCCGCCGGAGTTACGGTTGTCAACCTCGTCTTCGGCCTCGTCATCGCCTGGGTGTTGGTGCGCGACGACTTCGTCGGCAAGCGGCTCGTCGACGCCATCATCGACCTGCCGTTCGCGCTGCCCACCATCGTCGCCAGTCTGGTGATGCTTGCGCTATACGGGAACGACAGCCCGGTGGGCCTGCACCTGCAGCACACCGTGTGGGGCGTGGCGGTGGCGCTGGCCTTTGTGACGCTGCCGTTCGTGGTGCGCGCGGTCCAGCCGGTGCTGCTGGAGATCGATCGCGAGACCGAGGAGGCGGCGGCCTCGCTGGGCGCCAGCGGACCAAAAATCTTCACATCGGTCGTGCTGCCGTCGCTATTGCCCTCGTTGTTGTCCGGAGCGGGCCTGGCATTCTCGCGAGCGATTGGCGAATTCGGTTCGGTGGTGCTGATCGGCGGTGCGGTGCCCGGCAAGACCGAGGTGTCATCGCAGTGGATACGAACCTTGATCGAGAACGACGACCGCACCGGTGCCGCCGCGATATCCATTGTCCTTCTGGGTATTTCGTTTTTCGTGCTGCTCATTCTGCGGATCGTGGGCGGCCGGGCGGCCAGACGTGAGGAGAGTGCCGCGTGACGTCGTCGCCATGGGTTCGGTATCTCCTTCGTGTCGTCGCGCTCACCTACATCTTCGTGTTGCTCTTAATTCCCGTGACACTGATCCTGTGGCGCGCGTTCCGGCCCGGGTTCGGTCAGTTCTTCGATTGGGTCAGCACTCCGGCGGCCGTATCGGCGCTCAATCTGACGCTGCTGGTGGTCGCGATCGTGGTGCCGCTGAACGTGGTGTTCGGCATTCTAACCGCTTTGGTGCTGGCGCGCAACAGGTTTCGCGGCAAAGGTGTGCTACAGGCGATCATCGACCTGCCGTTCGCGGTTTCGCCCGTGATCGTGGGTGTGGCGTTGATCGTGCTGTGGGGGTCGGCCGGCGCGCTGGGGTTCGTCGAAAAGGACCTCGGCTTGAAGATCATCTTCGGGCTGCCCGGCATCGTGCTGGCCAGTATCTTCGTCACCCTGCCGTTCGTGGTGCGCGAGGTCGAGCCGGTGCTGCACGAATTGGGCATCGACCAGGAGGAGGCGGCGGCAACCCTGGGATCGAGTTGGTGGCAGACCTTTTGGCGGATCACGCTGCCATCAATCCGTTGGGGGCTGACCTACGGCATCGTGCTCACCATCGCGCGCACCCTCGGCGAATACGGTGCGGTCATCATGGTCTCCTCCAACTTCCCGGGAAAGTCGCAGACGCTGACATTGCTTGTCTCCGACCGCTACAACCGCGGGGCCGAGTACGGCGCCTACGCGCTGTCTACGCTGCTGATGGGTGTCGCCGTGCTGGTATTGATCTTCCAAGTGGTTCTGGATGCCCGCCGGGCACGAGCGGCCAAGTAGGCCTGACAGGGAGACTCGTACATGACCGAGAACGGAACCGGGCCCGTCGACCCCGCCATTGTCGTGCGCGATGCTTATAAGCATTACGGCGACTTCGTTGCGCTGGACCATGTGGACTTCGTGGTACCTACCGGTTCGCTGACGGCCCTGCTGGGCCCTAGCGGTTCGGGCAAGTCGACCCTGCTGCGCACCATCGCCGGCCTGGACCAGCCGGACAGCGGAACGGTCACCATCAACGGCCAGGACGTGACACGAGTGCCGCCGCAGCGGCGTGGGATCGGGTTCGTGTTCCAGCACTACGCGGCGTTCAAGCATCTGACCGTTCGTGACAACGTGGCTTACGGACTGAAGATCCGCAAGCGGCCCAAGGCCGAGGTCAAGGCCAAAGTGGACGACTTGCTGGAAGTGGTGGGACTCAGCGGCTTTCAGACGCGCTATCCCAATCAGCTCTCCGGTGGCCAACGACAACGCATGGCGCTGGCCCGGGCGCTGGCGGTCGACCCGCAGGTGCTGCTGCTCGATGAGCCGTTCGGCGCGCTGGACGCCAAGGTGCGTGAGGATCTGCGGGCATGGCTGCGGCGCTTGCACGACGAGGTGCACGTCACCACGGTGCTTGTCACCCACGATCAGGCCGAGGCGCTCGACGTCGCCGATCGGATCGCCGTGTTGAACAGAGGCCGTATCGAGCAAGTCGGATCTCCGGCCGAGGTCTACGACGCCCCGGCGAACGCGTTCGTGATGTCGTTCCTGGGCGCGGTCTCCACGCTCAACGGGGCATTGGTGCGCCCGCACGACATCCGGGTGGGCCGCAACCCCGAGATGGCGATCGCCGGTGGTGATGGCACCGCGGAGTCCATCGGGGTGGTGCGCGCCACCGTCGACCGAGTGGTGGCGCTTGGCTTCGAAGTGCGGGTGGAGCTGACCAGCGCGGCCACCAAGGGCGCGTTCACCGCCCAGATCACCCGCGGCGACGCCGAAGCGCTGGCCCTACGGGAGGGCGACACCGTGTACGTGCGAGCCACCCGAGTGCCGCCGCTGCCCAGCGACGTCGTTACGCCCGACGATGGCGCCGGCGGCGCTGACGAAGACCAAAGCGCGCTGACGCCGGCGTGACCTACGGTTCGTCGTCGTCTTCGTTGGCGAGGATTTTTTCGGGGTGGCCGCTGGCCCCTGGCACCCGATGAAGGGCAGAAAGGCCCTAGCCGCAGATTGCGTTCTGCGTAGTGTAAATAGCACTACGGAAATGAAAGAGAGAATCATGAAGAAGCTTTCAGCAAGTCTGCAAGAACTTGCAGACCATGCAGAGAACGCGGAGAAGAAGGTAGAGGCGGCTGAGAACGAAACCAGGGAGACAGTGGATGCCACTCTCGTAGCCTCCAAAGCGGCTGCAAAAGCCAGGCAGGATGAATTTAAGGCGAAGGTCGTAGCGAGGAAGGCAGCCGCGGCTTCCGACTGGGAAAAACTCCAGGCAGACCATAACCAGCGGCTGGCGAAAATCAAGAGCAATGTTGCGTCCAAGAAAGACGCTGTCAACCGGAAGGTCGCGGCACACCGGGCCGATGACGCGGAGGAGTATGCCACGGCTTCGGTTTACTTTGCCAGGATGGCAATTGACGATGCTGAGATCGCCACCTTGGAAGCCATTGACGCTCGGGTTTATGCAGAATCGTTAGCCTAGCCAGCGAATGGTGACTCGAACACCCTCCACCCCGACACTTAAGTTGGAGGGAGCGGCAATCTGGACGTCTCCTTGATCGTTACGAATAGAAAAAAGAAAACCAGCCAAAAATAGAAAAAAGAAAACCAGCCAAAAACAGGCTGGCTTTCTT
>JARLGS010000777.1 GCA_031292695.1 Mycobacterium sp. | reverse complement strand
TTGGTGACGCCGCCGACGACGATGAACAGCTGCAGGGCCAGCGCCGCGGCCAGCCCGGCGGCCAGCAGCTTGCCGAAGCTGTCGCGCACCGCGATGGCGGTGCGCAGGCCCCGGATGATGACGATGGTGTACAGCATCAGGACCGCGGCAAGGCCGACCAGCCCGAGCTCCTCCCCTACCGCCGAGATGATGAAGTCCGTCGATGCGTCGGGCACGGTCCCGGGCTGACCGTTGCCCAGGCCGGTGCCGAAGATGCCGCCGGTGGCGAAGCTGAACAGCGACTGCACCATCTGGTAGCCGGCCCCGTCAGGATCGGCGAACGGGTCCAGCCAGTTCTGCACGCGCACCCGCACGTGCCCGAAAAGGTGGTATGCCACAAAGCTTCCCGCGCAGAAGAGCGTCAGCCCGATGACCACCCAGCTGAGTTTTTCGGTGGCCACGTACAGCAGCACCAGGAACGTTGCGTACAGCAGAAGGGATGCGCCGAGGTCCTTCTCGAACACCATGACGCCGATGGAGCCCACCCAGGCCACCAGCAGCGGCGCCAGGTCCCGGGGTCGCGGCAGGTCCATGCCCAGGACGTGCTTCCCGGCGCTGGTGAACAGGCTGCGTTTGGTGACCAGCACGCTGGCGAAGAAGATCAGCAGCAGAATTTTGGAGAACTCTGCGGGCTGAATGGAGAAGCCCGGCAACCGAATCCAGATTTTGGCGCCGTACTGCTCGGCCACCGAATCCGGCAGCAGCGCCGGAATGGCGAGCAGCATCAGCCCGGCCAGCCCGCAGAGGTAGCCGTAGCGGGCCAGCATCCGGTGGTCGTGCACGAACATCAGCACCGCGGCGAACACCACGATGCCCAGCAGGGTCCACAGCATCTGCTGGTTGGCGTTACCGCCCGGCAGGATGCCGGCGGGCCGAGACGGGGCCGACAGGTCCAGCCGGTAGATCACCACCAGGCCCAGGCCGTTGAGCAGTGCCACCACCGGCAGCAGCAGCGGGTCGGCGTAGGGCGCATAGCGGCGCACCGCCAGATGGGCGGCGCCGAACAGCAGGACAAAGCCGACGATGAACTGGATCAGGTCGAACTGCAGTCCGCTTTCCTGATTGGCCTCGACGATCAGCAGCGCGACAGTCGTGATCACGGCGGCGAACCCCAGCAGCACCAATTCGGAATTGCGCCGATTCGGCAGCGGTGGCACAACCGTGACCGGAGACTGCGGCTGCGTCGTCATGACGCTGTCCGGCAGTTTGTGCCCGGCTCCTGAGGTGGCGGCGGCAGCGCCGTGGCCGTCGGGGCCGCGGGCGCTGGGGGGGCGGGGGACGGACTGGCTGGGCCGGCGGGTGCGGTCGGTGCCGCGCTGGATGAGGGGACTTCCGGG
>JARLGS010000776.1 GCA_031292695.1 Mycobacterium sp. | reverse complement strand
GCGGAGTCGGCCACGTTCGCGATGGTACGCAGTTCAGCGCTGAGCTAGGTCCGGATCGGGCTACTCGTGCTGGTAACCCGGATGCGCCACCTCCAGTCGGTATTGCACCAGTGCTCGCAGCACCGGGCCCAGTTCGCCAACGCGATCATCGAAGTCGCCGGCCCGGATCGCGGTGGCAAGCGCTTGCTCGTCGGCGAATCCCAGCAGCTCAGGTTTCGGACTGTTCTGCACCAGTTCACGTTCGACGATCCGTAGGGCGTTCGCAGCCACGCGGGCGTGAAAGTTGACGGCACCGTCGGTGGCATCCCGAACCTCGGTTTCCAGGAACTCTGCGACCGCGGCGACCAGCTCGGCCGCGGTGGGGCGGTAGTGGCTCATGGTGCCTCCAGCAGATTCAGCAGGTCCCACTCGGTCTCACACACCCGCCGGCCGATTGCGGCCAATTCGACTGACCTGCTCTGCCCGGTCAGGTGGCGTTCGGCCTGGTAGCGACAGATGATCCCCCAACGCAGCGTGGCAGCCACCAGCCACCAGTGGAAGTGATTACGGTCCAGGGTGATTGCGCTGGCCCGCTCATAGGTGACCAGGAAATCTTCGATGCTGCCCAGGCCGCCCGCATCGAGGGATCGAGGCGCGCCGAAGCGCCAGGCCCGGATGCAGAACCAGGCGAGGTCCTCGGCGCGGGAGCCGGTGTGGGTCAGTTCCCAGTCGAGTACCGCGGCCAGTCGGGGGCGCGCAGTGTCGATGATCAGATTGCCCATCCGGAAGTCTCCGTGCACCAGCACCGGCTCCTCGGCGCCACCCGGCCGATTCCGGTCCAGCCACCGGAACGCCCATTCGAAAGTGGCGGTGGTGTCACCCATCTCGTCGAGTTGCCGGCGCCACGCGTCGAGCTGGTCACCATCCGCCAGGCCGATACCGGTGGGGTCGGCGCGGTGGATCGCGGCCAATGCCTCGGCGCATTGCTGTAGCAGTATCGTGCGGCCCCGGTCGTCGAGTGCGCGTTGAATCTTGCGAACGATCGTCTCACCGGGGACGAAGTCGCATACCAGGAACGGATCACCCAGGGCCCCACCAGAATTGCTGGCGGCGAGTATTCGAGGAACCGGGGCGCCCGCTGCCGCGGCCCGGGACAGCGCGGCCGCCTCCAGTTCCATGCCGGCATGGATTTCATCGGGTGGACCGACTCGCAGGATCAATTCATGGCGGTCAGAATCTGTGACCGCGGTGAATGCCCACGTGGCGCGACTGGCGCCACCGGTCAGCACGCGCAGGCCCTCGACGCGCACCTCGCCGAGTCCGGGTGCCAGCACTTGCGCCAGCGCCGCGGCGTCGATCACTTGCGGCCGAACTTCAGCATCCGTTGCGCCACCCGACGAATCTGAATCTCCTCGGCGCCCTCGGTGATCCGGTAGCGGCGGTGGTGCCGGTAGATGTGTTCGAAGGGCTCGTGCCGGCTGTAGCCGATGCCGCCGTGGATCTGCATGGCCCGGTCGGCGGCCTCGCAGACCAGACGGTTGGCGCGGTAGTTGGCCATCGACACCTTGTCGGAGACCTCCATGTGGTGATCCCGGTCCAGGTGCCAAGCGGTGTAGTACACGAGCAGCCGCACCATCTGGGCCTCGGTCTGCAGCTCGGCCAGCGGCCACTGCACGGCCTGATTCACCGACAGTGGCTTACCGAACACGACCCGTTCGCCGGCATACTGTGCGGCCCGGTCGATGCAGTATTGGGCAGCGCCGAGACTGCTGGCGGCTTGCCGAATCCTGTTCTCGTGCAGGAAGGTCTGGCCGACCTCCAGACCGTGGTCCACCTCGCCGAGCACCGCGTCGACGGACACGCGGACGTCTTTGAGCTCGACCTCGCCATGATCGGTCGGCATGTTGAACGTCCACCAGTAGTAGGGAACTGTGAAACCCGGTGCGTCGGTTGGGACCAGGAAGGCGGTGATGCCTACCGCTTGGCCGGGTTCGCCGGACGTTCTGGCGAAAATCAGGTCATGGGTGGCCCGGTGCACCCCGGTGTTCCAGCGCTTGCGGCCGTTGATGATCCAGCCATCGCCGTCTTTGACCGCGGTGGTCTCCAGCCAGGTGGCGTCACTGCCGTGATCGGGCTCGGTCAGCCCGAACGCCATCGACCGCTCGCCGGTGATCATCGCCTCGACCCAGTCCTTCTTCTGGGCCTCGGTACCGAACCGGCTCATCATGATGACCTGTGGGAAATTCCCGACAATCGACGACTCGTCCTGCAGGTCGTTGTGCAAGCCAAGGCCCTTGTGCGCCAGATGTTCCCGGATGACGGCCATGTCCAGGTTGCTGCCGTCGCGGCCGCCGAACTCGCTGGGCAAGCCGTAGCGCAGCCAGCCCGCCGCATCTGCGCGGCGGCGCATCTCGTCGAGCAGGTCCTCCCACTCGCGGGCCGGCACCCCACCGCGCGCCAGGTCGGTACGGGCGAACTCGCGGCGCCGGTCGAAGTACTGAAGATTCTCGCGTTCCAGCGGGTTGATCTCCGCCTCGATGAACGCGTCCATCTCAGCCAGTAGGCTCGGAAGATGTTCTGGTAAGGCGAAATCCACGCTGATCTCTCTTTCTGCTTCAGAATCCGTACAGGGTTTTCTTCCAGATCGTGGACAGCGTCGTGATGGCGTCCTCGTCACTGATCTGCAGTTCGGACCCGGGGTTGCCGACCACCACCACGGTGAAGTTCTCGAACAGCAGCGCGATGGCGGCGGCGATGTGCTCGGGATTGAGGTCCTGCGCGTAGCCCTGTTCGGCAGCGTGACGCACCGAGTCAGCGACCATATCCATGCCGAACCGCCGGAACTCGTGCTGCACCTGAGCGAATCGCGGTTGGGTGGCACCGAGCTGGGCGACCGCGATCATGATGCCGATGTTCTGCTTGAACAGATTCCAGTACCCGGTGACCACCGTGGTGAAGTACTCGGTGTCGTCGGGCGAATCCGGCAGCGGGACACTCATGCCCGACGGGGTGACGATGTCGTGCAGGAACGACTCGGCCAGCGAGGCCAGCAGGTCTTCCTTGTCGTCGAAGTAGCGATAGAACACCGCCGACGATTTACCCGCGGCCGAAGTGATGTCGGCCAGGGTCGTGCCGTGAAAACCGCGCTCAGCGAACAACTTCCGGGCCGCCAGCTCGATGGCTTCACGGGTCTGGCGGCCCTTGGCGGTCAGGGAGTCGGGGGACGTCATCGGCGGCGGTTCAGCTGATGATCCGGTCGCCGGCGCGCAGCAGCGCGCTGGGGAGCTCATGGCCGACCAGGCGCTGCGCGACCCGGGCCGCGTCGATCGCCCGGTCCAGGTCGACGTCGGTGGCAATGTCGCTGTCCCGCAACAGGTAGGCCAGGTCCTCGGTGGCGATGTTGCCGGTGGCGCCGGGCGCGAACGGGCAGCCGCCCAGTCCGCCTACCGAGGAATCCAGCCGGGTCACGCCCGCTTGCACCGCGGCGTAGGCGCTGGCCAGGCCGGCGCCCCGGGTGTTGTGGAAATGGGCGCCCAGCGGCAGCGCCCCGATCACCGGGCTGATCCGGGCGATCAGATCGGTCACCCGACGTGGGGTAGTGGTGCCGATGGTATCGGCGATGGCCACCCGGTCGGCGCCGAATTCATGTGCTGCCGCGGCGATCTCGACGACTCGGCCGGCGTCCGTCGGGCCGTCGAACGGGCAGTCCCAGGCGGTCGCGATGATCACCTCGACGGTAGCCCCGCCATCGCGCGCGATACCCGCGATCTCGGAGATCAGCTGGGTCGACTCGGCCGTCGATCGCCCGACATTCGCCTTGCTGTGACCGTCGGCCGCGGACACCACGTATTCCAGCGAGCCGATGCCGGCGGCGATCGCCCGGCCCGCGCCGCCGGGGCCGGCTACCAGCGCGGAGAACTCCACGCCCTCGAATCGGGGCAACTCGGCCGCCAGCGCGGCAGCGTCAGCCAGCGCAGGAACCTTCGACGGTGAGACGAAGGCCGTCGCCTCGATCTCCCGCACCCCGGTCGCGACGATGGCCTCCAGCAATTCGAGCTTGGCGGACAACGGAATCGGGTCCTCGAGCTGCAGACCGTCGCGCAGGCATACCTCGCGGATGGTGACGTGATTTGGGAGCATCAGAGCACACCCTCCTCGCGCAGCACGGCCAGTTCGTCAGCATCCAACCCGAGGAGCCCGCCGTACACCTCGTCATTGTGCTGACCAGGCCGGGCCGATCCGGCGTTGCGGATTGTGCCCGGGGATTCGGACAGCACCGGTACTACGCCGGGCCCCTTCACATTGCGCTGTATCCGCTCGTCCCAATGGTCGGCGATCATGTTGCGCGCCTGCAGCTGTGGGTCTTGCACCACTTCGGCGACGGTGTTGATCGGACCGCTGATCACCCCGGCCTCGGACAGCGTCGCGATGATCTCGGCGGGCTGACGTTGTGCGGCCCAGTCGCCGATGATCTTGTCGAGTTCGTCCTGATTGCGGCCGCGGGCCAGATGGTCCGCGAACCGCTCGTCGGTGGCGAGCTCTGGACGGTCCATGGCCTGGCAGAGGCGGCGAAAAACGGTGTCCTGGTTGGCTGCGATCACCACCCAGCTGCCGTTGGCGCTCTGATAGATGTTCGACGGTGCAATGCCTTCCAGCCGCGTCCCGGACGGGCCGCGGACGACGCCACCCACGTCATAGTCCGGGATGGTGGATTCCTGTATGGCCAAGCAGGATTCGGTGAGCGCAGTGTCGACCACCTGGCCTTCGCCGGTGACGCTGCGCCGGTACAGCGCGGCCAGTGCCCCCTGCGCGGCGAACATCCCAGCGAGGCTGTCACCCAACGACAACGCCAGCCGGGGTGGGGGACCACCCGGGAAACCGTTCATGTGCCGGAGGCCGCTCGTGGCCTCGGCGACCGACGCGTAACCGGCTTTCTCAGCGTCGGGACCGGTCTGGCCGTAACCAGACACCCGCACCAGGATGATGCCCCGATTATGTTCACGCAGAACGTCGTAACCCAGGTTCCACTTCTCCAGGGTGCCGGGCCGGAAGTTCTCCACGATCACATCGGATCGCTTGACCAACTGCAGGAACAGTTCCCGACCGCGCTCCGTGCGCAGGTCAAGCGTCACCGCTTTCTTGTTGCGCGCGTGCACCGTCCAGAAGAATCGATGCCCGTCGAGCTCGGCCTGTCCCCAGGTGCGCAGCGGATCTGGGGCCGAAGGCAGCTCGATCTTTAGGACCTCGGCGCCCATGTCGCCGAGCAGTCGGCCGGCGAACGGGCCGGAGATCAGGGTGCCGAGCTCCAGCACTCTGATGCCATCGAGAGCGCCGGTGACATTCCCCAGATCGCTTCGCTCCCGCTCGCCGGCACTCATCGCGAAAACCCGTGCCGGTGCAGCCAATCCGTGCAGATGCCGACGGCCTGGCGCAGGGTGCCACGCTGATCCGGCCCGGAGTAGTAGTGGTTGGCGCCGGGGATCTCGTGCATCTCCTTGTCGGGATGCCCGATCGCGTCGTACAGCCGGCGGGTATGGCTCGGAGTACAGGCGTCATCGGCGAGATTGCCGATGACCAGCGCCGGTACCGCGATATCCGGTCCGGCCTTCACCGCATCACCGTTGGCGTCGTCATAACTCCACTGTGACAGCCAGCTGCGCAGGGTGCAGAACCGGGCGAGTCCGACCGGGCTCATGTTGACCACCTGCGGGTCGCCCAGGTAGCACTGGCCCGGCGCGCGGTCGTTCGGGTCGACTGTCGGGTCCAGCCACCGCGGGTCGGCCATGGTGCCGTGTACGACGAATGCGAACTCGTCGTCAGGCCGCCCCGTGGCCTTGAGCTCCGCCAGTTTTTCCTTGACCCACTTGGTGATTCGCCGGTTCCGGGCAATCTGCGCCGCGTGGTAGCGCTCGAGGAACGCGGGGGAGTAAGGCGGCTGATTCGGGTTGTCCGGGTTGTAGAGATCGAGTTCCGGATCGCGTTTGGTGGGGTCGTTCTCGTCCAGGATGGAGGCGTCCATCCATTCGGTCATCGTGCCGTGCCTGCTGATGTGTGCGGCCAGCAGCATGACGCCGTCGGCCGGGATCAGTCCCAGTTTGGTCAGGTCCGGGCCGTCCCCGGACGGGCTGGCAGTCACCGTCGGATGCTGGGCCTGTTGCTGGTAGAACACCGACAGCGACCCGCCGCCGCTCCAGCCGGCCAGCACCACCTTCTCGTAGCCCAGCCGATTCTTGGCGTCCTTGATGCACTCGCCGAGATCCTCGACCACCTTCTCCATCAGCAGCGCTGAGTCGGTACCGCGGAACCGGCTATTGCAGTAGATGACGTGGTGGCCGGCGCGGGCCAGCGCGTTGATCATCGGCAGGTAGGCGCCGCCGCCGATGGGGTGCATGAACACCAGCACCGTGTCTGATGGCCTGCTTTTCGGTTTGAGTAGGTAGCTTTCCAGTACCACCAGCTCGGCGACCCCGCCGTACACGTCCCGGACGGCCGAATTGTTCTGGTAGGCAACCAGATACGGGATGCGGTCGTATTCGTACTTGACGGGTGCTTCGGTCGTTGTCATTTCTAGTGCTGCCCCAGATCGTTGGCGAGAATTTCGGCGGACGGAGTGAGTCGGCGGCGGGTATCGATGGCGATCACAGACCAGTCGACACGGTCGTATTCGTCGAACTTGCGGCGGGCGCGCTCCCGGGCCTGCTCCGGAGCGCCGTGGTGAACCCCTTGGGGCGCATGGGAAATCAGCCCGGGCGGCATCGGGATGCCGTACAGCGACCCGGCGTGGAAGAACGCGATCTCGTCATAGTCGACATTGCGGTGATACCAGGGGGTGCGTTCAGTGCCCGGCACGCTCTCGGCCGGCTTGGGCAGGAAGTTCATCACATAGACGCCGGTGGCCTGCATGAACAGGTGCACCGTCGGCGGCAGGTGCACGCTCTCGGACGTGATGACGGTGTAGTCCTCGATGTTGAAGGTGAATGGGAAGTTGTCGCCCCGCCAGCCCTCCACGTCGAGCGGATTATGTTGGTAGAAAAGCGAGGTTGTCCCGGTCCCATCGATCGGGGAGTGGATGAGGCGGACCTCGTACTCGTCGCGACCATCATCGTCGATGGGGGCCGGTTCGGGGATGGTGACCTGGGCCGGGTCGAACGGAAAGTGCCGCCCCAGGGCGCCGGCAGGCGGCACCCGAAAATCGTCGGTCGCCTGGATCATCAGCCATATGCTCTCGCTGTCTGGGACCTGCCGGAACGTGCAGGCCTTGGGCAGGTAGACCCAGTCGCCTTCGCGGTAGCGCAGCGGTCCGAACTCTGTCTCCAGCAGGCCTGAACCCTTGTGCACGAACAGAAGTAGGTCGCCGTCGACATAGCGCACGAAGAACGGCATCGCCTCGCTGCGCCGGCTCAGCAACACCTGGCAGTCGGCATTGGAGAACATCAGCAGCGGGCCACCCTGGGCATCGGTCGCGTCGGCCGGCTTCAGTTCCGAGGACAGCACGTCCGTGGGCCGCAGGGGGCCGACGGTGCGGTAGGCGGTCGGGTCGTTGCGCCGGTACATGTTGGCGGTGCGGCCGACAAAGCCGCCGCGGCCGAGTTCGTCGTCTTTGAGGCCATCCAGGTCGGCGTGCACCCGCTTCGGGGTCTTGCCTTTTCGCAGGTGAACGAAGGATTCCATACTTGGCTCCAAGGGGTACGACACTAGAACTAAAAGTGACATTACTTTTGGTTTCACGTGTGGGCAAGGGTTGATTTCGATGCCGACCGCAGTGTGCGCCGAGGCTGCGGTTTATGACGAGAATCGGCTGAAATCCGTCAAAACCGCGTCCTAGGCGAGCGAACGCGGGTCAGACCATGGACGTGCGGGGGATTTTCATGCCCAGCGCAAGTGCCCCGGCCAGCTCTCTGCTGGTGTCGTAGTCGAACACCACGTGCCCGGCGAGTACGTCGACATCGCGTTTGAACCGCTGCATCGGGCTGGACAGGAAGTGGATGCTGGCACCGCCCGCGCCGAGCAGATCAGTGATCACGGCGCGTGATTCGGCAACGATGTGGGCGGCGGCCAGTCGGGCCTGCGCGCGGACGGGCTTCTCGACCGCGTCGCCGGCCGCCACAATTCCTTCGATCTCTCCGGTGGCGTCGGCGAGCAGTCCGCGGAGGGAGCGCAGCCGCACCTGGGCGCCCGCCAGGTGGGCCTGGGCGATCGGCTTGTCCTTCTGCATGACGCCCTCGTACGGGAGCACCCGCTCGGCCAACCGCTGGGCATAGCTGTCGGTGACTCGCTCGGCACTGCCGAGGGCGGGCATCGCCGCGAGCAGCGCCAGCGCCGGCACCATCGGCCAGCGGTAGGTCGGGCTGTCGTGTAGTGCGGCACCAGGGGCGGTGCCGGCATAGATATCGGTGACTTTGACCAGGCGGTGCTCGGGTACGAACACATCGGTCGCGATGGCGTCGTTCGATCCGGTGGCCCGCATGCCATCGGTGTGCCAGACGTCGTCGACGGTGACATCGCCGATCGGCAGCAGGGCCAGGGCGGGGTAGGGGGCGTCAGCCGGCCCGCACAGCGCAGCCACGATGATCCAATTGCCGTGCATCACTCCGGTAGCCCATGACCAGCGCCCGGCCAGCCTGATGCCGCCGTCGACCGGTATCCCTCGACCGGTCGGGGCCAGCGGGGCCGGTGCCAGGAACGGTCGGCTGCCGAACGCCTCCTGCTGGGCCTGTTCTCCGAACAGCGCCAGCATCCAGTTGTGCAGGGCCAGGAAGCCGATGGTCCAGGCGCTCGAGGTGCAGCCGTGGGCGAGGCGGCGGACCGGATCGAGGATGGCGGGGAAGGGTGCTTGCTGGCCACCGTAGCGGGCCGGCACCAGCAGCTCGGTGAATCCGGAGGCGATGAGGTCGCTCACCGTGTCGTCGGGAAGTCGCCGGAGTTGTTCGGCCTTGGTGGCGCGCTCGCCGAGCGCGCTGACGAATTCGTCGGTGATGCCGGCAGGTGAGCTCAACATGCCACGGACGCTACCATACCTTTTGGTATGGAAATCAATTGGCGAGCATCAGATCGAGGAATCGTTCGCTGCGGGCGGCCAGGCGCGGATGCGGGGCAGCCGCGGAGAGATGCAGGAATCCGATCCCAACGGCGAAGGTGGCGGCCGCTCGGAGGTCCGCTTCCTCGGCGTCGAAGCCGTAATCCTCGAACGCTTGCCGGACCGCGGCCTGGATTCGGCGATCGGCGGCCCGCACGCTCTCGGCCACGGCCTCGTCGGATCGGGCCCACTCGCGCATCGCCCGCTCCAACGTCCACTGCCGGGGGCTGACCAACGAGCCCATCATCTGGGACAACCGGTCCCGTGGCGGCAGCGATCCGAGCGCTTCTATCTGGCTCCGATCGGCGTCACGAAGCTCGCCCCAGCCGCGGATCAGCGCGCTGCGGTAACCGGCCATGCTCTCGAAATGCCAGTAGAAGCTGCCCTTGGTGACGTTGAGTCGAGCGCACAACCGATCTATTTTCAGGGCCTTTATGCCGTCTTCGGCCAGAATCGCGTAGCCGGCCGTCAGCCAGTCGTCGATGCTCAGCCGACTGCCCGGCCGGGTCTCCGGCGATTCGCCGACATCGCTCCGATCGCTCGTCACAAACGGCAGCCTACGGCCGGATGAACGGCATGTGGTTCGACCGCTGCATCTGCACCAGAACGGTACGTAGTCCGCAACAACCTGGTCTCAACGAGCGATTAAGGGTTACTAGGGCGGTCCGCTGCGTGTTTTACTGCCCACATACAACTGAATCACTAGGTGCGTTCAGTTCCCGTACCAGGCTGAGCCCGCCGCACACGGCCGCGAGATATCGCTGCCGTGCCACCGACGCCGTTCGACCGCGTGGGGTGGGCACGAGACCCGGTACCCGATAGTGAAATGGGATAGTGAATGTTAGTTGACAAGATTCGCGGCCGCTGGGCGCGCAGGATCGCCGGCGCCGTCTCGGCCGCCGTCCTGCTCCCGGGCATGATCGGACTTGCCGGCCAGTCAGCCACAGCCGGTGCTTTCTCGCGCCCCGGTCTGCCGGTCGAATACCTCCAGGTGCCGTCGCCGGCGATGGGCCGGGACATCAAGATCCAGTTCCAGAGCGGTGGGCCGAACTCTCCGGCCGTCTACCTGCTCGACGGTCTGCGCGCCCAGGATGACTACAATGGCTGGGACATCAACACTGCTGCCTTCGAGTGGTACTTCAATTCCGGCCTGTCGATCGTCATGCCTGTCGGCGGCCAGTCGTCCTTCTACTCCGACTGGTACAAGCCGGCTTGCGGCAAGGCCGGTTGCTCCACTTACAAGTGGGAGACCTTCCTGACCTCGGAGCTGCCGCAGTGGCTGCAGGCCAACCGCGAGGTCAAGCCCACCGGTATGGCTGCCGTCGGTCTGTCCATGGCCGGCTCGTCGTCGATGACCCTGGCGATCTACCACCCGCAGCAGTTCATCTACGCCGGCTCGATGTCGGGCTTCCTGAACCCGTCCGAGGGCTGGTGGCCGTTCCTGATCAACGTCTCGATGGGTGACGCCGGCGGTTACAAGGCCGACGACATGTGGGGCTCGACGGGCGACCCGAACAGCGCCTGGCAGCGCAACGACCCGATGGTCAACATCAGCAAGCTGGTTGCCAACAACACGCGCCTCTGGGTCTACTGCGGTAACGGCAACCCGAGCGAGTTGGGCGGTGACAACGTGCCGGCCAAGTTCCTCGAGGGCCTGACCATCCGCACCAACCGCACCTTCCAGGACAATTACCTGGCCGCGGGCGGTAACAACGCGGTGTTCAACTTCCCGGACACCGGTACCCACGACTGGGGCTACTGGGGATCGCAGCTGCAGGCCATGAAGCCTGACCTGCAGCGCGTGCTGGGCGCCAACCCGTCGTCGTAACCTACGCGGCAACGCAACAACTAAGGCCCCGGGAATCCCCGGGGCCTTAGTTGTTGTGCGGGTTCATGATTGGGCGATGATATCGACGCCCAGATGCTGGAGGCCGCGCTGAATGTTCGACGCGCTCGCGACCGTGCTGCGGTAGCCCGGCTTGTCCGGTAACCCGGTGCGGCCGGGCTACCGGAGACCGGTCACTTGAGCTGTGCCGAAGACAGACCCAACAGGCGCCGTGCCACGACGAGCTGCTGAATCTGCTGAGTGCCCTCGAAGATGTCGAGAATCTTGGAGTCCCGGGCCCACTTCTCCAGCAGGGTTTGCTCGGAATAGCCAGTGGTGCCGGCCAATTCGACGGCCTTGAGGGTGACGTCGGTGCCCATCCGCCCGGCCTTGGCCTTGCTCATGGACGCCTCTTTGGAGTTCGGGATCTTGTTGTCGGCCTGCCACGCTGCGCGCAGGGACAGCAGGTAGGCCGCCTCCCAGTCGGACTCCATCCGCAGGAACTCGGCGGCCGGGGCGCTCTGCGCGTGGGCCGGCTTGTCATACGAGATCTCGATGCCGGCGTCGGTCAGGATCGCCCGCAGCTCCTCGAGGGCGGCGCGGCCGACGCCGATGGCCATCGCGGCCACCATCGGACGCGTGTTGTCGAAGGTCTCCATGACCCCGCCAAAGCCCTTGTCCACCTTGACCTCTGGATCACCGAGCAGGTATTCCTTGGGGATCCGGCAGTTGTCGAAGCGGATCACCGCTGTGTCGGAGGCCTTGATGCCGAGCTTGTGCTCGAGGCGTTCGACGATGACACCGGCGTGCTCACGGGGCACCACGAACGACTTGATCGCCGCCCGGCCGAGAGCCTTGTCCACCGTCGCCCACACCACGATGTGGGTGGCGCGCGAACCGGCGGTGACAAAGATCTTCTCGCCGTTGATCACGTACTCGTCACCGTCGAGCACCGCGGTGGTCGTGACCGCGGCCGAGTCGGAACCGAAGCTGGGTTCGGTGATGGCCATGGCAGCCCACACCTTGCCCCACTTGGACAGCTGTTCCTTGGTGGCCACGGCGGAGATCGCTGCGTTGCCCAGGCCCTGGTAGGGCACGGTCAGCAGCAGGGCGACGTCACCCCAGCTGACCTCCAACGCGTTCAGTAGCGCAGACATGTTGGCGCCGTTGACGTTTGCGTGCTTGCTCTTGGATTCGGTGGCCGAGAAGCCGGCGCCGGCCATTGAGACGGCGTTGGACTCCTGTACACCCTCGAACAGGCTGGCCAGGGTGTCCAGTTCCGAGGGGTAGGCGTGCTCGGCCAGGTCGTACTTGCGGGAGATCGGGCGGAGCATCTCGGCGGCGCCCTGGTGACCCTTTTCCGCGACCGCCTTCAGCTTGCGGGGCAGTTCCAAATTGATTGCCATGATTGGTCTTTCAGTGAGTTAGAAGAATTCGGCGATTGGGCTACTACAGGACCACGACACCCTCGGCGACGCCGAGCGCCCGCAGATCGCGGTACCAGCGTTCGACCGGGTGTTCCTTGGTGTAGCCGTGACCGCCGAGCAGCTGGACGCCGTCGAGGCCGATCTGCATGCCCTTGTCGGCGGCGAACCGCTTCGCGAGGGCGCCCTCGCGCAGGAACGTCATGCCTTGCTCTGCGCGCGACGCTCCGCGCCACACGATCAGCCGCAGGCCGTCGAGCTCAATGGCGATGTTGGCGCACATGAACGCCACCGCCTGACGGTTGGCGATCGGCTCACCGAACGCCTCGCGCTCCTTGACGTAGGGCACCACGTAGTCGAGCACCGCGTGCGACGTGCCGACTGCCAGTGCGGCCCAACCCAATCGGGCCAGGGCGATGGCTTCGGAGTAGTCGTTGGCAGTGGCCTCGTCCTCGCCGAGCCGGTTGGCCACCGGAACCGCGACATTGTTCAGCTCGACCTGCCCCAGCGCGGCGGCCCGGATGCCCATGCTCGGGTCGGCCGTCACAGTCAGGCCCTCGGAGTTGGACTCGACGATGAACAGCGCCGGCTTACCGTCGAGCTGCGCGCCGATGATGAACACCTCGGCGTCGGCCGCGGCCGGGACCAGCGACTTGACGCCGTTGAGGCGGTAGCCGCTCGGGGTGCGTACAGCGGTGGTCTTCAGTGCCGTCGGGTCGAACAGTGGGTGCGGTTCGGTGATCGCCACACAGGCCTGCGGCACGTTCTCGCCGGCGAACGCCGGCAGGTAGGTGGCCTGCTGACCAGCGCTGCCCCAACGGGTCAGCGCCGATGCGACACCCCCGGGCGCCAGGATCGGCAGGGCCAGACCCATGTCGCCGTAGGCGAGCGCCTCGGCGACCAGTGCCGTGGTGACGGTGCTCTGGGTCGCCGCGATGCCGTCGTGTTCCTCGGGCACGTTGATCGCGGTGATGCCGAGCTCGGCGGACTTGGCGATCAGGTCGGCCGGGTAGGTCGCGGCAGCGTCGGCGTCATGAGCGGCCGGCCGGAGGATCTCCTCGGAGAATTCCCGGACGGTGTCGACGATCATTTGCTGGTCGTCGTCCGGCTTCAGGTCGAAGTAGTCCGAACCGCCGGGCTTGAGCCGGGTCGGCGCGCCGCTGCGTCCGGGGATGCGCTTGAACTGACGGCCCGCGGCGCCGGCGGTGGAGAACGCCGTCTTGATGCCGTACTTCAGGCCGCGGTTCATCGGATCGCGCAGGTTGTACTTGTCCAAGAACTCCTGGCCGACAAAAGGCGTGATCAGCGCCAGACCGATGTCGGTCGCTGTCCGCTTGTGCCGTTGCAGGCCGATCGCACTCTCCGGGCCGCGGCGCTCGGGGCGTTGGGCAGAGCTTGGCGATGTGCCGTTGTGGGGAAGGGTGTTGGTCATTGTCAGCAGCCTCGCGTCGTTGGGGCAATGCGTTATGACCGTATCTTACTCCGGAGTAAGGTAAGGCGTTGCTGTTATCAAGTTCACATTTGCGGCCCCAGTGATTTGTGCACGTTTCGTACTGCTCAGTGCGACAAAACGTCCACAAATCGCATCAGGTGAGGGCGGACAGCACCTGGTCGTGCAGCAGCCGATTGGTCGCCACCGCGCTACCGCCGTGCGGGCCGGACGCGCCGGCCAAGTTGGTGAAGGAACCGCCGGCCTCGCGCACCACGACGTCGAGCGCGGCCAGGTCCCACAGCTTGACCTCCGGCTCGACGACGATGTCGACCGCGCCTTCGGCCAGCAGGCAGTACGACCAGAAGTCGCCGTACGCCCGAACCCGCCAGACGGCATCGGTCAGTGCCACGAATGCTTCGCGCCGGTCTTCCCAGCCGGTGGTCAGATCCGAATAGGAGAGGCTGGCTGCGTCGAGGGTGTCGACACCCGACACCGCGAGCCGGCGCGTGCGTCCACCGAACGAGCTGAACGCGCCCTCGCCGGAGCCGGCCCACCATCGCCGCCCGAGTGCCGGGGCACTGACCACACCGACGATCGGCACCCCGTCCTGCAACAGGGCGATCAGCGTGGCCCACACGGGTACCCCGCGGACGAAGTTCTTGGTGCCGTCGATCGGGTCGATCACCCACTGCCGGCCCGCGAAAACCGCTGTGCCGCCGTACTCTTCGCCGAGCAGCGCGTCAGCGGGCCGAGCTACCGACAGCGTCTCCCGCAGCACCCGTTCGACAGACTGGTCGGCGTCGGTGACCGGAGTCAGGTCGGGCTTGGTTTCGATGCGCAGGTCCAGCGCACCGAACCGGTCCAGCGTCACGGCGTCGGCCTGGTCGGCCAATTCCAGGGCAAGGTTGATGTCGTCAGTGACCGTACTCATGCGCGAATCGCCCGCGCTTGTCGCTGGATGCTCATGGGTGCAGTCCTACCATGTGAGGATGCTGGAGGTCGTTGCGCTCATCGTCCTGATCGGGGTGTTGGTCCTGATCTCCGTCCCGCTGATCCGCCGGACGCCACGTGGAGAACCGGGCACCTTGTTGATCACCGGTGTCAGCCCGCGTCCTGACGCGACAGGGGAGCAGTTCGTCACCGTCGCCGGAGTCATCAACGGCCCCAGTGTGACTGAGCACGAGGTGTACGGCCGCATCGCGATGGACGTGGCCAACTGGCCGGTGGTCGGCCAGCTGATCCCCGTCGTCTACTCGCCGAAGAACCCCGACAACTGGAACTTCGCGCCGAACCCCGGCCAGGGACCAGCGGTGCCGCCGGCTTGATCCGCCGGCTCCGGGCATTGCGCCTGGAAATTTGCTCAGCACTCTCTGAAAGTTCTGTCGAATCGACCAATATGCCGAATGTGCTGTGCTAACACAATCACTGTGAAAGCAACCAGCTATCACATTGAGCTTGCTA
This sequence comes from Mycobacterium sp., assembly GCA_031292695.1. Lineage (GTDB taxonomy): Bacteria > Actinomycetota > Actinomycetes > Mycobacteriales > Mycobacteriaceae > Mycobacterium. The sequence goes on along the minus strand of JARLGS010000776.1, from coordinate 13,391 downwards.
ACCGTAGGTTGCGCAAAAGCTCTGATTCGACCCTCAGTCAGACTCTCTCCACAGAAGGGGACCAGAACACACATGGCCAAGTCTCAGATCTCGTCGAACAGCAGGACCGCAAAGGTAGTCGGGGTCGGACTGGTGGCCGGCGGGCTGATGCTCGCTGCACCGGCAGGCATGGCATTCGCCGACAGCGGCTCGCTCGGTGCCGTGGGTAGCGCGGTGAACACCGAAATCGGTTCGGGGCAGCACTTCGTCAACCACAACATCGGGGGACTTCAGGGTATTGCCGCGATCAACAACAACGGCCTTCAGGCCGGTGTCAATTCGTTGAACTCGGGTGTCCTGTCTGGGTCGACGGCGACATCGTCGGTGCTCGGCGCGGGCAGCAGCCTCGGGAACTTCGCGGTGCAAAGCCTGCTGCCGGGCCACTAAGCAGCGCACGGCGCTGCCCCCGCGGAAGCGCACGGTGCTCAGCCGTGCGCTACCCGGAGCATTTCGTCCACACTCGTCAGCTTCACCCGCGGCCGGCTCTGGCCCTCGCCAGAGGTCCGCTCGTGCGCGTCGATGAGCCGCCAATGGTCGTCGGTGACCAGCGCCGGCTGCCGGGAAAGTAGCCATGCTGCCAACTCATTGCCATGCTCTGGGCCGAAATCAGCGACCTCGGCCCCGCAGATGTCCGCGATCAGCGTGTTGACGGTGTCTTGCGAGTCCTTCTTATTACTGCCGATGACGCCCGACGGTCCCCGTTTGATCCAGCCGACGACGTACTCGTTGCGGCTGCCCTGGACCCGGCCCTCGGTGTGCGGGATGGTCGCGGCCCGCTCGTCGAACGGCAAACCGGCCGTCGGCACCCCGCGATAGCCCACCGCGCGCACCACCAACTGGGCCGACAGCTCCTCGCGGGCACCGCTGTCCTTGGCGACGATGCGGGCACCGTCGTCGACCAATTCGTTGTGTCCCAACACGATCGACTCGACGCGCCCATCGCCCGTGATCTCGATCGGCGAGGTCTGGAACCGGAAGACGATGCGCCGCTTGCGGCCCAGTGCACCGCGCTCGGCGTAGCCGCGGAGGATCTTGATGTTCTGCCGCACGGTCTTGCCGGCGGCCTCAAGGTCGGCGTCGGTGATGCTGTCGACGTCGGCCGGATCGACGATCACGTCCACGTCGGCCATTGCCGCCAGGTCGCCCAGCTCGCGCAGTTCCAGTGTGGTGAACGGGGCCTGCAGCGGGCCGCGCCGGCCGACGATCACCACCTCGCGAACGCCGCGGGAGTTCAGGGCCGTCAGCGCGTGGTCCGCGATATCGGTGGCCGCCAGCTCGCCGGGATCGCTGACCAGGATGCGGGCCACGTCCAGCGCCACATTGCCGTTGCCGACCACCACGGCCCGGTCCTGCGACACGTCCGGGTCCATGGACTCGAAATGCGGGTGCGCGTTGTACCAACCCACGAAGTCGACCGCAGCCACGCTGCCCGCCAGCTCTTCGCCGGGGATGCCCAGCGGCCGGTCGGACTGGGCGCCCACCGCGTAGATCACCGCGTCGTACCGCTCGGCCAGCTCGGTGGTCTGCACATGCTCGCCCACCGTGACGTTGCCGAAGAACCGGAAGCGAGGATCGTCGGAGATCTTGTCGAACTGCGAACTCACCGTCTTGATCTTGGGATGATCCGGAGCGACACCGGAGCGCACCAGACCCCACGGAGTCGGCAGCATCTCCAGCATGTCGATGCGGACATCGACCGGATCATCGGAACCCGCCTTGGCGTCGGCGAATTTCAACAGCGACGCGGCAGCGAAGAACCCGGACGGGCCGGATCCGACAACCGCCACATGGTATGGGCGCATATGTGGTTTGCCTTCTGTTCTGCCCGACACGCGCGCAAGGGGCTGTCGCGACGCGGCCGAGCGGGTTACACGGCGATGCTAAACCTGTCTAAGCGATCAGGGCTGACAATGCATAGGTCCGTCTCACTGGTCGGTACCCTCATCCTTTGTGGACCTCGATCGTCAAGCCGACATTGCCGCCCTGGACAGCACCCTGACCACTGTGGAGCGGGTGCTCGACGTCGACGGCCTGCGCGCCCGGATCGCCAAGCTCGAGGACGAAGCCTCCGACCCGAAGCTGTGGGACGACCAGGCCAACGCCCAGAAAGTGACCAGCAGCCTCTCGCACGCGCAAGGCGAACTGCGCCGCGTCGAGGAATTGCGAGGGCGGGTCGAGGACCTGCCGGTGCTCTACGAATTGGCTGAGGAAGAAGGTGGCGCTGACGCCACCGCCGAGGCGGACGCCGAACTGGCCAAGCTGCGGGAGGACATCGAGGCCCTCGAGGTTCGGACGCTGTTGTCGGGCGAATACGACGAGCGTGAAGCCGTCGTCACCATCCGCTCCGGCGCCGGCGGTGTCGACGCCGCGGACTGGGCCGAAATGCTGATGCGCATGTACATCCGCTGGGCGGAGAAGCACAACTACCCGGTCGAGGTGTTCGACACCTCGTACGCCGAAGAGGCGGGCATCAAGAGCGCCACCTTCGCAGTGCACGCTCCGTACGCCTACGGCACGTTGTCGGTCGAGCAGGGCACGCACCGACTGGTCCGCATCAGTCCGTTCGACAACCAGAGCCGGCGTCAGACGTCGTTCGCCGACGTCGAGGTGCTGCCTGTGGTGGAGACCGCCGACTCCATCGACATCCCGGAAGGTGACGTGCGCGTTGACGTCTACCGGTCCAGCGGTCCCGGTGGTCAGTCCGTGAACACCACCGACTCGGCGGTCCGGCTCACCCACATTCCGACGGGTATCGTCGTGACCTGTCAGAACGAGAAGTCGCAGCTGCAGAACAAGGTTTCGGCAATGCGAGTGCTCAGCGCCAAGCTGCTGGAACGCAAGCGCCAGGAGGAGCGGGCGGAGATGGACGCTCTGAAGGGCGACGGCGGCAGCTCCTGGGGTAATCAGATGCGCTCGTATGTGCTGCACCCCTATCAGATGGTGAAGGATTTGCGCACAGAGTTCGAGGTCGGCAACCCCGGCGCGGTACTCGACGGCGAGATCGACGGCTTCCTGGAAGCCGGAATCCGTTGGCGCAACCGAAAAGATGACTAACTTTTATTTGTTTGCTTCCGCGCAAACGCAGTCGGTCGGTTGGTGGGCCCAGCAGTGGCACAGCTTCTGGCGGGGTTCGATAGGCGAGTGGATCATCACCCGCGGTCTGCGGATCGTGATGCTGGTGATCGCGGCGATGCTGATCACGCGTCTGGTCACCTGGGTGACGCACCGAATCACCGCGAGGATCGACGAGCGCTTCCAAGAGAGCGACGCGCTGGTGCGGTCGGAGACCACCAAGCACCGTCAGGCCGTCGCCTCGGTGATCTCGTGGGTCACTGTCGCGCTGGTAGCGGTGATCGTGCTGGTCGACATCACCGAAATCCTGGGGGTACCCATCGGGTCCCTGGTCGCCCCGGCCGCGGTGTTGGGTGCCGCCCTGGGCTTCGGGGCCCAGCGCATCGTGCAGGACCTGCTGGCCGGGTTCTTCATCATCACCGAGAAGCAGTACGGCTTCGGTGACTTGGTGGCCCTCACGGTCAGCGGCATCAACACGCCGGCCGAAGGCACCGTCGAGGATGTCACGCTGCGGGTCACCAAGCTGCGGTCCAGCGATGGCGAGGTGTACACCATCCCCAACGGACAGATCGCGAAGACCGTGAATCTGTCGAAGGACTGGGCGCGCGCCGTGGTGGACATCCCGGTGCCCACGACCGCGGATCTGGGCAAGGTCAACAACGTGCTCAACCGCGTGTGCGAAAGCGCGATGGAGGACCTGGAGCTGCGGGCGTTGTTGCTGGACAAGCCTCAGCTGATGGGCGTGGAAAGCATCGAACTGGACACCGTGAACCTGCGGATGGTGGCGCGGACCCTGCCGGGCAAGCAGTTCGAAGTGGGCCGGCGGCTGCGGGTCATGGTCGTCGCCGGGCTGGGCCGGGTCGGTATCGAGAGCCCCGCTGACAATGAGCCTGCGGTGGAGGCGATGGTGCATCCCGCGACGGTCGGTGGCGCCGAAGAGGAAACCCAGGGCCCGGGGGGCGGGCACTGATGAATCCGCTGTCGCATCGAATATCGGCCAAACACGGCGACTCCAGGTCCTGGCCTACCTACCTGCTGGGCGGACGGGTCCGGACGTCGACCATCAGCCTGATCGTGGTCTTCTTCGCGGCCTACTGGCTCCACCAGACGTATGCGCCGCCGCCGCCACCACCGCCGCCCGCAGTCGTGCCGCCGGGCTTCGTGCCGGACCCGGAATACACCTGGGTGCCCCGCACCAACGTCCAGACTCCGACGTCGACTCATCGATCGACACCCACGCCGACGACTGAGACCACGGAACCCACCGAGACGACCGAGACGACGACGTCCAGCGAGACGCCGACGACCACTTCCGGGCCGGTTACCACCACGGTGATCACCCCGGCGCCGGGGATTCTGCCGCCGATCACCCTGCCGGTGCTGCCCCCTCCTGCGCCGGCCTCTCCGCCGCCACCCGGCCCGGTCACGACCACGGTGATTTCGCCGGGGGCGGAGCCCGCGCCGGGGCAGCCGCATTAGCCTCAGCCGTCACGCGTCTGCGTCCGACTACACTGGCGTGCCGTGATGATCACCCTCGACCATGTGAGCAAGAACTACAAGTCTTCGGCACGCCCTGCCCTGGACAATGTGTCGCTCAAGATCGACAAGGGTGAGTTCGTCTTCCTGATCGGACCGTCGGGCTCGGGCAAGTCGACTTTCATGCGGCTGCTGCTCGGTGCCGAGGTGCCGACCTCAGGTGACATCCAGGTCTCGAAGTTTCACGTCAACAAGCTGCCCAGCCGGCACATCCCGAGCCTGCGGCAGGTGCTGGGCTGCGTGTTCCAGGATTTCCGGCTGCTGCAGCAGAAGACTGTGTTCGAGAACGTGGCCTTCGCGCTCGAAGTCATCGGCAAGCGCCCGGACACCATCAACCGGGTGGTGCCAGACGTGCTGGAGATGGTGGGCCTGTCGGGCAAGGCCAACCGGCTACCCGGTGAACTGTCCGGTGGTGAACAGCAGCGGGTCGCGATCGCCCGGGCCTTCGTCAACCGGCCGCTGGTGCTGCTGGCCGACGAACCCACCGGCAACTTGGACCCCGAGACGAGCAACGACATCATGGACCTGCTGGAGCGGATCAACCGCACCGGTACGACGGTCGTGATGGCCACCCACGATCATCACATCGTCGACTCGATGCGCCAGCGCGTCATCGAACTTGAACTCGGCCGCCTGATTCGCGATGAGCAGAGCGGTGTCTACGGAATGGATCGCTAAGTGCGCTTCGGCTTTCTAGTCAATGAAGTCCTGACCGGATTTCGTCGCAACGTCACCATGACGGTCGCCATGATCCTGACGACCGCGATCTCCATCGGGCTGTTCGGCGGTGGCCTGTTGGTGGTCCGGCTGGCCGACCAGTCCAAGCAGATCTATCTGGACCGCGTGGAGAGCCAGGTCTTCCTGACCGACGACGTGTCGGCCAACGACCCCAGCTGCGATGCCGACCCGTGTAAGTCGCTGCGCAAGCTGATTGATGACCGCAAAGACGTCCGGTCGGTGCGCTACATGAACCGGGACCAAGCCTACGACGACGCCGTCCGGCGGATTCCGGCGTTCAAGGATTACGCCAGCAAGCAGGCATTTCCGGCGTCGTTCGTCGTCAAGCTCGACAATCCCGAGCAGCACAAGGAATTTGAGGACGCGCTGCGCGGGCGACCCGGCGTGCGCCAGGTGACCGACCAGAAAGAGCTGGTCGACCGGCTGTTCGGCATCCTCGGCGGGATCAGCAATGCGGCCTTCGCGGTGGCGCTGGTGCAGGCGATCGGCGCGATTCTGTTGATCGCCAACATGGTTCAGGTCGCGGCCTACACCAGGCGCAATGAGATCAGCATCATGAGGCTGGTCGGTGCCACCCGCTGGTATACCCAGTTGCCGTTCCTCGTCGAGGCGATGCTGGCCGCGACCATCGGTGTGGTGTTGGCCGTCATCGGACTCATCATCTTGCGGGCGATGTTCCTTGAGGACGTGCTCAACCAGTTCTATCAAGCCGGCCTGATCGCCAAGATCGACTACGCCGACGTCATCTTCTATTGCGCGCCAGCGATGTTGGCCCTTGGTCTGGCCATGTCCAGCATCACGGCTTACGCCACGCTGCGCGCCTATATCAGGCGGTAGCGGTGGCCAAGAAGAAGGACTCCGGTAAGGACACGTCGGGCAACAATGCGGTCGTCGCGACCAACCGCAAAGCGCGGCACAACTATTCGATCATCGATACCTACGAAGCGGGCATCGCGCTGGTCGGCACCGAGGTGAAGAGCCTGCGAGAGGGCTTGGCGTCACTGGCGGATGCGTTCGCCACCGTCGACGACGGTGAAGTATGGCTGCGGAACCTGCACATCGCCGAGTACCACCACGGCACCTGGACCAACCACGCACCGCGGCGCAACCGCAAGCTGCTGCTGCACCGGCGGCAGATCGACATGTTGGTCGGCAAGCTGCGGGACGGCAATTTCACCTTGGTGCCGCTGAAGCTGTACTTCTCCGAGGGCCGGGTCAAGGTCGAGCTGGCGCTGGCCCGCGGTAAAGAGGCGCACGACAAGCGCCAGGATCTGGCCAAGCGAGATGCGCAGCGGGAGATCACCCGCGAAATGGGCCGCCGCCTAAAGGGCAGGAACTGACCGGGGTTCTGCTGGCGCTGCTGTCGGCTTTGGGTTACGGCATAAGCGATTTCGTCGGCGGTCTTGCTTCGCGACGAGTGGCGGCGCTGCGGGTGGTGCTGGTGTCATATCCGCTGGCCGCCATCGTGCTGACGGTGATGGCTGCTCTTGTAGGTGGTCAGGTTTCAGCGGGCGCCCTGATCTGGGGTGCGCTTTGCGGGGTGACCCAGGCGTTCGGGATCTGGTGGTTCTACGCTGCGTTGGGCGCCGGTCCGATCGCTGTGGTGTCACCGTTGACCGCGATTCTGGTGTCCGCGGTGCCGATCGCCGCGGGCGTCGGGATGGGGGAGCGCCCCAGCGGGTTGGCGATCGCCGGTATTGCCCTGGCGTTGGTGGCCGTCGTTCTGGTCAGTGCGCAGGCAACCGATGAAGACGAGACACCGCACCGGTTTACCGCTCTGGTCGCGTGGCTCACCATTGGCTCGGGGCTGGCTTTCGGGATCAGTTTCACCGCGATCCACCAAGCGCCGCATGAGGCGCGGCTGTGGCCGTTGGTGTTCGCGCGGCTCTCCGCGACAGCGTTGGTGGTGGTCATCGCGTTGGTGACGCGCAATTTTGCTGTGCCACGCGGACTTCCGCTGAAGCTGGCCCTGACCGCCTCGATGCTCGATGTCGTTGCCAATGTGGCGATGCTGTTGGCTTTCCAAGCGTCTCTGTTGTCGTTGGCCAGCGTGCTGATTTCTCTTTATCCGGCGGCGACCGTCGCGCTGGCCATGGTGGTGCTCAAAGAGCGGGTAAAGGCCTGGCAGGCAGTCGGGATGGCACTGGCGTTCGGGTCTGTTGCGATGATCGCCACCGGCTGATTTCTGCACGAGCAGACGCACAGGTCCCTTATTTCCCGGCGTGTCGGGAACATGTGCGTCTGCTCGCGAGGAACTCAGAGCTGGTTGATCCGGATCAGATTGCCTGCGGGATCGCGAAATGCGCAGTCGCGCACCCCGTAGTCCTGGTCAGTGGGCTCCTGCAGGACGTCGGCACCGGAGGCTTCCAAGCGCGAGAACAGCGCGTCCAGATCATCGGTGGCCAACGTGAGCGCACCGTAGCTGCCCTTGGCGATCAGCTCCAGGATGGTGCGGCGCTCATCGTCGGTGATGCCGGGGTCGGCGCCCGGCGGGTGCAGCACGATCGACGTGCCGGGCTGTCCCGGCGGGCCGACGGTGATCCACCGCATGTCTTGGTAGCCGACGTCTTTGCGAACCTCGAACCCCAGCGCGTCGCGGTAGAACTTGAGCGCGGCATCGGCATCGGTGTGTGGCAGGAATGCGTAGTGAATCGATATGTCCATGTCCGTCACGCTAGCGGTGGGGCGTTCGGTGGCGCTTCTTGATTCCTGATCGGTCTGGTGACCTGTTTGGCGAGACAGGGTGGGATGCCCGCCGCGGCCTGCGAGTGGTCGCGGCGGTACACGCTGGGTGGCACCCCGACCAGCTCCGTGAACCGGGTGCTGAACGTCCCGAGTGACGAAAAGCCAACGGCGAAGCAGACATCCGTGACGCTGAGGTCGCCGCGCCGGAGCAGCGTCATGGCCCGCTCGATGCGCCGCGTCATCAGGTACGAGTACGGCGACTCGCCGTAGATGCGCCGGAACTCCCGGCTCAGGTGGCCTGCGGACATGTGCGCTCCGCGGGCCAGTGCTTCGACGTTCAGCGGCTTGGCGTATTCGCGGTCGATCCGGTCCCGCACCTTGCGGATCGCCACGATGTCCCGCAATCGCTGAGCTTCGGCCCGGTCGTCTGCCATGGCGCCATCGTTTCACGACCATGCGATCGCGTTGTGGCGCAACGTCGTATGCGACCTACGCGGACGTGATTGTCACGAGGTCGGAGTCGCGCTCCGGTGGCCACTCACTGAGACGCTTCGCGGATTTCCCGGCGTATGCCGGCCGGGCGTCGTACGGTCAGCCAGTGAGCAGCCCAACGCGCCCCGTCACCGTCCTCGAAAAGTCTGTCGTCCTGCCCGCCTTGTTCGGCGTGTGGGACGACCTGGACCAACTGTTGTCCGTGATCTCCGAAGCGGAGCTGTTGACCACACAGACCGAGCTGCCCGGTTGGCACGTCCGCGATGTCGTCGCACACATCATCGGTACCGAGCTGATGGTCAGCGGCGAGCCGACGCCGGACACGGATATCGATGTCGCCGAACTGGATCATGTGCACAACCCGGTCGGGGTGATGAACGAGTGCTGGACTCGGGCGTTGGGTGCTCTGTCGGGGCCCGAGTTGTTGGCGAAGTTCCGCGCTGTAACCGACGATCGGCGGGCCACGCTGAAGGCGATGTCGGACGATGACTGGAATGCGCCGATGATGACGCCGGCCGGTCAGGACAGCTTCGGCCGGTTCATGCGGATCCGGATGTTTGACTCATGGATGCACGAACAGGACATCCGTGAGTCGGTCGCCCGCCCCGCGTCGGATGTTGCGCTGGAGAAGCCCGAGGCGCAACTGGCACTCGATGAGATCGAGTCCAGCATGGGGTTCGTGGTCGGCAAGCGCGGCGGGGCGCCGGAAGGATCGCGGGTGGCGATCGAGCTGACCGGGCCGTTGGCTCGCACCATCCGGATCGCGGTCGACGGCCGGGCGGCCGTGGTGCCCGACTTCGGGGGAGCAGAGCCGACTACGACGATCCGGCTGGACGGTTGGCAGTTCACGCGGCTGTGCGGTGGACGGCCGCTGGGTGCGGTGCGGCCCGTGGTCATCGAATTCGAAGGCGACGCCGAGGTGGGCCGGCGCATCATCGACAACATCAAGTACGTCATCTGAGCAGGTGTAGCGGGCGTCACTGGTTATTCGGTGGACCTTGTCGGGGGTAGCGGTATGATGGAGTGTCCTGCCGAAAGTCGGCAGGGGTGAGCGAAGTTCACAAGGCTAGGGGCTGAACGGTTTCGACTTCGCGCATCGAATCAAGGGAAGCGTGCCGGTGCAGGCAAGAGACCACCGTAAGCGTCGTTGTAACCAATTAAGCGCCGATTCTCATCAGCGCGACTACGCCCTCGCTGCCTAAGTAGCGACTGCGTGTCTGTCAGACCGGGAACGCCCTCGGCCCGGACCCTGGCATCGACTAGAGGGAACCACCCACGAGTTCGGTCGCGGAACCTGTGGGGACATCAAACAGCGACTGGGATCGTCATCTCGGCTGGTTCGCGTGACCGGGAGATCCGAGTAGAGGCATAGCGAACTGCGCACGGAGAAGCCTTGAGGGAATGCCGTAGGACCCGGGTTCAATTCCCGGCAGCTCCACCGAAAAGAAGCAGGTCAGGCCTTACGGGGCCTGACCTGCTTTCTATTCCGTCAACATTCCCGTCAACGTCCCACCTTCGTATTGCAGGCAGCCTCTCAAGAGGTGCGATACGTGTCGTAGTTTCGATATCGCCATGTAGTGAGCCATATACCGCAGTCCTTTGACAGAAAATGAAACGTGTTCTAATGTCGCGTCATGGGTGACTCGGCGAGCGATGACATTCATCGACTGAAGTACCGGTACTTTCGGACCTTGGATCTCAAGCAATGGGATGCTTTCGGGGATTGTCTGGCTTCAGATGTCGTCACCCGCTACGGAACACATGCGATGAGTGAGCCGGTGCACTATGAGGGGCGAGCCGCCGTCGTCGACTTCATGCGTAAGAACCTCGATAATGGAATCATCACTACACACATCGCTAGCCACCCCGAGATTGAGTTCGACTCTGACACAACTGCGCACGGTTCCTGGGTGTTCGAGGACACCGTGATCGTGCCGGGTCACGCGATGATCCGTGGCTCGGGTTATTACTCGGACACTTATCGCAAGGACGAGGATGGTTCGTGGAGGATAGCCAGTACCGAGTATCAGCGCATCTATGAGGCACTCGTGTCCCTGGATGATCTACCCAGTTTTAAGTTGCTAGCGAACCGGTGGGGTTCGTAACCGTTCGCTAGGAGAAGGGCCCGGCTCGAATATGAGCCGGGCCCTTCCCATGTTCTGACAGTCTGAGCGCATGGACCTGGTGTGGGGAGTCGTCGCGCTGACCGTCGCGACGTTCACGGTGCTGCTCGTGGTGCGCCGGGTCGTGGCGGCGCACCTCGCCGAATGCCGCAGCCGATCTGTTGGGCCCAGCAGCCACCTCGCCGCCGATGGGCTGAGCCAACCTTCACCAGCACATGATCGTGAGGAGCCGGGTCGCGCGCGTCAATCGGTCTCGGCGGCAATGTGATTCGCAGCCGCGGCCGGCTCAAACGACCGGCTCGCGGTGCGCCCATTCTCGTTGACTTCTGGGCCACCCTCGCCTCAACACCAAAACCAAACTGGCGCAGCCGGTTTAGGGCAGCACGGTGTGCAGCAGCATCACGTTGTACGCCGACCACAGCGACAAGTTGAAGTACAGGTCACGGCCGGTGGACCAGGGGTGCAGGTACGGTGCGTACACGCCGCCGGGGAACTGCTGGGCGGAAACCACCAGTCGCTCGGGGCTCCACGGGCCCACCGGGGTGGGTGAGGTACGGAACACCACGTCGGAAAGGTTGTTGCAGTACATCACCAGGTACTGCTTGAGATAAGTGTTGTACTGCACCGACATTTCGCCGACGGGGCCCGGAATTACCGGAGACGCCGCGCCGGGATTGTTCGGCACCCAGGACTGGCTGTCGTTGCTCCAGTACTGATATTTGGAGAGGTCGGGCAGGAAGTTCGCCGGTACCCGGGAAACGTACCCCGAGCCGCTGCGGCCAGGCGGCGTGCCATAGGAGTAGATGTAGCCGTCGTTACCCTTGAGGAATGCGCCCTGTTGGAAGTTCTCATTGCCTGGGGCATAGGGGACCTGTGGGACGTTGTCCGGCGCCGACGGCCGGACGCTGCTCGGGTACACGCCCCAGTTCTGGCCGTTGTCATTGGAGACGGCGATCGCCGAGTAGTTCGTCGTCCACGAACCCGCGTTGTCCCAGCTCTTGATCGACATGAAGCTGGCGTACTGCGTCTTGCCGACCGCGATTCCGGATGTCGGGATGATGCCCTTCTCCACCGGAGCCGATCGGATGGTGGGGATGGTCTGTTTGGAGATGCCGGACTGCCACTCGGGCGACCCTGAGTAGGGGTTGGACACAGAGCCCGGCGGGATGCTGATGCCGTGGGACAGGGCGCGGTCGTTGGTGCGGAGCATGGTGTTGTACCGCCACTGCAGATTGCTAGCGCTGCAGTTGCCGTAGGTGTCGCCGAACATCATCAGGACTTGATTGTTGGCGGGGTCTCCGTTGTCCCACATGATGCCCAGGTCGGTCCCCGATATGCCGAACCGCTGCAAGGTGCTTCCGCCGGCGCTCTGGTCACCCGTCACCCAGCCGACCAATGATGTTGTGCCCGCGTCGATTGCGGGTGCCGGCTGTGCTGCGGGCTCGGCCGGCGTCTGGGCCGGTGCGGGCTGCGTCACCTGCGGTTGGGCCCCTTGCGGTTGCGGTACTCGGGGTTTACCGGGCACCACCGCCGCCTGCTGCTGCAGCGTGCCCTGCGCGATCGCGCTGATGAGCGACCGGGACAGCTTGCCCAAGTTAGGCAGCGGTGCCCGTTCGTTTGCGTTGCTGGGCCGGTGACCCATCGGGGGAGACATGACTCCGCCACCTCCGGCGGCGCCGGGGCACGGCTCGGCGATTGCACGCGGCGCGACATCGACCGCACCGCCGAAAACGACGGTGGCCGTCAGTGCTACCGATGCAATGCGAGGACGCGGCGACACGGTCACACACCTTTCCGATGGCGGGCGGCGCTTCGACGCCACCGAGGGGCATTTGTGACCATAGTGACGAATGAGGTCGTTTGGTACCGCCCATGTGCGGATGGGTATTCATCTGTGACCGCGTCGCAATCCACTATTCGGACTTTGCGCCGTGAGGTGATCGAGGTCTCAGTGACGACGACCCGCTCCGGCCTAAACTCGTCCGATGACCGCCGCTCAGCGGGAACGTGCCGCACTCGTCGAAACCCTGCGCGCCAACGGACCCGATGTCCCCACCCTGTGTGCAGGCTGGACTGCCCGCGATCTGGCTGCGCATCTCGTGGTCCGCGAGCGCCGGTTGGACGCCGCGCCGGGAATTCTGGTGCCGCAGCTTGCCGGATATACCGATCGGGTCCAGGCGCAGGTGACCGCGTCCACGGACTGGCAACGACTGGTCGACATGGTCGCTGCGGGCCCGCCGCTCTACTCGCCGTTCAAGCTGCTCGATCCGCTGATCAATGTCGCCGAGATGTTCATTCACAACGAGGATGTTCGTCGGGCCCAATCAACCTGGGAGCCAAGGGCTCTCGATGACGGCCTTGTGTCTGCTCTGGCGCGTGCGGTGCCGAACATGGCGCGAATGGCGATCAAGAACCCGCCGGCGCGGATCACCTTGGTGACCCCCGAAGGCCGGCGGCTGGCCGCAGTCGGTCGCGGCGCCGAGGTGACGGTGACCGGTACGGCAGGCGAGCTACTGCTTTTCGCCGCGGGACGCGAGCCGGCGCAAGTGGAGTTCAGCGGTCCGGACGAGGCGGTCGCCGCCGTCCGCGGCGCAAGTCGGGGGCTCTGACCACATCGCTCAAAAAAGGCGCGGCTCAAACCCGGAGGCTTGAGCCCGGCCTGAGGTGTGGCCCACGGGCGGGTGTGAGTACTTGTTTGAGGTGTTG